>JAENXK010000229.1 GCA_016649615.1 Thermoleophilia bacterium
CTTCCGCGCGGGGTCCAGAGACCCGAGCCCGAACCCTTGTCAGCCGGTTCGGACTGCCCCGGGCCCGGAGAATCGGTCGCAGGACCCGGGGACGGTTCGGCCCCCGCGGCGCCTGGCTCGCCCACTCCGGGTTCTCCCGGGCCGGCTTCGCCTGCGGCCCCGCTTCGCTGGGCGTAAAGCATCTGGACCTGGCTGAGCGGCTCGCGGACCGCTTCGCCGACCTCGCTCGGCAGCAGGGCGACCAGGGCCCGGACGGCCTCGATCCCGGTCCTCGCCTGGTCGAGATCAATTTCGTCTTCTTTGACGATCCTGCGGGCGCTCAGGTTGAGCACGCTGGCAACGGTCTGGGTGAGCAGGTCTTCGACCCGGATCTCGCTCATCTGCTGCTCGAGCATCTCCTGCTCGGCCTCGGTGAGTGGCGGCGGGCCGCCAGAATCGGGGCCGCCCTCCTCCGGCGCCGGGCCGGGCTGGTCCGGGGCCGGCTGGTCTGGTCTGGGCTGACTGGTGTCGTTCGGCTGATCGCTCATGTTGTTTCCATCCTATTCAGCCGCGGCCACCGGCCCCCCGAAGCTGAGATCGGTCTCGGCCGCGACCGCCCGGTAGACCTCCTCGATCGACCGGCCCTCTTCAGCCATGCGCCTGAATCGCTGAGTCCCGTTTTCGGCCGGCAGGTCGACCTCGATCCCGAGCTCGGAGCGGGCCGGGCCGGTCCACTCGAGAAGCTCGTCGAGGGCCCTGCGGGCCTCGATCTCGCGACCGACCCTGAAGTCGATCAGCTTGCCGTCCATCCCGTAGCGGATCGCCCGCCAGAAGTTCTCCTCAATCTCCCGGTCGCGCAACGGTTCGGCGCCTTTGCGAGCACCCGAATCGAGATCGAGCGCCGCCTGGACCACCACCGCGGCGATCAGTCCCGCCAGGGCGGTTGACTCGGGGCCGCTCGCCTGGGCGTCACAGACCCTGACTTCAACCGTGCCGAAAGCGTGATGGGGCCGGACACTCCACCAGAGCTGAGTCGCCTCGACCACCGAACCGACCTTCTTCAGGGTCTCGATGAAGTCGGCGTATTCGCTCCAGTCGCCGAACCGCTCCGGCACCCCGCAGCGCGGGAAGGTCCGGGTGAAGATCTCCGTCCGGACAGAGGCCAGGCCGGTATCACGCCGGTCGAGAAACGGCGAATTCGCCGATACCGCCAGCAGGATCGGCAACTGTTCCCGCAGCCAGTCACAGACCTTGATCGCCCGGTCGGCACCGCGGATCCCGACGTGAACGTGAAGGCTCCACGTGTTGTTCCTCTGGGCGACCCAGCCGAGGTCTTCTTTGAGCCGCTGGTAGTGAGGCGTGCGGATGATCTCCTGGTCGAGGTAGTCGGCCCAGGGATGGGTGCCCATCGAGACCAGCGAAGCGCCGCGCTCGCGGGCCACCCGGAAGAGCCGGGTCCGCCGGTCGGCCTGCCGCTCGACAGCCTCCGACATTGATTCGGAACGGCCCGACCGGATCTCGATCTCGGACGCGATCAGCTCGCCGGCCGCCGAATCGGCGAGCACCGGATCGGTACGGGCCGCCTCCAGGAGTTCGGGGAAGCGGTCGGCCAGATCGAGCGACCCGGGATCGACGATCGCGAATTCCTCCTCGAGACCGATCGTGAAGTCCCGCGAGTCCTCGAAGACATCACGGACAGCGTTGAGATCGAGCAGGCCGGAATCGGGCAACTTGATTCAGGAAAGGTAGAAGTAGAGGGCGAACAGCAGGTCCACGGCAGGGTTCGAGGTGTGGACGGTTACTTCCGGTGGTACCTGGAGCAACTGCTCGGTGTAGTTGAAGATCACGGTAACCCC
>JAENXK010000139.1 GCA_016649615.1 Thermoleophilia bacterium
GGTCGGGCGAGTCATCGCTGCCGGGTTCTTCTTTTTTTCCACCGGGTTTTTTCGGATCCAAAATCTCTATCTCCGCGGGGCAGTGATTCGGCGGGTGCCGTCCTGGATCTCGGCGGTGCCGTCCGGTCTCGCAGGTTACCCCTTGCGATGGATGTGGTCCGGGCCCGCCGCGGATGCGGTTCCCGGGCATCGGCGGCCGGTTTGAGCCCTCCGGCTCTGGTATAGTCGTCCGTCGCTCGGGCACGCCTCGCAAGCTGCGGGGCTTTTTTATGGCCCGGAGTCATTCCGGCTCCCCGGCCCAGGCACCGATCCATCCGGAAACCTCGAACACCCAGAGAGAAAATGGCTCGCTCCTTCACCCTAGAAAAGACCCGCAATATCGGGATCATGGCTCACATCGACGCCGGCAAGACGACGACGACCGAGCGCATCCTCTACTACACCGGCCGAACCCACAAGATCGGTGAGGTTCACGAGGGCGCCGCGACCATGGACTGGATGGAGCAGGAGCAGGAGCGGGGCATCACGATCACCTCGGCCGCCACCGCGTGCGAGTGGCTCGACCACCGGATCAACATCATCGACACCCCCGGCCACGTCGACTTCACGGTCGAGGTCGAGCGTTCACTGCGCGTGCTCGACGGCGCGATCGCCGTTTTCGACTCGGTCGCCGGAGTCGAGCCCCAGTCGGAGACCGTCTGGCGCCAGGCCGACAAGTACGCGGTCCCGCGCATCGCCTACATCAACAAGATGGACCGCACCGGCGCCGACTTCTACATGTCGGTCCGCACGATCAAGGAGCGGCTCGGGGCCAACGCCGTGCCGATCCAGTTGCCGATCGGTGCCGAAGGCGAGTTTGAGGGGATCATCGACCTGATCACGATGAAGGCCACCGTCTACAAGGACGACCTCGGCGAAGAGATCGATGTGATCGACGTTCCCGAGGACATGAAGGAGCAGGCCGAGGCCTACCGGGCCGAGCTGGTCGAGTCGTGCGCCGACCATGACGACAAGCTGATGGAGATGTACCTCGCCGAAGAGGAGATCTCCGAGGAACTGCTGATGCAGGCCCTCAAGGAAGCGACCCTGGCGATCACCGTGACTCCGGTCCTGTGTGGTTCATCGTTCAAAAACAAGGGCGTGCAGCCGCTGCTCGACAACATCGTCGCGCTGCTGCCTTCCCCGCTCGAGGTTCCCCCGGTCGAAGGCATGCTGCCGATGGCCAAAGGCGCCGACGAGCGCGAGCATGCCACCCGCCCGGCCGACGACGACGGCCCGTTCTCCGCCCTGGCCTTCAAGGTCATGTCAGACCCCTACGTGGGCAAGCTGACCTATTTCCGCGTTTATTCCGGCACGCTCGAAGCCGGCGGCCGGGTAGTCAACGTGACCACCGGCAAGACCGAGCGGATCGGCCGCCTCCTGATGATGCACGCCAACTCCCGTGAGGAGATCGAGCGGGTCTATTCAGGCGACATCTGCGCCGGAGTCGGCCTTAAGCAGACCGGCACCGGTGACACCCTTTCGGCTCCGGACGCCCCGATCGAGCTTGAGAGCATGGACTTCCCCGACACCGTGATCGCCGTCGCGATCGAGCCCAGGACCAAGTCCGACCAGGAAAAACTCGGTACCGCGCTGCAGCGGCTGGCCGAGGAAGACCCGACTTTCAAGATCGAGTCAGACGAAGAGACCGGCCAGACCCTGATCCACGGCATGGGCGAGCTGCACCTCGAGGTGCTGGTCGACCGCATGATCCGCGAGTTCAACGTGGCCGCCAACGTCGGCAAGCCGCAGGTCGCTTACCGCGAGACGATCCGCAAGCGGGTCGACAAGGTGAACGCCAAGTTCGCCCGCCAGACCGGTGGCCGCGGCCAGTACGGCCACGCGGTGATCAACATCGAGCCGGCTCCCGGCGAAGGTTTCATCTTCGACAACAAGATCAAGGGCGGGGTCATCCCGACCGAGTACATCCCGGCGGTCAGGCAGGGGATCAGTGAGGCGCTTGAGAACGGCGTCAAGGCGGGCTACCCGCTGGTTGACGTCAAGGTCGAACTGATCGACGGCTCATACCACGACGTCGACTCTTCGGAAATGGCCTTCAAGATCGCCGGCTCGATGGCGCTCCAGGAGGGTGCCCGCAAGGCCAGCCCGGCTCTGCTCGAGCCGATCATGGCGGTTGAGGTGATCACTCCGGAGGACTACCTCGGGGACGTGATCGGCGATCTTTCCCGTCGCCGCGGCAAGGTTCAGGGGCAGGAACGGCGCGGCAACGCACTCGCCGTCCAGGCTTACGTTCCGCTCAGCGAGATGTTCGGCTACGCCACCGACCTGAGGTCATCGACCCAGGGCCGGGCCGCCTACACGATGCAGTTCAAACGTTACGAAGAGGTGCCGGCCAGCATCGCCGAGGAGATCGCCGAGAGCCGATCCGGCACCGGCGCAGGAGTGGCCTGACGGGTCAGGCAACCTCGCGCAGGCCAAATGGCTATATTTCTGAGGTTCGCCCGGTTGCGGGTAAGCCAGCCGAGCCGACCAACAAGCTTTAGCAGTTCAATCAGACGCAAAATCAAAGAGACCACAGAGAAGAACAGAGAAAGGTTTAAGGAGAGCGATGTCCAAGGAGAAGTTCGAGCGCGATAAGCCGCACGTAAACGTCGGAACCATCGGTCACGTCGACCATGGCAAGACCACGCTGACGGCAGCGATCACCAACACGCTTTCCGGTGAGGGCGAGACCGAGGCCAAGAGCTTCGCCGACATCGACAACGCTCCCGAGGAAAAGGAGCGCGGCATCACGATCGCGACCTCTCACGTCGAGTACGAGACCCCGGCCCGCCACTACGCCCACGTCGACTGCCCCGGCCACGCCGACTACGTCAAGAACATGATCACCGGTGCCGCCCAGATGGACGGCGCGATCCTGGTCGTCTCCGCGGCTGACGGCGTAATGCCGCAGACCCGTGAGCACATCCTGCTGGCCCACCAGGTCAACGTCCCGCACGTCGTGGTCTTCCTCAACAAGGTCGACCAGGTCGACGACGACGAGCTGATCGAGCTGGTCGAAGAAGAGGTCCGTGACCTGCTCAACGAGTACGACTTCGACGGCGACAACACGCCGATCATCACCGGCTCTGCGCTGAAGGCGCTCGAGGGCGACGAGGACTTCAAGGCCAAGATCGTCGAACTCGGCGAGGCCCTGGACAGCTACATCCCGCAGCCCGAGCGTGAGCTCGAGAAGCCGTTCCTGATGCCTGTCGAAGACATCTTCTCGATCACCGGTCGCGGAACCGTCGCCACCGGCCGTATCGAGCAGGGCAAGGTGAACACCGGTGACGAGGTCGAGATCGTCGGCATCAACGACACCACGACCACCACCGTCACCGGAGTCGAGATGTTCCGCAAGATCCTCGACGAGGGTCTGGCCGGTGACAACGTCGGCTGCCTGCTCCGCGGCACCAAGCGTGAGGAGATCGAGCGTGGCCAGGTTCTCTGCAAGCCCGGTTCGATCACGCCGCACACCAAGTTCAAGGCCGAGGTTTACTGCCTGAAGAAGGAAGAAGGCGGGCGTCACACCCCGTTCTTCTCGGGCTACCGGCCGCAGTTTTACTTCCGCACCACCGATGTGACCGGCGTCGCCAACCTGCCCGAGGGCACGGAAATGGTCATGCCAGGTGACAACATCGAGATGTCGATCGAGCTGATTCAGCCGATCGCCATGGAGCAGGGCCTCCGTTTCGCCATCCGTGAGGGTGGCCGGACGGTCGGTTCCGGAGTCGTTTCCGAGATCATCGAGTAACGAAAGCTCCGCTGGGGGCGGGTCTTTGGCCCGTCCCGAATCCCGCCTCTCCAGGGCGGGCGCAGTAGAAGAAAATCAGATACGACCTTTGAAGTACCCCAGTTAGTCGAACCACGCGGATGGCCCGGATTTTCCGGAAACCGCGCAGGCGGCGGGGGACCTTGACATCAGCGGGATGCCGGCGAGAGCTGGATCACGCCCACAGAACGAGAAAGTAACAAGAGAAGCCCAAGTGGCAGCCATAGCCGCACAGAAAATCAGGATTCGACTCAAGGCCTACGACCACGATGCAATCGATCGTGCCGCCCGCGAGATCGTCGACACCGCCGAACGCACCGGGGCTTCCGTATCCGGACCCGTTCCGCTGCCGACGGAGCGCAACATCTACTGCGTGATCCGCTCGCCGTTCAAGGACAAGGACTCACGTGAGCACTTCGAGATCAGGACTCACAAGCGCCTGATCGACATCAAACAGCCGACCCCGAAGACCGTCGACTCGCTGCAGCGGCTCGATTCGCTGCCGGCCGGCGTCGACATCGAGATCCGTCTCTAGGCATCCATGTCGGCGATCCTCGGCAAAAAGCTCGGCATGACCCAGATCTTCAGGGAAGACGGCGAAGTCGTGCCGGTCACCGTGGTCGAAGCCGGACCATGCCCGGTCACCGCGATCCGCAAGCCGGATCGTGACGGCTATGCCGCGATTCAGCTCGCCTTCGACGAGGTCAAAGAGAGCCGGCTGAGCAAGGCCGAGGCCGGACACCTGGCCAAGGCCGACGCCGGGCCGATGCGGGTCCTGGTCGAGTTCCGCGACGCCGGGATCGACGGTTCCGAAGAGGAAGTGAC
>JAENXK010000117.1 GCA_016649615.1 Thermoleophilia bacterium
ATGGGGGACGCCTGCTGAAGCACTCAACGAGCATCTATGCTCGATCGAACAAACCGGTGTTGCGTCGACCGGTTGAATCCACCTAGAGCACTTCGTAGATTTCCGGGCGGACCTCCGTCGCCTCGTATGCGGTGGGGATCGTCTGGGCGAGTTCGGTTTCGCGAAACGCATCTAGTGCTTCCCGGTTCTCGAAGAGTCCGACGCTGGAACTGGCTCTGATTCTGCGGCCTCGAAAAAGTTGATACCTACTATGGGAAATAGTGGGAGCGCGTTGTCAAGGTAGGTCTCCATTTCTGCCACCTCAGGCTCGCTTGGAAATGATGGGACTGGCGCAGTTCCATTGTCCAATGTGGCGTTGTCTGCTTCCTTTGCCAGGGCGATCAACCTTGGTGGTGAGCAAGAACCCTTGAGTCCAAAAATCCTTTTCCTTTTGGTGCGAGTCAAGTCGCGACTTGAGACTGTCGGCCTCACCTATATAGATGCGTTGAGACCTGGGGCCCTCTGGGTCGGGCCCAGTTAGGACGTAGACCCCGGTCTGGCGAGGATGACGATCCATTCCACTTACAGCTCAATTCAAGCGATGGAAGAACTAATCGAAATGGGCATGGAAGAGGGCATCAAGGCCGCTGTCGCACAGATCGACGACCTGATCGCTGCATAGGGCCTGATCGGCCCCTGCCGAAACTTATGGCGGTGTTAGTGTTGTTACTAATGTGACAACCGTGATTGGCATTGGCCAAGCGCGGCCAATTCCGGCAAGACGGCAGACAGGAGATCCATGGAGGTCAGGATCGCAGGACTGATAAGGGTTCTGACAGCAACCGCCTTGTTGTTGTCACTCGCTGCCGTTGGCCAGACCGCCTCGGCTACCGCTGCCGCCGGGAGCGTCTTTGAAAGCAGACCGAAGATCGATTCGGTCAGCCTTCGTTGTCACATCAAAGGGGACTCCGAGGACCTGGTGCGCGTGGACCTGCGAGTCCGTCATTCGGATGTCAGAGACCAGGATCGCTTTGCCGGTCGCCACCTGAAGGTGAAAAGCCGGGTGAAACTGAAGCGCGCGAACGGTGCGAAGCTGGCGAAGGTTCGTAGCTTCGGCAGGCTTCGTATCGGTGCCCGTGGAAAGTTGATCTCCCACCACTACCACTCCTTTCTCAACAAGAGGCAGAGCAAGCGGGTTCTCAGGTATTCCAGCAAAGCTGACTGCCGGGGTCAGCTCGAGGCGAAGCGCCAAATCACAGTCAAGTCCCAGATAAAGCAGGTCCTGTTCCAGACCGACTTCGCAGCCTCAATGAGTTCAAGCGACGATCGTTCCATCAAAGGCGCCAACCCGCCACTCTTCAGGGCACCGATCACGACTTCGAGCGGTGGCAGCATCTCCACCGGCATAGAGATCAACCGCTTCACGAAACTTCCGATCCCCGATGTCGCGGTCTCCAACAGAATGCAAAACAGCGTTTCGGTCCTTCTTGGCACGGGAACCGGCTCATTCGCGCAGGCGCCCGAATCTCCCATAGACCTCGGACAGGGGGCTCGCTCGCTGGAGACAGGCGACGTGAATTCCGACGGCAATCCGGACCTGATTGCCGGGATCGCCGCCGGAGGCCTGAAAGTCCTGCTGGGCAAGGACGACGGCACCTTCACCACTTCTCCCGCGGCGTCGCCGACAATCAGTCCGTTGCCAACGGCAATTGCGATGGGCAACCTCAACGGTGACGGCAAGCCCGACCTCGCGATCACGCACCGGGTGCCATCTAATGAACTGCCGAAGAACCTGGACATATTGCTCGGTGACGGCAAGGGTGGCTTCAGCCATGCCCCGGGATCGCCGATGTCCGGCGGCGACGCGCCAAGCGGCATCGCCATCGGCAGGTTCACAAGCTTCGAAAAGAATGACCTGGCCGTGCCAACCTACGAAACGGCAGGCTTCGGAGTAATGCTTGGCACGGGCACAGGCGGCTTCGCACCCGGTCCCGGATCCCCCTTTGCGGCCGGCGACAGTCCCGGTGCGGTTGCCCTGGCTGATCTGAATTCAGACGGCAACCAGGACGCCGCCATCGCCAACCAGTTCGGCACCTCCGTTTCGGTGCTTTACGGGGACGGTTCCGGAAACTTCAGCCCGGCCCCCAAAGACCTGACAGTTGGCTCCCAGCCGTCGGCGATCTTGATTCGTGATCTGAACGGAGACAAGGAACTGGACATGGCGACCGCTAACGCAAAGAGGGGCGACATCTCGGTACTGCTCGGCGACGGCACCGGCAAGTTCACCGCCGCCGATGGATCGCCTTACGCGGCAGGTACCTTGCCCCTCTACATCGCGTCCGGCGACCTGAACGGTGACAACCGGCCCGACCTCGCCACGGTCACCAGAAGCGGGACTGTCTCGGTGCTGCTGAACAACGGCTGAGCAAGCACAGGCTCATAACCTACGGAGAGGTCGAGGAAGCGGTTGCCTGGGCTGACCGGGAAGGCTGGGAGCCGGGATTGAGCGACGCCGTACCTGCGCAGATCGAGTCTTATGAGGGCACCAGTACTGAGTGCTCTCAGCACGCACCTCAGTTTCTCCGCCGATAGAGCCGTGTGAAGTGCTCTCGCGTCGACACCAAACAACTGCCAGATAACGGATCGCCACTTGCTTCTCGATCCGAGGCGACAGCCCGTTAACCACAGAAACCCCCTGGCGAGAGGGGGCCCTGGTGTCGTCCCGAGGGGCATAGCGGGGGCCGGGGAAGGCCGTACGAACGCAACCACTCAATGACTACCGCCGCCTGATTCCAGTCTCCGATGTCCATGCTTCCGGAGGAAGATCAGAGAAGACCCTGTTCAGACCGGATGTTCAGCTGAGCGAGAAGTCCACCTTCGCCTGCCACCGCCTCGCCGCGGCCACCTGATCCGGGCAGCTACAGGCAGACCCGGGGGATCACATCTCTTGCGACCAGGACCGCCTGCCTGGCCCGACGGACCTTGCCGCGAGCTCGCCTGGACTTCTTCTTCGCCCGCATGAACGCCTTCTTCTTCGCCATCTCAACCTTCGCCCGCTTGCCTGACTTCCGCGCCTTCTTGAGCAGTCTCCGCGAATCTTTGCGCACCATCCTTGCCTTCTTCCGCAGCTTGTCAGCCTTGGCGAGTGCGCGGTTGGCCATAGCCAGATCGCCTTCCGCCGCAAGGCAGGCCGCGCTCGGACCGGCGTCGGCGGGTGGGTCTGGCGGATCGACGAGAGGCGGAGTCTGGTCGGGAGTTCCCAATTCGACGTCGACTCCCGGGGTGTTGACTCCGGTTGTTACTTCAATCGGTGTGGCCGAAGCGAAATCGGGTTTGTCCTGGTACCACTCATCGGCCGCATTTTCGTCGAGCGGGATCAGACCGATACATGCGTAGGAGATGCTGCTACAAAAAAACGCCCGGTATTCGCCGGTCTCCAGTCCGTTGATTTGGTAGGTGCCGGTTGAGCCGGTATAGCCGAAGCCCTTCAACATCATGTCCCGGTCGAAGACGGCAATATTGACTTGCGACGACAGACCGTGCGGGTTGTTTGTGACCCTGCCCGAGAACGATCCCAGCTTGGCGAGCTCGACATCAACACCTGATGTCTCGGCTCCCAGAGCGACTGAAACCGGGTCTGCTGAAGCCAGGTCCGGCTTGTCTTTGAAAAACTCCGGAATCACACTCGGAAAGAAGAAATCGCGTCCTCGACCGGGGTCACATTCCCTGAACTCGAGCCGGTAGTCGCCCTGATCCAGATACTGAATCAGGTAAGTCCCGAAAACGTTGGTTGCAGCTACTCCCCTACCCACGCCGCTGGAGTCGTAGATGGTCACGCAGATATTCCCTATGGGCGTAGTTGAGCTATCTACCACCTTCCCCGATAGCGCTCCCGCGCGAGTCAGCGTGGCGTCGATCCCTGAAGTGTCCGCTCCAACCACCACGGCGATTGGGTCGGCGGAGCCTGAGGCCTGTTGGTCGTCGTAATACTCGCCAAAAACATTGTGGTAGCCGCAGTCCCGGTATTGAACTGTGTAGTTGGCGGGAGCAAGTACTTTGACCGAATAGTTTCCGCCAGGGTCGGTTTTCGTTGATTCCACCCCATGTCTAAGCGGATCACGGACCGACACGCAAACGTCTCCAAGGGGTTCGCCAAGGTCATTGGTGACTGTGCCGGAAATTGATGAGGTGGAATAGATCGCCAGTTCGATTGACCCGGCTTGGACAGTTAGGCTCGCGCCCTCCGGGGTCGGAATCCACCAGGATTGGCCCGTGACCGCGATCGAGTAGGTCTCGCCCGAAGTGGCCGAGAAATTCAGGCTGCTGGTCAATCCCCCTCCGCTGTTGTCGTCTTGTCCGACCAGAGACAGCGATCCCAGCGACGTGCCCGTGTAGACAGCGAGAAAGGTGTCAAAGTCACTGCCGTTCAAATCGACCTCCACATCGCCAGTTGCGGGTGCGGTCCAGCTGTACCAGACCGAATTGCCCGCCTCGCCAAGTCCGTGAGAGGGCTCACCGACCTCCAAGGTGGCATCGACGTTGCTTCCCGAGGTCGATGTAGGCAAACCCGTCAGGACTTCAGCGTTTACAAAGTCGTCGTTGGGTGGAGGTGCGGCGGAGGCGTTCGAGGCCCAGAGGAACCCACTTGCGAGGAATACCGCCACCGGTACCAGCATCGCGAGGCATTTCCGATTGGACGCTTGCTTGCGCATATCACCCCTTGGTTATTGCGCTTGATTAGGACTGACCAGCCTACTCCCCTTTTCGGAGTCTGTAGAAAATCTTTAGGTTTGGAACTCCCCCGCTTTCGACGACACCTTGATCCTCCCCCAGAAGAGTTGACTCGGGTTTCTGGAATCCTCCGGCGTGAAGGAGGATCGAATGCCCAGCAAGTATCCAATAGAGGTTCGTCGTCAGGTGACCGAGCTAGCTCGGTCAGGCACGCGTGCCAAACAGCTGGCTGAGACTTTCGGAGTCAGCCAAGCGACGATCTACAACTGGATCAAACAGGACAAGATCGACCACGGCGAGCTTGATGGCCTGAGCACCGACCAGCAGGTCGATCTCGCAGCCGCCAGGAGGCGGATACGCCAGCTTGAAACCGAGCTGGCCGTCGCACGCAAAGTCAACGAGGTCTTCCTGAGAGAAGGCGTTTCCCCAAAAGGCTCTACCCGGTGATCGAGGCTCTGACCGGGCAGAGACTCGACGTGGGTCAGGCTTGCCTGACACTGGGCGTCTCTCGAGGTGGCTACTACGCCTGGAAGGGCCGGCCGACCCCTCCCAAGCGGCTGCGCCGTATCTGGCTGGCCAACGAGATCATCGAGATCCACAAGGCCTCCTACGGCACCTACGGCGAGCCCAGAGTGACCGCTGAACTCCGCTTCGGACGAGGCGTCACCGTCGGCCACAACACCGTCTACTCGATCATGAAAGAGCTAGGCATCAAGGGGATTCCCAATCGCCGGCCGCCGAAGGGATCGAGGATGGCGCAGGTCACCTCGCTTGACTTGGTGAAGCGAAACTTCGCTCGGGCGGCGCCCAACCAGCTTTGGCTGACCGACATCACCGAGCACCCGACCAGGGAGGGCAAGGTCTATTGCTGCGCGGTCCTCGATGCCTTCTCGAGGCGGATCGTCGGTTGGTCAATCGACTCGACCCAGACCTCGCGGTTGGTGATGAATGCGCTCGGAATGGCTACTGCCAAGCGGCATCCTGACGGCGAGCTCGTGATTCACTCCGACCGCGGGGCTCAGTTCACATCCTGGGCCTTCAGCCACAAGGTCAGGGAGGCCGGCCTTGCCCCTTCAATGGGCTCGGTTGGCTCGGCCTATGACAATGCCATGATGGAGAGCTTCTGGGGCCGGATGCAGGTCGAGCTGCTGAACCGGAAGAGGTGGAAGACCCGGATCGATCTGGCCAACTCGATCCACGACTACATCGAGCTGTTCCA
>JAENXK010000130.1 GCA_016649615.1 Thermoleophilia bacterium
CGCTCGCTGATCTCCTCGATCGAGTTCTTCTGCATCCAGCGGATCATCCTCGAGCGGACCGGCCGCTTCGGCACCTGGTCGCCGACCCCGGAGATCTGGCCCTCGTAGGCCATCAGCGCGACCAGTTCGAGCTTCTCCCGCCGGCCGATCTCCTCGGCCAAGGCGACCGCCTGCTCGGGGGTGCGGACCGGCGAGCGTTTGGCGCCGGCCTTGACCCGGCCGCCGAATCCATGCCAGGCGGCGTCCAGTTCGAGGCAGAGCCGGACCGGGGACGCCTGGCTGCCGAGCACCGACTCGATCAGGTCGAGGTGCTCGACGCAGTCGACCGTGAGGATCGGCGCCTCCGACGGGCTGGCCACGCTTCGCATGGCCAGATCAGCGAGAGCCCCGATGTCGGTGGTCGGGTAAGCCAGCAGCAGGTTGTCCATGCCGCACTCGGCCAGCCAGAGGGTCTCGGGAAGGGTGAAGGTCATGACCCCGCGGAAGCGTTCGTCGCGCTCGAGGATGCGCTCGATCAGCGCCCGGCAGCGGATCGATTTCGAGGCGACCCTGACCGGCTTGTCGCCGCCTCTCTGAAGCATCGCTTCGGCGTTGGCCCACATCGAGTCGAGGTCGACGAATGCGAATGGCGCCTCGACTTCGGCGAACAGCTCTTCGTAGTAGTCGTGATTTCGCGTGGGCGGTGACATCGGGTTCCCGCAGACTATCCGGCAGGTAGTCGAATCCGTACAATCGTCCGGCCCGGAGAGGTGGCCGAGTGGCTGAAGGCACTCGCCTGCTAAGCGAGTAGGGGGCGCAAGCTCTCTCGAGGGTTCGAATCCCTCCCTCTCCGCCTTCCGGGGCGGGCGGCGGTCCCTCAGTCTTCGGTTGTGGGCGTCGTTCCCTCCGTCTTCGGCAGGGGGCCGCAGCCGGCCGGCGGAAGGTCGGGTGGTCGTCACAAACCCATTAACAAAGCCTGAAATCGCCGGTTTCCCGACCCGCTACTCTTGCTCGATGGACAAAAAGGCTCTAACCCTTGTCGCGGTCATCGCAGTCGTCGTCGGCGGGGGCCTGATCTACACCCTGGCCGGCGGTTCCTCCGACGATTCCGATGAGGTGACGGCGGCGGCGCCGGCCCAGGAGAAGGCGGCCGGCGCCGGTGACTCGGCGACGGACGGAAGCGCGACCTCCGGCGATGAGGCGGCGGCGGACGGCAACGGCTCCGGCAACGGCGGGGCGGGCGGCGACGCCTCGTCCGCGCCCGGTGAGTACGTCGATTACTCGCCCGAGCTGGTCAGCTCAACCTCAGGGACCAAGCTGCTCTTCTTCCACGCGCCGTGGTGCTCACAGTGCGAGGCGCTCGAGTCCGACATCGAGACCAACGGGCTGCCGAACGGCGTCACCGTCTTCAAGGTCGACTTCGACTCCAATCAGGATCTGCGGCAGGAGTACGGGGTGACCATCCAGACGACCATGGTCAAGGTCGACAGGGACGGCAAGAAGCTCGACAGCTACGTCGCCTACGAGCAGCCGACCGTGGAGGCGGTCGAGCAGGCCCTGGTCCAGTGACCGAGGCGGGACCTCCCGTCTGCGCTGACGCGAGTCGTCAGGTTTCTTGGAACTGCTGATCGCTTCATTTATGGCCGGGGTATTGACCGCGGCCGCCCCCTGCGTGCTGCCACTGCTGCCGGTGGTTGTCGGTGGCAGCGTGCTGAGCGCCGCCGACGACCCCGACCCGACCTCGCTTCGCCGGCCGGTGACGATCGTGGCCAGTCTCGCTGTCTCGGTGATCGTCTTTTCTCTGCTGCTCAAGGCGACGACCGCGCTGCTCGGCGTCCCGGACACCGTCTGGGCCGTGATCGCCGGCGGGATCGTGGTCGGATTTGGCGTCACCCTGCTCTTCCCGTCTCTCTGGGACCGGCTGGTGACCGCGACCGGCTGGCAGGCGGGGGCCAACCGGCTGATGGGCCGCACCCAGGAGGAGACCGGGACCCGCAAGGACATACTGCTCGGTGCGGCGCTGGGCCCGGTCTTCAACAGCTGCAGCCCGACCTACGCGCTGATCATCGCGGTGATCCTGCCGGCCTCGTTCGGGGAGGGCTTTGCCTATCTGGTTGCCTACGCGATCGGGCTGGCGGCGATCCTGCTGCTGATCAGCATCTTCGGCCGGGCGGTGATCGAGAAGATGAACTGGCTCAGCAACCCCGACGGGATATTCAAGAAAGTGATCGGCACGATCTTCATCCTGGTCGGCCTGGCGGTGATCTTCGGTTTCGACCGAGATGTCCAGGCCTGGGTCCTGGAGAACGGCTGGTATGACCCGATCGAGGAAGTCGAGCAGTCGATCCGGGGAGACGCCGCGGTCTGAGCCGGCCGCCCGGTGGACGCCCGGCCCGGCTGCCGGGACCGGCCCGAAACGCGAGCGCACGAACCGGCCCGGAGCGGGGCTCGAACCGCCACTGAGCCGGAGCGCACGACCGAATCGATCGGTCGGGCGTATTGCTTAGAAAGTTGTGGATCGAATGTCTGGCAAGGGCTCTGTTCTGAATCACTCTCGAAGGGGTAGTTGATGCGTCGTCTGCTGTCGGTTGTTGCTGTGCTGGTTTTCGGACTTGCGATCCAGGCGGCGAGCGCCTCGGCCAAGGATTATGCGTCGACATCGCTGAACATCATCCCGTCCGGACAGTGGGGCTCGATCCCGCCGCCGGAAGGCGCGGACAGCCAGGCCATGATGTACAACGCGCTCACCCCGCTCTTCAACAACGTCAGCAACTCGGACATCCAGCAGAACTTCAAGTCGCAGGGATGGGGAGTCGGTCCTGACGGTCCCGGCGTCAACGAGCCGGTCCCGAGGGACGGCGTGACGATCACCCGCGACAAGTACAACGTGCCCCACGTTGATGCGACCACTTATGACGGTAGCATCTGGGCGTCCGGCTGGATCGCGATGGAAGACCGCGGCGTTCTTTTCCAGCAGGTTCGCTACAACGCCAGAATCGCGGCAATCGACGTGCCGAACATCACCGCGCTCAGCGCGATCCTCGGCTTGCAGAACTTCGCCCCCAGCCCCCAGACCGAGGCGGCCGTGGCCCAGCAGACCGAGGCACTGACCGCCAAGGGCAGTGAGGGCGAGGCCGCCCTGGATGACATCGACACCTTCCTCGTGGGCATCAACGACTACCTGGCGATCAACAACCCCGGTATCACGCCCTGGACCCGCAACGACATCTATGCGCTGAACGCTTTCAAGGACCAGTTCCTGGGTGAGGGCGGCGGCGATGAGGCCCGTCGTTCAGAATTCCTCTCCGGGCTGCAGGACCGGCTCGGCACCAGAAACGGCTGGAAGGTCTTCGATGACCTGGCCCAGCAGAAGAACAACGGCGCCCCGGTCTCGGTCAACGGCGATTTCCCCTACGCACCAATCCCGCAGGACGGTCGCGCCGGGACCGTGATCCTCGACCACGACAGCTACGAAGAGTTCGACCCGGTGGCCGGCGGGGCCCCGCTGACGGCGCCCCAGCCCAGAACCGAGTCCTCCAACACGCTGATGATCAGCAAAAAGAAGTCGGCGACCAACAAGCCGCTGATGGTAGGTGGGCCCCAGATCGGCTACAACTACCCCGGCTTCACCTACGAGATCGACATGAACGCGCCCGGCCTGAAGTGGCGCGGCGCGACCTCAGGCCCGTTCCCGGGATACCTGCTGATCGGCCGCGGTGAAGACTTCGCCGTGACCCTGACCTCGGCCTCCGCCGACGTGATCGACCAGTACGCAGAGACCCTCTGCGGTGGTAGCGACACCATGTACAGGTACAAGGGCGAGTGCCTCGAAATGGGCAAGTTCAACGCCGGAACGCTGAACGGTGACCCGGTCACGTTCATGACCACGGTCCACGGCCCGGTCACCGGCTATGGCATGGTCGACGGCGAGAAGGTCGCAATCTCGTCGAAGCGCTCGAGCTACGGCAAGGACGTGGTCGACATCCTGTTCAACCGCCGCCTCTCGAACGGGACGGTGGAAGATCCGGAGTCGTTCTTCAAGGCTGCGAACCAGTCGCCGCAGACCTTCAACTCGTTTTACATGGACAACAAGAACCTGGCCGAATTCACCAGCGGCAAGCTGCCGCTGCGCCACCCGCAGGTCGATCCCCGTCTCCTGACCAAGGGCACCGGCCAGTACGAGTGGCAGGGATTCCTGTCCAAGGACGATCACCCCCAGGGGAACAAAACTGCGGGCACGATCGTCAACTGGAACAACAACGTCGCCCAGCGGTTCGGTGCGGCCGACGACGCGTGGGGCCGTGCCGGTTCAGTCGCGCGGGTCGACATGCTGACCAAGCAGCTGCAGAAGAACCGCAACAGCAACGGCAAGTGGAACCTGCCGGGGGTCACCTCGGCGATGAACTCGGGCGCGACCCAGGACGTGCGGGCGATCGTGACCGTGCCGCTGCTGCGCAAACTGCTGAACGGCGCCCCGGCCCCGAACAACACGGCCGGCCAGATGCTGAAGCAGATGCGCTACTGGACCGAGAAGGCCGGCAGCCGGCTGGACCGCAATGGAGATGGTCTGATCGACCATCCCGGCGCCGCCTCGATGGACGGTTCCTGGACCAACATCGCCAACGCGTTCATGAAGCCGCAGATCGGCTCGCAGCTGGATGAGCTCAACTCGCTCTTCCGCCGCTTCGATCAGCCGCCGGCCGGTCAGTACTCCGGTTGGTACCAGTACTTCGAGCGCGACATCAAGGAGCTGCTGGGCAAGGACCAGGTCAAGCCGTTCAAGAAGAGCTACTGCGGCAAGGGCGGCCTCGAGGCCTGCCAGACCGCGGTCTGGAACGCGATCGCCCAGTCGGGGCAGGAGCTGACCGACAAGTACGGGACTCCTGATCCGTCGCAGTGGCACTCCGATGCCACCGCCGAGGAGATCACGTTCTCACCGATCAACCTGATGACCATGGCCTACACCAACCGCCCGAGC
>JAENXK010000129.1 GCA_016649615.1 Thermoleophilia bacterium
TAGGGGCCGGGGACCCGGGCCGCCTTCAGCAGCAAGCGAAGGTCCGCGACGGCATCGGCCGCGGTTCGCGGCATGCGCACCGGCGAGCTGCGGCTGAACTCGGTCGGACCGAGCGTCGTCCCGGGCCTGTCGTAGGCGCAGACACGGGTCCTGCGGGCAATCCCGGACAGCACCGTCGGTCCCGGAGGCGTTTCATCGGTTCGCTCGCTCCAGAAATCCGAACGGCTGCGCAGCCCCGCTTCCAGAATCACTGTCGGCGAACCGCGGCCGTGGCACTCAAGATAGATCGTGCGGCCGTGGCCGAGTCCCACATGACCGGAGAAGTCGCCGCGCTTGAGCCGCGTATCCGGGGTCGCGGCGGCGGCGAGAGGGACCAGGCAGACGCAGGTCGCCAGAGAAACCCCAAACACCAACAGGGCGCCGAATCGATCGATCACGCCAACGGTCACGCTCGCAGGCTAGTTCATCGAACGCGATGGACAAAGGCCTCGCCTTGCTCCCGATCAGTCCGGTGCAAGCCCCTGGCCGGTCGCGGTCAGCCATATCGTGCGCCGGAGAATCCCGAGATCGAGCCGCAGTGAACGGTTGTCGACGTACTCGATGTCGAGTTCGATCCGCTCGTCCCACGGGATCGATGCCCGGCCCTGTACCTGGGCCCAACCGGTGATCCCCGGCTTGACTTCGTGCCGCCGGTGCTGCCGGGCCGTGTAGTCGGCGACCTGGGCAGGGATGGTCGGCCGCGGCCCGATCAGGGCCATCTCTCCGTTCAGCACGTTGATCAGGTTGGGCAGTTCATCTAGCGAGGTTCGCCGGAGCCAGCGTCCGACCCGGGTGACCCGTGGATCGTCCCGGGCGACGATTGTGCCGACCCCGACCGGGTCCGAGCCCGGCAGCATGGTCCGCAGCTTCAGCATTTCGAATTCGGCGCCGCCGCGGCCGACCCGTCGCTGGCGGTAGATCGCCGGACCGCCGCCCTCCAGACGGATCAGAATCACCGCAGCCAGGGCCAGCGGTGCGGCCAGCACCATGAGGGCCATGGTGAGCAACAGTTCGAGTGGGCGATTCACCTGGTGCCCTCGGCTTTCTCCCAGGTGGCCGGCGGGCCGTGTCGCCACCGGTCCCAGAGCCCGAGAGCGATCGAGAGAGTGACCATCACGTAGTAGCGGGCGACCCGGAACGGCAACCACCCGATCCAGCGGCCGATCAGCGCAAACAGGAGCAGCGCGAGCTGGAGAACCAGCGCCCAGAGGTAGACATCCCCTTCGCCGAGCAGGACCAGGTTGCCGGCCAGCAGGGTCAGATGCAGCAGGGGGCTGGCGTAGCGCAACAGGCGGTGGGAGAAGATCTCGAAGAAGTAGACCGGTCCGTAACCGCGCGGGCTGATCATGCCTTCGCCGACCACGATGTCCCAGAGGCCGATCATCATCCTGCGCTTGCGGGCCAGCTCACCGTCCATGCTCGGAACCATCTTCTCGCTGGCGGCAGCCTTCGGGCGGTAAAGCGATCTGAGGCCCCGCTTGGCCATGGCAAAGGGAAAGGAGAGGTCGTGGCTGCCCGAGGGGGCCAGCCCGATGTATTGCGACGCCCGGACCGCGTAGATCGCACCGTTCCCGGCGGTGACCCCGGCGACTTCCGACTCCAGTTCGCGCACTTTCATCTCGTAGCGCCAATAGGCGCCTTCGAGGTTGCCTCCGTCGGGCCCGGTGAACCGGACCTGGCCGCAGACGTACCCGACCCGGTCATCGGCAAAGGGCTCGACCAGCAGACCGAGTGCATCCGCTTGCCAAACCGAGTTGGCGTCGGAGAAGGCGAGGATCGTGCCGGTCGCGGCCCCGGCTGCGGCGTTCTGGGTCGTCGCCTTGCCACCACGGGGCAGGTCGAGCACCCGGTCGGCCCCGGCCTCGCGGGCGATCCCTACCGTGGTATCGGTCGAGCCGTCGGAGGCGACGATTATCTCGAGCAGCTCGCGGGGGTACTCGAGGGCGAGCGCGTTCTCGACCTTGGCCGCGATCACCGTCTCTTCGTTGAAGGCGGCGATGATCAGAGAGACCCGCGGCAGCCCGTTCTCATCCGTGTCTTCGTCGCCGAGGACCACCGGTATCCGCCCGACGGGCCGGTGCCGGGGCTGCCCGACGTCACCGCCGACCCCGAGCGCATCAAGCAGCCAGAGCGCCACCGGGTAACCGAAATGGGTGAATACCAGCAGCCCGGCCGAAAGCCAGAAAAGGACCAGCGCCAGGTCGCTGAGGAGACTCACCGGAGAACCTCACGGTAGAGGTCCAGGGTCTTTTCGGCGATCGATTGCCAGCCGAAGACGCCACTGCCCGCGACCGCAGCCCGGGCGGCGAGCTGTTCTCGCGCGGCCCGGTCGGCGGTCAGCTCATCCAGGGCGGCCGCCAGCCCGGCGGAATCGTCCGGCGGGACCAGCCGGGCCGCATCACCGGTCCGGGCCACCTCACCGAAGCCGCCTACGTCAGAGATCACCATGGCTTTGCCGAACGCGAGACCCGTGTAGAGGACGCCGGACTGCTCGCCGTCTCGGTAGGGCAGGACCAGCAGGTCGGCCCGGCGCATGATCGCCGGGATCTCCGAGTCGGGGATGAAGCGGGGCAGCCACCGGACCTTCCCTGCCGTCCTGGCCGCGGCATCCTGCAGCTCAGACAGGTCCATGCGGGGGTTGCCGACAATCCAGAGTTCAGCCCGGTTCGCCGGATCGATCTGAGCGAAGGCCTCGATCAGGACGTCGATCCCCTTGTACGGGCGGAGCAGCCCGAACATGAGGATCACCGGGCCTTCGGCGCCCTCGAGCTCTTCGGGAAGCGGGGCCTCGTATTCCTGCCCGGTCAGATAGTCGAAGACGCCGTGCGGGATCACCCTCACCCGCTCACCGGGGAGGCCGACTTCGTCCCGCAGGCGGGCCGCGCCCGCCTCGGAGTGGGCGATCACCGCGTCCATCGCGCCGAATAACCGGCCGACCCGCCTGAGCTCACCGGCCGAAGGCTCGGGCGAAGCGATGTAGTGGGCGGTCATCACCCGGGGGAGCTTGTGCGGGATCAGGTGGCGATCGAGCGCGGGGACCGTGAGCCACTGATAGTGGGTCAGGTCGGCGTCGAGCCGACCACGGAACCGGAGCATGTCGGGCAGGTGCTCGCCCAGCTTGAATATCCGTCGGCCGCGAGCCTCAAGACCGCGGCGGGCGGAACGGCGATAGAAGCTCTCGCTGACCCGGTAACCGTCGGATTCGGGCACCGGCCCGTAGAGAAAGCGTGAAGTGATCAGCTCGACATCAGCCCCGGCCGAGGCCAGCGCCCGGGCCAGGGCGCGGTCATAGGGCGGGGTGAACGCCGAGGGGTCGATCAGCTGTACACGCACGGCTCTGATTATCGTGGGCGACAGTGGATATCGACCTTTCCTACTGCGTTGTGAATAACGATGGCCGGGAGTACCTGCTCGACTGCCTGTCGGCGATCGAGCGCCACCACCCCCCCGGGGTGACTTCGGAGACGCTGGTACTCGACAATCATTCGAGCGACGGCTCGGTCGAAGCGGTCAGGGAAAACCACCCCGGGGTGACCGTTGTCGCGCTCGACCGCAAGACCGGCAAGGCCGAGAACGATTCGACCCTGATCGAGCGTTCGCGGGGGCGCTACTGCCTCCTGCTGAACGAAGACTCGCAACTGGAAGAAGGGGCGGTCGAGGCACTCCTCGGGGCGCTCGAAGACGAACCGGAGGCCGGGGCTGCCGGGGCCCGGCTCCTTGACGGCGAGGGACGGCCCTATGCGTGCGCCTGGCGCTTCCCGGGAGTCGGCACGGCGGCCTTCGGAGCGCTGTTCCTGCACAGGCGGTTCACGGTCCAGAGCTCGGGCGAGGACACCCGCGAGGTCGACTGGGCCCAGTCGAGCGCGCTCATGGTCCGCCGCGACGCGGCCGAAGAAATCGGTTACCTCGATCCCGAGTTCTTCATCTACTACGACGAGTGCGACTTCTGCAAGCGACTGGCCGAAGCCGGCTGGTCCACCCTCTACGTGCCGGCGGCCCGGGCGATCCACCACAACCAGCTTTCGACCGACCTCTCCTCCGGCCTGCCGAGGATCGTCGAGTTTCACCGCAACCGCGATCTCTACATGCGAAAGCACGGCTCCGGACCCGCTGCTCTGGCAGTCCGCGCCCTCACCGCATGGACCTACTCGCTCAGGGCCCTCGCCTCACTGGTCCTTCCCGGCGCGCCGACCGCGGTCTACCTGGCCCACGCCAGGCAGGCGCTCTTTCCGTACCGCGGCGAGAGCATCCGCGACCGCTCCGGCCGCTAAGCGCCGGAGCCGCTGCCGCTCGCCTCGTATTCGTCGTGCTTGCGCCACCACCTGTACGGCTCCGACTGGGGCCGGCCCGCCGGCGTGTCCTCCCACTCCTCCTGGCGACCGAGCGGAGTCCTGTCGAGCATCGACCAGACCGTGCCGATCTCCTCGATGCCGCGATTCCTGGTCTCATAGGCAAGGAATACGCGGTCGCCGTCGCGCACGAGGACATCAAGCGCGAAGTACTCGGTGGTCCCGCGCGCCTCCTGGAAGGCGAGTCCATCGGTATACCAGGGTATTGACCAGCCCATCCGGTCGCTGTAACTCTCGATGTCGGCCTGGGAGGCCCGGGAGACGAGAGCGAACGACGTGTCGCGAGCGTGCAGGTGCGCCAGCTCGCCGATCTGGTCGACGACCATCGAACACCCCTTGCATGCCTCGCCGTCCGCCGGAAACCAGAAGTGGTACAGAATCAGCTGTGATCTCCCCTCGAACAGGTCGGGGAGCGGGAGCGTCCCGTCCGGTCCCTCGAACGAGAAGTCGGTCGGGAGCTCCATCATTGGCTGGCGGCGCCGTTCCGAGGCGAGCGCGTCCCGTTCGCGCATGACTTCCTTTTCCCTGGCAAGGAGCAACTCGTGGGCCTCCTGCCACTCCTCCTCGCCGA
>JAENXK010000074.1 GCA_016649615.1 Thermoleophilia bacterium
GAAGCGGTGTCCGAGGAAACCAGGTTGTCCATGACGAAATCGGCGCAACGCTCGTTGTCGGCCTCGATGTTTGAGGCCCAGACGAAGAACGTGTTGTTGTTGTAGTCCCTGGCCCACATGTTCTTCAGCTTCAGGCCCACGGTGCTGCGGCCCTCGATCGCGTTGTTGGCTGGAATCTTGGTCGGGTCGCCGGGCGACCAGCCGGGCGTGTTCTTGACCACGGTCTTGGCGTTCTTGCCTTCGAGGATCACCTTTTTGGCGTTGGAAAGTGGCTTGAGGTTCTTCTTGACGCCCATAATCGTCATGTGGTCGTAGTCGCGACCCTTCTGCTTGCCGTGGAGGAGTACGCCTTCGACGTAGGTGGCGGGTTGGATCCGGAGGATCGCTTTGCCGTTGTTGTTCTGGGCGGACGCGTTGCCGTTCTTGTTGACCTTGTTCTTGTGCTGCCACTCGCCGGCGGCGTCGACGCCCTTCTGGATCGTCTTGTACTTGCAGCCGTTCTTACAGACATCGAAGTACCGGGCGTTTTGCTTCTTGACCTTCTTGTTCGCCTTCTTCAGCTTCTTCTTGGCCTTGTTGCAGGCCTTCTTGGCCTTTTTCTTCTTCTGCTTGCTCGCGTTCTTGTTCTTCTTGACCTTCTTGGCCTTATTGCACTTCTTGTTCTTCTGCTTCTTGGCCTTTTTGGCCTTCTTCTCAGCCGAAGTAGCGCTGACAGCTGCGTCACCTGACGCGGAAGCCGGTGCGGCCAATGAGAAGGCGGCCACCAGAAGGGCGGCGACCATGACAAGTGCTGCGGCAAGACGTTGCTTCATCTCTCTCCTAAGTCTGGGTTTCCCGTCCTGCTACAACCGTAGGCAAAGCGGGCACGTGCGGACCCGAGGTCGGGGCCGTATTGACGATCGTAACCCAAAACCGGGCGAAAGGTTGCGGTTCGGTCCCCGTACTTTCCGGATGAGCGGGTTTGCGGATCGCGCAGGCCGCCGCCGCGCAGGCAGCCCCGCGCATGCCGCCGCCGATCAATCGCCGGGTCTAGACTCCCCGGGATGGACCATGACTACGACTGGGTCATCGTCGGCTCGGGATTCGGTGGCAGCGTGTCGGCACTTCGGCTCGCCGAGAAGGGCTACCGCGTCGCGGTGATCGAAGTCGGCCGCCGGTTTGCCGACAAGGACTTCGCCGAAACCGCCTCGAAGGTCCGCCGCTACCTCTGGATGCCCAGGCTCGGGCTGCGGGGGATCCTTCGGACCACCTACTTCAAGGACGTCAGCGTGGTTTCCGGGTGCGGGGTCGGGGGCGGCAGTCTCGGTTACGCCAACACCCTCTATCGACCGCGCCCGGCCTTTTACAGGGATCCCCAGTGGGGCGATCTGGCCGACTGGGAGGTCGAGCTCGGCTCGCACTACCTCACCGCCGAACGCATGCTCGGCGTGACCGGCTATCGCGACACCGGTCCGGCCGACGAGCTGCTGCGCGAGTACGCCGAAGAAACCGGCGCCGACAACACCTATGCCAACACCCAGGTCGGGGTCCACTTCGGAGAGCCCGGCAAGACGGTGCCGGACCCTTACTTCGGCGGCGAAGGACCGGACCGCACCGGCTGCATGAAGTGCGGCTCCTGCATGGTCGGCTGCCGACATGGCGCCAAGAACACCCTGGTCAAGAACTACCTCTATTTCGCCGAGAAGCTCGGGGTCACGATCCAGCCCGGTCGCCAGGTCACCGGGATCACGCCGATAGGGGCCGCCGACGGCAGCGACGGCTACCGCCTCAGCACCGAGCGGTCGGGATCAATTCTGCGAAAGCGCCGTCGCGAACTGACCGCCGGCGGAGTGATCATTTCTGCCGGCCCGCTCGGGACCAATTCGCTACTGGCCAACTGCCGGTACTCCGGTTCCCTGCCCCGGCTTTCCGACCGGCTCGGCCATGTGGTCCGGACCAACTCCGAATCGATCCAGGCGGTGACCGCACCCGACGATTCCTATGACTTCAGCGAATCGATCGCGATCACCTCGAGCATCTACCCGGATCCCGACACCCACATCGAGGTGGTCACCTACGGCAAGGCCGGAAACCTGATGAGCCGGCTGTTCACGATCCTGACCGGAAAAGGCACACGGTTGACCCGGCCGGTCAAGTGGCTGGCCGCGATCGCAAGGCATCCCCGGGCCACCCTGAAGCTGACTTTCGACCCCCGCTCCTGGTCCGAGCGCACGGTGATACTGCTGGTCATGCAGTCGCTTGACTCGGCGATGCGGCTGAAACCGATCGAGAAGCGGTTCGGAAAAGGCGTCCGGCTGCAGACCGAACAGGACCCGGACCGTCCCAACCCGACTTTCATCCAGGCGGCCGAGGACGTGACCAAGTGGTTCGCCAAACGGACCGGCGGAATACCGCAGAGCGGATTGACCGAGGCACTGTTCAACATCCCGACCACCGCCCACATCCTCGGTGGCGTGGTAATCGGCGAGAGTTCCGAGACCGGGGTGATCGATTCCGACCAGCACGTCTTCGGATACAGGAACCTGATGGTCTGCGACGGCTCCGCCATTTCGGCGAACCCGGGGGTCAATCCAAGCTTGACGATCACCGCGATGACCGAGCGGGCGATGAGCAAACTCCCGGTGGCCGAAGGCAAGTCCCTGCTTCACCTGCCGGACGCGGCCCGCCCTGCCAGAGTCGGGGCCGATGATCCGGGCCCGGTCCCGCCGGCCGAATCGGGTCCGGCTGAAACCTGGACCCAGGTCGACTAGGCGGAGGCAGCCGGCATCAGCCGGACGCCTTCAGATCTTCGACCGCGGCCCGCAACTCCTCTACCCCGAAGGCCCCTTCCATCCGCTGCTTGATCTTGCCGTCTTTTCCGATCAGGAAAACCCAGGGCTCGGTCTGAAGGCCGTAGGCGGCCAGCTGGGGCCGCAGGCCCTTCGAGGGATCGTTCTCGTTGTAGATCTCCATGTGGATGAACTCGACCCCGTCGCCGACCTCTGCCTTGACCTGTTCGGCGGCATCGACCGTCGGACCGCAGACCCGGCTCTGACAGAGCGCGGGCGTCGCGAACAGGAGGGCCACCGGTTTCTTGCCCAGTACGTCCTGGAGGTCGGCCTCATGCATGCTCGATGGTGGCTGGCGGGTGTCGATCTTCGAGAGGTCGCCGCCGACGCTGGCCGCGGTCGGCGTGCTGACCTTCGGTGCCTTCTTACCGACCTGGGCGACTCCGGGGAACTGACCGACGGTCGGGCTGGGCAGGCGGGTTGACTCCGTCCCGTCCTCACCGTTGATCAGGGCGATCGCCAGCCAGGGGCCGCTGCGATCGAACTTGACGTCGTTGACCACGTAGACGCTGGTCGCCTCTCCCGGCGCCTCCGAGCCCTTGGAGCGGAAGGCCGGCTTGGTCTCGAGCGTCTCAACCGTGGCCGGCAACGGGCCCTGGACCGGCGACTGTGCGGTCTTGGCGAAGTAGAGCGCCACCTCGGCGTCATCGACCTGGGAACGATCGACGTTGAAGACCCCGAACGGGTAACGGTTCTTGCCCAGGTCGAAAACGCTCGCTGCGGGCGAGACGACCATCTCGCTCGGCGTCTGCGCGGTGAGCACTTCGTCGATCGTCTTTCCTTCGGCCGAAGGAAAGTCGGAGGCGGACGGAGTCGAGCCGGTGGACTCGTCGCCGCCGGAGTCGCCGCCACAGGAAGCGAGTCCCAGGACCAGCATCGCGGCGACCGCGATCGCAGCGATCGCGGGCAACCTGAAAAACCGGGTTGCTCTGGCAGGGGCGGGCACGACCGCTCAGGTTACCTGAGCAGGAAGGGCGGCCGGGCCGGGCCGCCCCTGAACACACTTGCCCCCGGCAGGCCGGGAGTGCTCTCAGCCCTGGGCGGCGGCGAACCGCTCGGCCACGTAGTCCCAGTTGACCACGTTCCAGAACGCGTCCAGATAGTCAGGGCGTTTGTTCTGGTACTTGAGGTAGTAGGCGTGCTCCCAGACGTCGGCCCCGAGCAGGGCGGTCTTGCCGTCGGAGACCGGCGAGTCCTGGTTCGCGGTCGAGGTGACGGCCAGTCCGCTGCCGTCGTGGACCAGCCAGACCCAGCCCGAGCCGAACTGACCGATGCCGCCGGCCTTGAACTCCTCCTTGAACGCGTCGAGCGATCCGAAAGCCGAGTCGATCGCCGCGGCCAGCTCGTCCGACGGGGCGCCGCCACCGTCCGGGCTCATCATCTGCCAGAAAAGCGAGTGGTTGTAGTGGCCGCCGCCGTTGTTCCGCACCGGGCCCTGCTTTTCGGCCGGCAGCGAGCCGAGGTTCTTCAGCACTTCCTCGACTCCCGTGTCGGCAAACTCGGTGCCTTCCAGCGCCGCGTTGGCTTTGTCGACGTAAGCCTGGTGGTGCTTGTCGTGGTGGACCCGCATGGTGGCCTCGTCGATGTGCGGCTCGAGGGCGTCGTAGTCGTAGGGAAGATCAGGTACTTCGTAAGCCATCTGGCGCTCCTTGGTGATTGACTGGTTCTCTGCCGACAAGCCTAACGGTCGCGCCCATCCCACCCCGGACCGTCAGCCTGATCCGGATCGGCAGTCGAGCTCCGGGGCCGCAGCGCGACCGCCGAGATCGCGGCGCTGAGACCCGGCGGGTGGCCACCATCCAAGTGGCACAGCGAAGCGAAGCCACTTGGGTGCCCTATCCAGGTCCGGCCACGCATCCGCTGGTTCCGGAGGAGTGCTTGCCCTGCGTCCCCAACAAAAAGAAGGGACCCGGCCGGGTCCCTTCTTGGCGTATCTGCGTAGGGACAAGGTCCCATCCACATCGGGGCGCCCGGATTCGAACCGGGGGCCTCACCGACCCGAACGGTGCGCGCTACCAGGCTGCGCCACGCCCCGAGAGAGTCGAGCCTACCGAACTGAATCGATCGCCTGCAGCAGGCGGTTGAGGTCCGGTGCGTCCTGGACGATCTCGGTTCCGTTCGGTCCGCTCACTACTGCCGCCGGTTGATCCCGGATCTCGAGATCGATCGCCAGCTTGTCTTGGGCGATCAGGCTCTCCTCGACCGCGCTGCCGGGCTCCAGGCCGGCCTCGAAATCTTCCTTCCACTCGGGCGCCTCGAGGTTCGGGATCCCGCCGGCCAGAGTCTCGAGGAACTCCTCGCCCAGTCCTTCGGCCTTGGCCTTCTCCTGGTTGCGGAACATCAGGTAGGCGTACTGCCAGCCATAGCCCTGTTTCTGGGCCGCCTCGATCGCGAAAAAGCTGAGCTCGGTCGCGTTCCGGGTCAGGGACCGGTTGCGATAGAGCAGCTTCAGGTCTCCGCTGCGAACCCGGCCGGTCACCAGCGGCGGCACCGTCTCCAGGAACTGGTCACGATAGGTCTCGCTCTGGGCGTCGAGGAAGAGCTGCATCTGCACCGGGGCGCTTTCCTGGCCCAGCCGGTCGTCGAGCTGCCTTTCCCCTCCGAATATGCGCTGGCTGTCGCCGGCTCCGACCACCTGCTCGTACTCCTGGCTCGGCTCGCGGGTCGACATACCGACGATGGCGATCCCGAGTGCCACGAACGCGGCTACGAGGATCAGCAGCACCCGTTTGCGCCCCGGGCGGGGAGATGGCTTGGCCGTACGGTCCATCGCTGAAGTCAGCTGGCCACGGACTTGTAGTAGCGGACTGCCAGGCCGGTCAGCAGAGTCCGGAACGTCTCCTCGACGTCGACTCCTTCTTCCTCGGAGAAGCGGCGCAGTCCCCGCTCCTCTATCGCTTCGCTGCGCTCAATCACCTCATCGACCAGTTCGGGGTTGCGATCGGAGAAGTAGGCACCCATCGAGTAGAGATCGGTATCCATGAGCGACTCGATGAAAGCGTCGCTCGAGCTGAGGGTAGGCCCGGTGGGCTGACTTTCTGCCACGGCCACATCCTAAGGGCAGAACGCATCCGGCCATCCCCGGGCAGCCCGGTGGCCACCCACGACGCATAGCAGTGCCACGGCGAGCTCCGGCTGCCGGGGCAGGCTCTAAGGTGTTCTGGTGGCTGCCCGAGACGATGTCATCTCCTTTTGCGACCAGCTGCTGGAGATCGTTTCCTTCGACGACTATGGGCCGAACGGCCTGCAGGTGCCGGGCTCGGCCGGGATCGACCGGGTGGCCACGGCGGTGTCGGCCCACCTCGACTCGATCGAAGCCGCGACCGCCTCCGGGGCCGACCTGCTGATCACCCATCACGGCCTGTTCTGGGACTTTCATCCCCGGGCGCTGACCGCAGCGATGGCCAGGCGGCTCAAGACCGCGCTCGCCGCGGACCTGTCGATAGCCGGGTATCACCTGCCGCTCGACGCGCACCCCGAATTCGGCAACAACGCCCTGCTCTGCCGGGGCCTCGGCTTTGTCCCGGGTCCCGGCGGGATCGGCTTTGCCAAGGGCCGGCACATCGGTGTCGTCGGAACCCGCCCGGAGCCGATACCGGCCGCCGAACTGTTTGATCTGGTCGAAAACGAACTCGGCCAGGCTCCGTTGATCCTCGCCGACGGTCCCGAGACGGTCAGCTCGATCGGCATAGTCACCGGAGCCGGGGCCGGCGAGATTCATACCGCGATCGAACTCGGGCTGGATGCCTTTCTGACCGGGGAACCGGCAGAGCACGTGATGGCCGACGCCCGCGAAGGCGAGATTCACTTTCTCGCCGGGGGTCACTATGCCACCGAAAAGGCGGGCGTCCGGCGACTCGGGGAACTGGTCGCCGAAAGGTTCGGGGTCGAGCATCTTTTCATCGACGTGCCAAATCCGATCTGATATGGCAGGATCAGGGTCACCTTCTCCGTGGAAACGGGGAAATCCACCAAACCCGGGGCCGGGCGGTCTCCGTTCGGCCGGGAACAAGGAGTTCCGACTTGTCTGAGAAAGTGCCCTCGTCCAGCAGCCACTCAAACACCCTCGCCGACCTGTTGCCAAACGCCGCCCGGGAACACGGCTCGGCCGCTGCCTTCAAATTCAAGAACGACAGCGGCGTGTGGGAGACCAGTTCATTCGACCAGGTCCTGGACGAGGTACGCGAGCTTTCGCTCGGCTTTGTTGAGCTCGGGGTCGAACCCGGCGACCGGCTCTCGATTCTCGGCAATACCCGTCCCGAGTGGACCCTGTTCGACTTCGCCGCAATGACCGCCGGAGCGGTCGTGGTGCCGATTTACCAGACCAACTCGCCCAACGAATGCGAGTACGTGCTCGAGCACTCGGGGGCCCGTTTCATCGTGGTCGAAGACCAGGAACAACTGGAGAAGATCCAGGCGGTGAGGGACAGCCTGCCGGACCTGGAGCAGATCATCATGATGCTCGGCGAGGCCGAAGGCGCGATCTCGATGGCCGAGCTGAAGAAGCGCGGGGCGGCGGTCGATTCATCCACCTTCAAGGATCGCTACGAGGCGGTCACCAGAGACGACGTCTGCAAGATCGTCTACACCTCGGGCACGACCGGCCCGCCCAAGGGCTGCGTCCTGTCGCACGGCAACTACCGCGCCACGCTGGACATGGCAGACGAGGCCGATATCCTCGGCGCCGGCGAGACGACTTTCCTCTTCCTCCCCCTGGCCCATGTCTTCGCCCTGCTGGTCCAGTACGGCGCGCTCGATGTCGGCGGAACGATCGCCTACTGGGAGCGTGACCCGCTGCGGATCGTGCCGAGCCTCGCAGAAGTCAAGCCGGAGAACTTCCCCTCGGTCCCGCGGATCTTCGAGAAGGTGCACGACACGATCATCGCCGGGGCGGCCAATGCGGGTGGCATCAAGGCAGCCATGTTCAAATGGGCGATCAGGGTCGGAATGCGGATGCGTGAGGTCGAGGATGAAGGCAAGACCCCGGGCTTCCTGCTGAAGAAGGAGTACGAGATCGCCGACAGGCTGGTTCTGAGCAAGATCAGGGACGTATTCGGAGGCAGGCTGAAGATCGCGCTGACCGGAGCCGCCCCGATAGACCCCGAGATCCTCCGCTTCTTCCACGCCGCCGGAATCAATCTGCTTGAAGCCTGGGGCATGACCGAGACCTCGACCGGGGGCACCGCCAACCTTCCCGGGGCCCAGGAGGTCGGCACGGTCGGACGTCCGCTGCCGGGGGTCGACGCGAAAATTTCCGAGGATGGCGAACTGCTTGTCCGCGGGGACAACGTCTTCCAGGGCTATTACAGAAACGAGGAGGCGACCCGGGAGGTCCTGGTCGACGGCTGGCTCCACACGGGCGACCTGGCCTCGATCGACGATGACGGATACGTCACGATCACCGGCCGCAAGAAGGAGATCATCATCACGGCCGGCGGCAAGAACATCACTCCGGTCAACATCGAAGCGATGATCAAGCGCCACCCGCTGGTTTCTCATTGCGTGGTGATCGGCGACCGCCGTCCGTACCTGGTCGCCCTGATTACCCTGGACCAGGAAGCACTGAGCCAGTTTGCGGCCGAGCAGGGGACCCTGGACGAGCCTGCCGCGATGGCCGGCAACGAGGAAGTCCAGGAGACGATCGAAAAGCACATCGAGGAAGTCAATACGCACTTCGCCCCGGTCGAGCAGGTCAAGCGGTTCCAGGTCCTCCCCGCCGACCTGACTCAGGAGGGCGGGGAGCTGACTCCGACGATGAAACTGAAGCGGCCGGTCATAACAACCAAGTACGCCGAACAGATCGAAGCGCTCTACTCGACCTGAGGCGCCGGCTCAGTGCCGGTACTCCGGGCGCCCGGAGGCGACAGGTGGGAGAGTGGTTGATCCGGGGCTGCGCCCGGGAGGCGGGGCGAGCCGCTCCAGCAGGTGCCGGTCTAGGAGGTGCCGGTCTGACGGAGCAGGGCGCCGGTGGTCTGCTCGAAGATCCGGCGCCAGACCGAATCCTCGGAGGTCTCCTGCTCCCTGATCTTGCGGACGACCCGCCGCAGCCGCTTGGCCGAGATCTGGATGCCGTGCTTTTCGGCAATCGCGGTGTAGTCGGCGTAGTCGCCGGCCAGCCTGTGGGTCACCGTCTCGAA
>JAENXK010000007.1 GCA_016649615.1 Thermoleophilia bacterium
CCACGGGGCTGCTCAGCACCTGGCTCGTCGCCGACGAGCTGACGCGGTTTCCGTCCCCGCTCGGTGAGCAGGAGTGGGTCGCCGTCGTCATCGGGATTCTCTACGGCGGCCTGATCGCGTTCAGCGCGATTGAGGCGCGAATGGCCTGGATGGTGTTTCCGATGTCGCTGGTCCCGCTAGGCACCTGGTTCTTCTTTTGGCGGCGAAGCCCCTTGCCGGCGAGACGGCACGTTCGCGAACGGCAGTTCGCAATGCTCGTGGCGGTGATGTCGGTCGCCGCGCTGGTCCTGACCGGTGCTTACGGGATCGTCAACGGCGGTTTCCCGCAGCCTTCAGAGCTCTAGACCCCACCGCGCGACTCCCGATCCCGCGCCGGACTCCGGTATCACCGCGGCCCGATGGGATTTCTCGGAATAACCCGATGAGACAGGCCAGCAACTGTCGTGCTTTTCTATATGGCTCTGCTATTGGGTTTTTGAAACAAGCCCGCCTCCGGGATCGAACCGGAGACCTCCTGTTTACAAGACAGGTGCTCTACCAACTGAGCTAGGCGGGCGGGCCGGCCGGGGGCCGACGCTCAAGCTCAATATATGGACGACAGTGCGCCCGCGGAAGACCGGGCGCCCGGCAACTGCGGTTCGGATCGGACGGTCGGTGCTGCCGTTCCGCTCAGACGGCTACGTCGCGGGTATCGAGGTGGCGGCTGACCTTGCGCTTGACCCGCTGGAGGGCATTGTCGACCGTCTTGGTATCGCAGCCGAGGCGCGATGCGACCTCCTCGTAGGAGCGGTCCTCCAGATAGAAGCCGAGCACGCTGGATTCCATCTCGGAGAGCGACCCCTTGAGACAGGTGACCAGGCTGGCCAGCTCCTCGGACGAGATCGCCTGGTTGACCGGGTCAAACGCGGTCGGGCCGGGCAGGATCTCCTCGATCGTGGTCCCGGACTCGCCGTTGGCGGCCGGGGTCTGACCGAACGAGACGTACTGGTTCAGCGGGGCGTGCTTGTTGCGGGTCGCGGTCTTCACCGCGGTGATGATCTGGCGGGTTATGCAGAGCTCGGCGAAATTGCGGAAGCTCGACTCCCGGTCGGTCCGGTAGTCCCGGATCGCCTTGTAGAGCCCCAGCATGCCTTCCTGGACCAGGTCGTCGGCATCGCCTCCGACCAGAAAGTAGGAAGAGGCCTTGAGCCGGACGAATCCGTGGTACCGACGGATCAACTTGTCGGTCGCATCGGTCCTTCCGCGCTTGGAAAGTGCCACAAGCTCCAAGTCATCAGGCTCAAGTCGAGGGTTAGATCGGACCGGCATCACCGGGGGAGCGGAACTGTCAATTCCCGCCTGTGTCGCATTTGAGGTTGAGGTAGCCACCGCACATTCTCCTTTTGAAGAAGGCCTGTGGCGCCACTTACCTCCCCTGGACGCCCTGTCTGACAGGTGAATCCTCAGACTCAACTAGAGGTTCACCCTTTATCTGCCGATTAGTTTACATGCAGGCAGAGTTCTGTCAACCCCTGCCGGAAATTTCTGCAATCGGGCTTGCAGGCGAAGGGGCCCGCGCCGCGGTTCAGGAGCGCTGGCGGACGGCTTCGAAAAGGAGCAGCGAGGCGGCGACCGAGACGTTGAGTGAGCCGACTTCGCCACGCTGGGGAATGGCAACCATCCCGTCACAGGTCGAGGCGACCCGGGGCCGGAGACCCTTGCCTTCGGCACCCATGACCAGCGCGGTCGGACCGGTAAGGTCGATCTCCCACGGAGCGGACTCGGCAGCGCCATCGGCGCCCCAGACCCAGAATCCGGTCGCTTTGGCCGACTCCAGCCAGTCGGCGATGTTCCTCACCCGGGAGACGTTCAGGTGCTCGACCGCCCCGGCCGAGGCCTTGCATACGGCTGCGGTCACTCCGGCCGCCCTGCGCTCGGGGATCACCACCCCGGTGGCGCCCGCGACCTCGGCAGAGCGGCAGACCGCGCCGAGGTTGTGCGGGTCCTGAACCTGGTCGAGCACCACGACCAGTGCATCCGGAGCGGCAAGCAGGGATTCTCCGCCGCTGTAGGGGTAAGGGTCGACCTCGGCCACGACTCCCTGGTGATCAGGGCTTCCGGCCAGCTCTGCGAGCTGCTCCGGCGGCGTCTCAGGGGCGCGCCAGATGCGCCGGACCGTGCGCCGGCCGCGCTCGGCCTCGGCCACGGGCCGACGGCCGTAGATCAGGTCAGCATCGGAGTCCGGCTTCGGGAGCCGGCTCATCCGTCTTTCCCGGGCCGGTTCATCGCTCCTGGCGGGGGACCAGAGTGGCGCCTTCGGTCGAGTCCCGGACCTCCCAGCCGAGTTCGGCCAGCCGGTCGCGGATCTCGTCGGCGCGGGCGAAATCGCGGTCCGCCCTGGCGGCTTCCCGATCGCCGAGCAGCTCCAGCGCCTCGGGCTCCGGTTCTTCCACATCGGCCATGGCAAGCGAGCCGAGGCCGACCAGGTCAAGCATCTCCAGCAGGGCGGCTCCGGCACCGGGCACGTCCTCCTGGTTCGCCCTGCGGACCAGGTCGAAGGCGATGCTCATCGCCATCGGGGTATTGAAGTCGTCGGCCAGCGCGTCGCGGAAGTCCTCAAGGGCGGCGCCTGCCACGGTTCCGCCGGCTGCGTCGAGGCTCTGGCCGGTGTCCTCGCGGCTCCGGAGGAAATTGCGCAGGCGGTCGACCCGGGCGACGGCTTCGTTCAGCTGCTCTTCGCCGAACGCCAGGGGCTGGCGATAGTGCCCGGAGATCAGGTACGAGACGACGGCCTCCGGACCGAAGCGGTCCAGCGCCTCCGAGAGCTGAAAGATGTTGCCGTCGGACTTCGACATCTTGGCGGCATCGGTCTCGATCATCCCGTTGTGCATCCAGATCTTCGCCAGTGCTCTGCCGCGGGCCGCCTCGGACTGGGCGAGCTCGTTTTCGTGGTGGGGGAAGACGAGATCCGAGCCGCCACCATGGATCGCAAACGGCAGTTCGCCCAGCTCGGCCTCTGCCATCGCCGAGCACTCGATGTGCCAGCCCGGCCGGCCGGGCCCCCAGGGCGAATCCCAGGCGCTGTCCTCACCGGCCTTCTGACCCTTCCAGAGGGCAAAGTCGAGCCGGTCCCGCTTGAGTGAACCGGCGTCGTCTTCGCCCTGTTCCATCTCCTCGGTCGGACGGTGGGAGAGCTTGCCGTAGCCGTCGAAGCTGCGGACCGAGAAATAGACGTCACCGCCCGATTCGTAGGCGTGACCATCCTCGACCAGGGTCTCGATCAGTTCGACTATCGGCCCGATCGTTTCGGTGGCCAGCGGCTCGGCGTCGGGCCGCCCGATTCCGAGCCGGCCCGTGTCCTCGAAGTAGGCCGCAGTCATCTCCGCGGCGAGCGTCTCCGAGCCGACCCCGGCTTCCGCGGCGGCCGTGTAGATCTTGTCGTTGATGTCGGTGACGTTGATCGCCAGCCGGGCCTGGTAGCCCTCACTCCGGAGGAACCCGGCCAGCAGGGAGAAGATCACGAAAGGACGCGCGTTGCCGATGTGGATCCGGCTGTAGACGGTCGGGCCGCAGGCGTATATCCCGACCTCCCGATCCGGATCGAGCAGGCAGAGCTCACCGGACATGGTGTCCCTGACCCTTACCTCACGCATCGAGCTCGGGAATCACCGGGACCGCTAGAAGGTGCGGTAGCCACCAGCACCCGGGCCACCACGGCGACTACGGGGAGTCGTGCCGGTTTCTCCGCCGGTTTCCCGGCTCGAATCCTGGCGCTCCCATTCGGGGGCGGTGCTCGATGCGGCAGAGAGCGCCTCCTGGCGGGCCCGCTCGGCGGCGGCCTTGACCTCGTCGTCGGCCGACTGCCGGGCGAGATCCGCCCGCCGCTCGGCTTCCCGCATTATCCGCTCGTCTTCTTCCTGGCGGCGCTCTTCTGCCCGCCGGCGGGCAGTTTCTTCGGCCTCGTGACCGAACTTTTCGATCAGCGCGTCAACCCGCTCGGCCGCCTCGCGCCGGACCTGCTCGGTGCCTTCCATCACCCGGCGGTCTATGTCGGCCTCAATCTCGGCGATCCGCTGACGGGCCAGGCTCTCGAATTCGTTGGCATGGGCCTCGGCCTGGACGGCCTTTTCCTGAGCCTTCCGGGCCCGCTCCTCATAGGCCTCAATCCGGCTGGTCGCCTCCCGCTCGGCCGCCTGGCGGGCTTCCTTGGCCAGCCGCTCGGCGGTCTCCTCGAGGTGCTTCGTCCTGGCGGCAAGCCGCTCCTCGCCTTCCGCGGCGACCTTGGCGAGCGCCTCCTCGCGGCTGCCCCGCTCTTCGGTGAGGGTCCCCTCCAACCGTTTGAGCTCGGCTTCGAGGGCGGCCTGGGCGTCGCGATGGCCAGCTTCCTTTACCTCAAGTTCCTTCATCTTCTCTTCGGCCTCGGCCCTCGCGGCCTGGGCCGCCTCAATCTTCTCGCGGGCCTCGCCGCTCAGCTTTCTCAGCGTGTCCCGGGCTTTCGCCTTGATCTCTTCCCTGGCCTCGGCGGTCTCGCGGGCGGCGGCCACTTTGGCCTGCTCGACCCGATCGTCGGCGGTGGCCGCGGCGGCGTCGGCCTTCTCGGCCGCCTTCTCGGATGCCTGCGCCCCAACTACCGCTTTCCTGGCGATTTCCAGCGCCTCGAGTTCGGACTGGCGCGCCGCGATCTCGGCCGAGCGGGCCGTCTTCTCGCTCTCGGCGAGCTCCTTCGCGTATGACTCGACCCGGGCGGTCAGGCGGGCCGAGGATTCACTCACTTGGCGCAGGTCAGAGGGAAGGCCGTTCTTCTCTGCCGCCTCGTCCTTTGGTGGAGCTGCGCTCTGGTCGCCCATCGTCATCCCAAACCTACTACGAGAGCGCCCGTTTGAGAATCTTGCCGGTGGCATTCCGCGGCAACTCAGCCATGAACTTGACCTGCCGGGGGGCCTTGAACGAGGCGAGATTGGACTTGACGAACTCCCTCACATCCCGTTCGTCGAGCGCGCCCTGCTCGCGCAGGACCACGAACGCCCACAGCACCTGTCCGAAAGTCTCGTCGTCGACCCCGACCGCCGCGGCCTCGACCACATCCGGGTGCGAGGCGATCAGATCCTCGACTTCGGCCGGAAACACGTTCTCCCCGCCGGAGACGATCATCTCGTCGTCGCGGCCATCCACGAAAAAGAGACCGCGACTGTCGAAGTGCCCGATGTCACCGCTGGACATGAACCCGTCGAGCGTCTCCTTGTTGCCGCCTCCCGTGTAGCCGTCGAAGGTCATGCCGTTGCTGACAAAAACCCTGCCGGTCTCCCCCGGTCCCACATCTTTCCCGTCTTTGTCAACCAGGCGAATCGAAGTCCCGTGTGGGGGCCGGCCGGCCGTCGCCGGATCCTGACGGAGATCCACCGGGTCGGCGATCGTCACGAACGAGACCTCGGTCGATCCATAGAGGTTGTAGATGTTGTCGCCGAAGCGGTCCATCCAGGCGGTGGCCAGCCCGCCGGGAAGTGCCGATCCGGAAAGGGTGACGATCTTCAGGTTGTCGGCTCTGAATTGATCCAGAACCTCTGCGGGGAGCTCGAGGATGCGCTGGAGCATGACCGGAACCGCAACCAGCACGTCGGCCGAATACTGGTCGACCCGTCGCATGGTCTGCGCCGGTTCAAAGTGGCGGTCGAGTACCACGGTCGCCCCCAGGGTCAGAGACAGGACCGTGTTTATCAGGCCCCAGGAATGGAAGAGCGGAGCCGGCATGACCATGACTTCGCCCGCGCGGTGCGGGATGCGGTCAAACAGCCCGGCGATTCCGGCGAGCCCGCCGGGGCTCCCCCGCTGGGCCCCCTTTGGCGCACCGGTAGTGCCGGAGGTGAGAAGGATGATGCGGGACTCGGACTCGGGGCGTTCGACCTCGGCCACGTCGGACGAGCTGATCAGCGATTCAAGAGTCGGATGCCCTCCCCCTTCCCCGCCGAACCCGACGATTCGACTGACTGAGTCGGGCAATTCGGACAGCAGCCCTTCGAACTCCTCGTCGAAAACCAGCACGCCGGCGCCCTCACGTTCGACGACTTCGGCCAGCTGGGGACCGGAGAACATCGTGTTCAGAAGTAGCGCGTCTGCTCCCAGCTTCGAAGCGGCCAGAGTGGCCTCAAGGAAGCCGCGGTGGTTGCGGCACATGATCCCGATCCCGTCTCCGGCCGCTACACCGAGACCGGCCATGCCGTGGGCCAGTGCGTCGGTCCGCCCGTCGAGCTGGTCGAATGTCAGCGAGCCGAGCTCGTCGACGATCGAGACGCGGTCGGGGTGCTTGATCGCGGCGACCCTTATCGCGGTCGCCGGGGTCGTGCCGCCCCGCGCCGTGGTCAGCAGCGCCCGGATCGTTCGATCGGGCCGCATCACCCCGAGGATCCCGGTATCGCCCAGGGTCTTCAGCTGAAATCCGAGGTCGGAGATCTTGCCGGCGGCCTCACGTGGATCGATCATCCGGCCACCATATTGCGACCAGCCGGGGCTGTGTCCCCACAGGCCGGGACCGTGTCCCGACCGCGTCCGGCCCTGCTAGTCAAGGTCCACCGAAGCGACCGCCATACAGGCGATCCCCTCGCCGCGGCCGATCCAGCCCATTCCTTCATTGGTGGTCGCCTTTACGTTGACCCGGGCCGACGTGACCTGACTGAGCTGGTGGACGATCGCCGTCCGGTGGGGACCGAGCCTGGGCTGCTCGCAGATCACCGTGACGTCGATGTTGTGAATCGGCCCCCGCAGCATGCCGACCACGGTCCGGAGCAGCCCGATCGAGTCGGCATCCTTCCAGGCGTCGTCGCTGTCAGGAAAGATGGCCCCGATGTCGTCCAGGCCGGCCGCCCCGAGTACGGCGTCGATCACTGCGTGAGTCAGGACGTCGGCGTCCGAGTGTCCGGCCAGACCCTTTTCATGGGGAATCTCGACTCCTCCCAGGAGCAGTTTCCTGCCCTCGACGAAGCGATGGCTGTCATAGCCGATGCCGACGCTTATTGACACTTGATCGCGTCTCCGATCGGGGCTGAGCTGCGCCGGCGGGATTCGAAGACGGCCAGCTCATCCACCCCGTGTCGTGCAAGGAACTCCAGCGCCCGCGGATACTCGTACCCGATCTGGTCGGGTTCATGGGCATCGGAGGAGAGTGCAAACGACGCCCCGGCTTCGACGCACATTTCCATGAAGGCCGGCGCCGGGTAGATCTCGGCGACGTCCTTGCGGATTCCCGCCGTGGAGACCTCGACCGCAATGTCGGATTCGGCGATCGCTTCGATCGCCGGCTCGTAGTAATACCGGGGATCGCGGGAGGGCAACCGATTCGCCCGTCCCCAAACCTTGACCAGGTCAGGGTGGGCGAGGATGTCGAAGAGGCCCGACCGGACCGCCCCGGCGATGGTCTCGAAGTAGCGCCGCCAGACCTCGTCGGGGTCGCTGCGGTCATCCCAGATCGTGTATTCCTCGGTGTCAAGCGAACGGTCGCCGATGAAATGCACCGACCCGACCACGAACTCGAAGGGCCGGCCCGAGAGCAGCTGCTCGAGGCGATCCTCGGCCCCGGGCACGAAGTCGGCCTCGAGGCCCAGGCGGATCGGACTCGGCCCGACGACGTCGCAGTACTGATCGATGTCATCCAGCGCCCACTCCTCCCAGGAGGGATGACTCCACACTTCGAGCGATTCGGTGAAGCGGTACATGTGCTCGGCGCAACCCAGCTCGGTGACCCCGACCGCCGCGGCGCCGTCGAGGTAGCGGTCGATGTTGTCCGGGGTGAAGTAACTGTCGGCATCGGCGTCGATCGAATCGGGTCGGAGGTGGAGGTGGTAGTCGGTGAGCAAGCTGTTCCCGGGTCGGTTTCTGGTCAGTGGTCGATTTCGACGGCACGCGGTTCGGCGGCCGTAGCCGATTCCACAGCTCGGCCGAGCAGGAATCCGGCGAGGGCCAGGTCAGAGGGTACGGTCACTTTGATGTTTTCCGGCGGCCCGTCAACCACGCCGACCGAGCCGCCGTCTGATTCGATCAGTGATGCGTCGTCGGTCGCCCCTTCGTGGCTGCCGCTCCTGATCGCCCGTCGAAGGGCGGCGGTCCTGCACACTTGAGGCGTCTGGGCGGCCCGCAGCTCGCTCCGGTCCAGGGTCTCTTCGATCCGTCCGCAGCGGCCGACCCGCTTGACCGTATCGGTCACCGGTGCGGCTGCGATCACCGCGTCGAGCTCCGGCGAGTCCTCCAGAGCAGCGATCGACGCGTCGATCAGGGCGGATGTGACCAATGGCCGGGCGGCATCGTGAATCAGCACGATCCCGGTCTCCACCGCCTCCAGTCCGGCCGACACCGAGAGCGCGCGGGTCGCCCCGCCAGCGGTCAGGATCCGGCCATCCCCTTCGAAATCGTGCTCACGGCCGGGTGGCACGGCGATCACGATCGGGCCGATCCGGGCAGCTCTGCGGCAGGCGTCAAGCGACCACTCGAATAGCGGTCGCCCGGCCAGATCGACCAGCGCCTTGGGGCCGTCGGATCCGAGCCTCAGCCCGGACCCGGCGGCCACGATCAGCGCGGTGACGTCCGGGGTCATTCAGCCGGCCCGCCGGACAACCGGGATCAGACGGCTGCTGCGGCGGCGACAGAGGCTTCGAAGCGCTCTTCGAGCAGGCCGTCGAGATACTCCTCGGCTCCCTCTTCGTCCGTGTCGAGCGCGTACATGAACTCCGAGGCGAGGATCTTCTTGGCCCGGGTGTACATCTGCTTCTCGCCGGTCGAAAGACCCTTTTCCATCTCTCGCAGGGCGAGGTTGCGAACCACCTCGGCCAGCTCGAAGACGTCGCCGGTCTTGATCTTTTCCTTGTTGTACTTGAAGCGCCGGTTCCAGTTCTTGGGCATGTCCGAGACCTCGTCGGAAAGCACCGAGATCACCTTCTTGATCTCGTCCTCGTCGATCACCCTCCGGAGCCCGGCCACGCCGGCGTTCTCGGTCGGGACCTTTACGGTCAGATCGTTGTGCAGGATCTTGATCGTCAGGTACTCGCGTGTCTCGCCGAGAAGCTCGGCGCTCTCTTTCTTGAGCACGATTCCGGCACCGTGGTGGGGGTAGACGACCTTCTCCCCGACCTCAAAATCGCAGACGTACGGGACGATCTCGATCTCTTCGTCCTCAATTGCTTCATTCACTGCTGCTGAATCGGAAATCAGATGCTCCTTTGTTTCGTAGTTGACGGCGACTACGCCGTCAGGTGTTCAAAAAATGGTCAGTGGGGACGAACTCCTGCAGCCGTCGCACGCCTTCGCGGATCTCCTTCGCCCGCACCGGCCCGACTCCGTCGACCGCGGCCAGTTCCTCATCCGAGGAAGCCAGGACCCCGTCGAGGCTGCCGAACTGATGCACGATCTTCTGGATCACCAGCTTGGGAAGCCGGGGAACCCCGCTGAGCAGCCGGTAACCGCGCGGCTCGATCGGGAAGTCGAGGGTGTTGACTTTGCGGTCGTAGCCGATGATTTCGGCCAGCCGGCCGAAATCGAGAACCTCGTGATGGGAGAGCGCCGAGATCTGTTCGGTCACGAACTGCAGGTTTTCCTCGGTGTCCTCCATCGAGTAGTCGCGAATCAGCGCCGCGCGGTCGGCGGCCACTCCGAACATGGTCTCCTCGAGCTGCATTTCGATCAGTCGGCCTTCGGTCCCCAACTCGACAATGTAGCGCTCGACCTCAAGCGCCATGCGCGAGACGAGCTCCGATCGCTGAAGCACCGAAAGCGCGTCGTAGAGAGCGACCCCGTCGGTGAACTCAGACCGGGTCAGTCGCTGCGAAAGCTCATCGAGCCGGCTGCGGTATTTCTCGAGAGCGGCCAGGGCCTGGTTCGACTTGGCCAGAACCGACGGGATGTCCTGCAGGATGTACTTGATTCCGTCGAGGTAGAGCGAAACCACATCGCGCCGCTGGGAGATCGCGATCACCAGGGCGTCTACCTGCTTCGAGATCCGCTCGGCTGTCCGGTGGCGGGTCCCGGTCTCGCTGGAGTGGATCGTCGGGTCGGGCATCATCTGGACGTTGACCCAGTCGATCCTGCTCGCGTCAGAGTTGATCAGGATCGCACCGTCCATCTTCGCCACCTGGTAGAGCATCGCCGGGCTGTAGTCGATGTCCAGCCTGATTCCTCCGGAAAGCATGAAGGCGAGGTCCTCCGTTTCGCCGACCACGATCAGCCCGCCGGTACGGGCATGGACGATGTTGTCGATGCCCTCCCGGAGTGCGGTACCCGGTGCTACCGCGTAAATCGCACGGAACAACCTCGGATCCTGACGTTCCGACAGGTGCGTCAGATCACTTTCCACCGCAGATGACATCCAGCACATTATGCCAGATTTCGCTTGTTCATGCGGTCTGCCGTCTTTCTGGGTACCTCGTTGCGCTGCTTTCGGGACCATTTCGTGCCGCATGCCGCGCTCTGAGCGGAAAACCGGGCCATTGCCCGGATTCCCGGACTTCCTGGCCAGGAACCTGTCCCTGCCGGCGCTACGCGGCTTCAGCGCCGGGCTTGGCCGTCGAGCCCGAAAATGCCGTTCGGAGGGCCTCGCGAACCGTGCCCGACCCGTTCAGACCTTCGATTCTTTCGCCCGAGCGGGGTCCGATCACCGGATCGAGGCCGAATTTGACCGCCTCCGTGACCCGGCGGTCGGCGTGTGCCACATACCTCAGGTCGCCGGTCAGTCCGAGCTCGCCGAAGCAGGCGAGCGGCTTTCCGTCCCTGCCGGAGAGCGCCTGGCCACGCTGGGCCGAGGCAACCGCGAGGGCGACCGCCAGGTCGGCCCCCGGCTCGTCGATCCGCACCCCCCCGACCGCGTTTACGAAGACATCGGCTGTGCCGAGGCCGACTCCGGCGTGACGGGCCAGAACGGCCAGAATCATGCTGAGCCGGTTGCGGTCGATCCCGTTGACCACCCGGCGGGGAATCTCGAGTTCGCTCGGCGAGACCAGTGCCTGGACCTCGACCAGAACCGGCCGGGTCCCTTCCATTGAAGCCAGGATGACCGAACCCAGGGCCCCGTTCGCGTCTTCGACGAATCGGGCCGACGGGTCGCTCACCTCGGTCAGGCCCCCGGAGCGCATCTCGAATACGCCGACCTCCGAGGTTGCCCCGAAACGGTTCTTGACCGCGCGCAGGGTGCGGTAGGTCCGCTCGCGCTCACCTTCGAACTGAAGCACGCAGTCGACCAGGTGCTCCAGCACCCGGGGACCGGCCAGACTGCCTTCCTTGGTCACGTGACCGACCAGGATCACCGCCACGTCGAGCCGCTTGGCCGTCTCGGCCAGCGAGTTTGCGGCTTCCCGGACCTGACCGACGGAGCCGGGAGCCCCGCTCAGGTCGGACCGGTGCATGGTCTGGATCGAGTCGATCACGCAGACCGCCGGACGCTCGGACTCGATCGTCGCCAGGACGGTCTCGAGCGAGCTCTCGGCCAGCACTCTGACCTCGAGCGCCTCCGGCCCGAGCCGCTCGGCCCGGAGCCTCACCTGGGCAGGGGATTCCTCACCGGAGACGTAGAGCGCGCCGGCGCCACCGGCGCCGAGATTGGCCAGAGCCATCCCGGTCAGTGTGCTCTTACCGATCCCGGGGGACCCGCCGAGCAGGACCATCGATCCGGGAACGATGCCACCGCCGAGAACCCGGTCGAACTCGGCGATTCCGGTCCGGTGGCGGGCCGTCTCGGTTGCCACCACCTCCCTCAGCGCGACCGGCCTGCCGGCTGGGGCGGCAATCTTCTCCCGGCCGGCCTTCGGGGACCGGGCCTGCGGGGCGACCGACTCGACCAGGGTGTTCCATTCACCACACTCCGGGCAGCGTCCGGTCCAGGCCATCGCCACGTGGCCGCAGCTCTGGCAGACATGCTGGGATCGGATCCTGGCCATTGCCTCAGGCTAAGGATCGGACAGGACAGATCTCTCCCCGCTCCCGGGATCCCTTGGGCCCGGAGGTTCCCTGCGGCCGGGAGGTCTCCCCCCGCGATCGGCACGCGAGGCTAGGATCCCGGCCATGGAAGTCATCCTCTTCATCCATGTAATCGCCATGGCCTTCTTCGTCGGCGGGCAGATCATGCTGGCGGCCACGATCGTGCCGGTCGAACGCAGTAATCCCGACCCGGCCAGAATGAAGGCGATCGCCCAGAACTTCGGCTGGGGCTCCCTGGTCGCGCTCGGCACCCTGATCTTCACCGGCATGCTGATGGCCTCGCATTACAGCCTCTGGAGCGACAGCACGCTTCACATCAAGCTGACCCTGATGATCCTCACCTTCATCTCGCTCGGGGCACACATGAAGTACTCGAAATCCCACGCCCTGATGGGATTGACCTTTGTCCTGACCTTGAGCGTGGTCTGGTTCGGCCTGGAGCTATAGCTCCAGCCGGTAAGGCGCCGACCAGGGAGTCCCGCGCCGACGGAGATCGCGCCGCGCCCGAACCGGCCCCCTGACCGGATACCGGGCCCTGATAGCTTGCGAATCCGAAATGAATCCCGCTCAGCAGTCCCCACAGATTCCCGGCGGCTCGCCCCGTGAAATGCGCTTCCTCAACATCATCGCCGTGGTCGCGGTGATCGACGTCCTGCTGCTGATTCCGCTGATCTGGGCTTCACGTTGGGTCGCCGACCGGCATGATCTGGTGGCGGTGCTGGGACCTGTTCACGGCTTCCTCTTCCTGGTCCTGATCGGGCTCTGCGCATACGGCTCCCTTCAGAAATGGTGGGGCTGGTGGTTCCCTATCCTGGTGGTGGTGACGCTGGGACCGCTCGGATCGCTGATCGGTGACTGGATCGTCCGCCGGCAGCTGAAACATGAAGCACGGGCCGCGACCGGGAGCCCGGCCGCGTGAGCACGCTCGCGGAGGTGACCTGGCAACTGGACGACCTGCTTGACGATGGAACCGCCGGCGGCCCCGAATCGGCGGTCAGCGAACTGCTCGACCAGGCCGACCGGGCCTCCGCCTCGTTCGCCGAAGATTACGAAGGCAAGGTCACCGAGCTCGACGGCCCGGGCCTGATCGAAGCGATGAACCGGCTTGCCGGGATCTCCGACCTGGCCGGGCGGGCGCTCAGCTACGCCCACCTCCGGTTCGCGGCCGACACTGCTGATCCGGCCAACGGAGCCCTGCTCCAGATGGGGTCGGAGAGGGCGACGGCGATCCAGACCAAGCTGCTCTTCTTCGACCTCGAGTGGGCAGCCCTGGATGACGAGCGGGCCGAAGGGCTGCTGGCCACGGACGGGCTCGAATTCTGTGAGCACCACCTCCGCAACGAGCGCCGATACCGCGACCACCTGTTGAGTGCCCCCGAAGAAAAGATCGCGACCGAGTTGTCAGTCACCGGCGGCGGGGCCTGGAGCCGACTTTTCGACGAACTGACTTCGGCCCTGAGGGTCGAGCTGCCCGGCGCAGACGAGCCGGTATCGCTCGACATCGCCCTCGCCTGTCTGCACGACCCGGACCGCGAGGTCCGGCGCACCACTGCCGAAGCGGTGACCGGGGCGCTCGAGCCGGGCCTCAGGACCAGGGCCTACGTCTTCAACACCCTGCTCCAGGACAAGTCGATCAAGGACCGGCTGCGCTCCTACCCGCACTGGCTGGCGACCCGCAACCTCTCGAACGAGGCCTCGGACGAGTCGGTCGAGGCCCTGGTCGAGGCGGTCAAGGGTCGCTACGGGCTGGCCCGGTCCTGGTACCGGACCAAGGCGAAGCTGCTCGGGATCGAGCGGCTGGCCGACTACGACCGCATGGCCGCGATCGCAACCGATGACGAGAAGATCGAGTGGAACCAGGGGCGGGAGATCGTTCAGGAGGCGTTCAGCTCGCTGTCCCCGCAGGCGGGCGAGGTGGTCGAGCGTTTCTTTGACGGTCGCTGGATCGACGCCCCTCCCGGGCCGGACAAGCGCGGCGGCGCGTTCAGCGCCTCGACCGTGCCTTCGGTTCATCCATACGTGATGCTCAATTACACCGACCGCCGCCGGGACGTGCTGACCCTGGCCCACGAACTCGGTCACGGCCTTCACCAGACGCTGGCCGGCAAGCAGGGCATCTTCCACCAGGACACGCCGCTGACCGTGGCCGAAACCGCCTCGGTCTTCGCCGAGGAGCTCGTATTCGGTCGCCTGCTGGCCGCCGAAGAGGACCCGGCCTCGCGCCTGGGGCTGCTTTCCGAGGCGGTCGAGGGGCAGATCGCCACGGTCTTCCGCCAGATCGCGATGAACCAGTTCGAAGACCGGGTCCACACGGCCCGGCGGACCGAAGGCGAGCTGGCGGTCGAGCGTTTCAACGAACTCTGGGCCGAAAGCCAGGAAGAGCTGCTCGGCGACTCGGTCGAGCTGACCGACGGCTACCGCACCTGGTGGTCGTACGTGCCCCACTTCATCGGCTCTCCCGGCTACGTCTACGCCTATTCCTATGGCCAGTTGCTCGCCCTGTCGGTCTACCGCCTCTACGAGGAACGGGGTGACGAGATAGTGCCGGGCTATCTCGAGATGCTCTCGGCCGGCGGCTCACGCGCGCCCGAGGAACTCGGCAAGCTGGTCGGGGTCGACCTGGCCGATCCCTCCTTCTGGAACAACGGCCTGGACCTGGTTGCCGGCCAGATCGAAGCCGCCCAGGAAGCCGCGGAAGCGGTCATCGCCGACCGCGAAGGTGTCGTTTAGGGCCCCGTAATCCGCCTCTGGCAGACTTGTCCGAGTGAAATCGTCCCTCCTAGTCGCTTCGATCGCCCTGGCGGTCCTGATTTTCCCGGTCGCCGCACAGGCCGGGATCCAGCCGACCAAAGGCGTCGGCTGGGGTCCCCGGACCTCGAAAGCCGCGGCCAAGCTGGTCGATCGCAACGGTTTCGAGCCTCGGCCGCAGAACCGGGCCCGCAATCACCGCGTGCCCGGCAAGAAGATGCTGCAGAGATGGCGCAAGCGCAGCGAGATGCCCTACGCCTACTCCGTCGACGGCCGCTTCCGTGGGACAACCGACGAGATCATCCAGTGGGCAGCGCGCAAGTGGGGCATCAATACGAACCTGATGCGGGCCGTGGCCACGGTCGAGTCCTGGTGGGAGATGTCCACCCGTGGCGACAGCGGCGATTCATTCGGCCTCTACCAGGTGCGCCGTCCCTATCACTGCTGGGGAAAGTGCAAGATCGCCCGTTATTACACCGCGTTCAACGCCGACTATTTCGGGGCGATAATCCGTTCCTACTACGACGGCAAGCAGACCTGGCTACTGAGCGAGCAAGGTGGCAAGCCGTACCGGGCGGGGGACATCAAGGGAAGCCTGGGGGCGTGGTACTCGGGCCGCTGGTGGCTCCCCTCGATCCAGGAGTACCTGAACAACATCGAAGTCCGCCGCAAAGAGGGCACCTGGCACCAGCCCTACTTCGTCGGCAGGTAAGCCGACCCGCTATTCGGTGGCGGTACCGGTGGCGGTGTCGCCGCCGGAGGCAGGCTCGTCCGGCTTGGCGGGCGGGCCGCTCTCGCCGGGGGCGCCGACGCCGATCTTCTCCGGCTCCTTCTTCTTCGCCTTCGCCTTCTTGCGCGGCTTGGTCACCTTCATCTTGAACGGCAGGTCGTCATCGTCCCCGTCGGGGTCGCGCTTGACCGTGACCAGTGAACCGGCGACCGAATCGCCGCCGCCGGCCTTCAGCACCTCGTCGGCCAGGGGGTCTTCTATGTACCGCTGAATCGCCCGGCGGAGCGGACGGGCACCCATCGAGGGATCCCAGCCCTTGTCGACCAGGAAGTCCTTGGCCTCGTTGTCGAGTTCGAGCATCAGCTCGTGCTCGGCGATCTGGTTGCGCACCCTGCCGAGCATCAGTTCGATGATCTCGCGGATCTCTTCCCGACTCAGCTTGTGGAAGACGATCACCTCGTCGATCCGGTTGAGGAACTCCGGACGGAAGACCTTCTTCAGTTCGCTGGTGATGCGGCCCTTCATGTCCTCGTAGGAGATTCCGGTCTCGTCGGAGACGGTGAAGCCGATGCCCTGGTTGCGGGCGATCTCGTTCGCTCCGATGTTCGAGGTCATGATGATGATCGCGTTGCGGAAGTCGACCGTGCGGCCCTGGGCGTCGGTCAGCCTGCCGTCCTCCAGGATCTGAAGCAGGATGTTGAAGACGTCCGGGTGGGCCTTTTCTATCTCGTCGAGCAGCAGCACCGAGTAGGGCTTGCGCCTGACCGCTTCGGTCAGCTGGCCACCCTCGTCATAGCCGACGTAGCCGGGAGGCGAGCCGACCAGGCGGCTGACCGCGTGCTTTTCCATGTACTCGGACATGTCGATCCGAACCATCGACTCCTCGTCGCCGAAGAGGAACTCGGCCAGGGTCCGGGCGAGCTCGGTCTTGCCGACGCCGGATGGCCCGAGGAAGACAAACGAGCCGGCCGGGCGCTTGGGATCCTTGATCCCCGCTCGCGAGCGGCGGATCGCCCTGGAGACGGCTTCGATCGCGGCCTCCTGGCCGATGACCCGCTTGTGCAGCTCGCCTTCCATGTTTATCAACTTCTTGGTCTCGGCCTCGGTCAGCTTGAAGACAGGGATGCCGGTCCACATCGAGACGATGTCGGCGATCTCCTCTTCACCCAGTACCGGCCGCTCGCCCTCTTCGCCGTCGGCCCACTCTTCTTCGAGTTGGCGTTTGCGGGTGGTCAGCTGGCGTTCGGTGTCGCGAAGGTTTGCTGCCTTTTCGAATTCCTGGGCCTCGATCGCCGCCTCTTTCTCACGGCGGGCGGTCTCGATCTCTTCTTCGAGGTCGCGGTAGACCGGAGGCGCGGTCATCGATTTGATCCGCATCCGCGAGGCGGCTTCGTCGATCAGGTCGATCGCCTTGTCCGGCAGGAAACGGTCGGAAATGTAGCGGTCGGCAAGTTCGGCCGCTGCCTCGAGAGCATCGTCGGATATCTGGACCTTGTGGTGCTGTTCGTAGCGCTCGCGGAGTCCCTCGAGAATCTTGACCGTCTGCTCGGGGGTCGGCTGGTCCACCCGGATCTGCTGGAAGCGGCGTTCCAGGGCCGAGTCACGCTCGAGGTACTTGCGGTACTCGTCAAGGGTGGTCGCGCCGATTGTCTGGATCTCGCCGCGGGCAAGGGCCGGCTTGAGGATCGAGGCGGCGTCAATCGCGCCCTCGGCCGCCCCGGCACCGACCAGGTTGTGAATCTCGTCGATGAACAGCACGATGTCGCCCCGCTGGGCGATCTCCTTCATGACCTTCTTGAGCCGCTCCTCGAACTCGCCGCGATATTTCGACCCGGCTACCAGGGCGGCCAGATCGAGCGTGTAGATCTGCTTGTTGCGCAGCATCTCCGGGACCTCGCCCTTGATGATCCGGGCGGCGAGCCCTTCGACCACGGCGGTCTTGCCTACACCGGGCTCACCGAGCAGCACCGGGTTGTTCTTGGTCCGGCGGGAAAGGATCTGCATGATGCGCTCGATCTCGGTCTCGCGGCCGACCACCGGGTCGAGCTTGCCGTCCTCGGCCAGTTTGGTCAGATTGCGGCCGAACTGGTCGAGCAGCTTCGAAGACTTCTTGCCGGCCGCTTCGGCCTGGCCGCCCGAGCTCGGGTTCTGGCCCGGACGCCGGCCGCCGGGGCCGGAGAGCATCCGGATGACCTCGTTGCGGATCTTGTCCGAGTCGGCGTCAAAATCGAGCAGTATCCGCGCGGCGACGCCTTCATTTTCGCGGACGAGGCCGAGCAGGATGTGCTCGGTGCCGATGTAGTTGTGGCCGAGGCTCAGCGCTTCGCGCAGAGCCAGCTCCAGCACCTTCTTGGCCCGCGGTGTGAACGGGATCTGGCCGGAGGTGACTTCTTCGCCGGAGCCGACGATCCTGACAACCTGGGCCCGGACCCGTTCCACGGTGATGTCGAGTGACTCGAGGACCCTGGCGGCGAGGCCCTCTTCTTCGCGCAGCAGACCGAGCAGGATGTGCTCGGTGCCGATGTAGTTGTGCTTGAGCGTCCGGGCCTCTTCCTGGGCCAGGACCACTACCTGTCGTGCGCGTTCTGTGAATCTCTCGAACAAAGTTCCTTCTCTACCTCAGACCTCGGTTGTTTCCTCAGTATCGGTTATCGGTCGGCGGTTTGTTGCTATCTCTGACACTCCGGGCGAAATTCGGCGTAAATCGGGACGGCTCGACACCGGCTGCCCTTTCCCTGATTCGGTGACTTTCACCGAGAGGATCTGATCTCCGGTCTGTCGGGCACGGGCGAATAAACCAGTATACCGAGGCGGATTCGCGGCCGGAAAGTCTGAGCCGGAGAGCCCGGCGGCCCTCCGAACCGGCGAGCCTCGCGACCTCTTCGGCCGGCCGCGCCTTTTTCAGGAACCCGAGATCTGACCCTCGATCGTGCCGATCAGTTCGTGCCATGACTTGGCGAACGACTGCTTGCCTTCCTCCTGAAGCCTCGCGGCCAGCTCGTCGATATCGAAGCCGCCGGAGACGTAATCGGCGAGTACTTCTTCGGCGCTGCCGCCGTCGAGGGCGATCGGATCGCCGGTGACCCCGTGATCGGCGTAGGCGAGCAGGGCTACCTCGGGCATCGTATTCACCGTGTGCGGCGCGCCGAGCGCTTCTATGTAGAGCACATCCGAGGCCTCGGGATCCTTGGTGCCGGTGCTGGCCATGAGCAGCCTCTGGGTCATCGCGCCTTGATTGGCCAGGCGCTGGCTGCGGTCCCCGGCGAGCACCTCCCGGTAGGCGGCATAGCAGCGCTGCCCGATCGCGATCCCGAGTTTCGCCCGGAGCTCGTCCGGGACTTCGTCGATCACGGCCGCGTCCCACCGGCTGAGGAACAGCGAGGCGACCGAGTTGACCGCGGGGTTCAGCCCGGCCTCTATTCGGCGCTCGACGCCTTTCATGTAAGCATCGGCTGCGGCCTGGTATTGCTCGCGCGAAAAGAGCAGGGTCACGTTGACCGGGACGCCTTCGAAGATCGCTTCCTCGATCGCCGGCAGGCCGGCCGGTGTGCCGGGGATCTTGATGAAGAGGTTCTCGCGGTCGGCCCGCTTATGCAGCTCGATCGCCTGCTTGATCGTCGCCTCGGTGTCGTCGGCCAGAAGTGGCGATACCTCCAGCGAAACGAACCCGTCCACTCCGGCCGTCAGCCGGTAGGCGTCCGCAAACAGGTCGGCGGCCCGGCGCAAGTCGTCGATGGCGAGGCCGAAGAAGATCTGCTCGGGGTCGTTCCCCTCCCCGGCAAGCTCGCCGATCTGCTGGTCGTACTCGTTTCCGCCGCCGATCGCCTTCTCGAAGATCGTCGGGTTCGAGGTGAGGCCGGTGACCGAAAGTTCGGCGATGTACCGCTCGAGGGTGCCCTCGTCGAGCATCGAGCGGGTGATGTTGTCCACCCAGAGACTCTGGCCCAGATCATGAAGCCTGCGGTTGTTCTCGTTCAAGATTTCCTTCCGGAGATCGACATGTCCACGACGTTGCTCCCGAGGTTACCCCCCTCGGGCGCGGATCGGGGCAACAATTGCCTGACCGGACGCCGGGTGCTTCGAAATCCCGATCGCACAGCGAAGCGAAGCGAACGGGATTCCTTGTTCCAACGGGATTCCTTGCGCCAACCACTCCGAATTCCCGACCACACAGCGAAGCGACGGAAATCTCTTCTAGTCCCGCATTGCCGGGAACAGAACCACTTCGCGGAGCGAGTGGGTTCCGGTGAGCATCATCACCAGGCGGTCGATGCCGAGTCCGACCCCGCCGGTGGGCGGCATGCCCTGTTCGAGGGCTTCGATGAAGGTCTCGTCGTAAGGCTGGGTCTCCTTGTCCCCGCGGTCGAGCTCGCCCGCCTGCTGCTCGAAGCGCCGCCTTTGCTCATCGGGATCGTTGAGCTCGGTGAACGAGTTGGCGATCTCGACCCCGCCGAGGAAGGCCTCCCAGCGCTCGACCACTCCGGCTTTCTCACGGTGGGCCTTGGCGAACGGCGAGAGCTCGACCGGATAGTCGAGGACGAAGGTCGGTTCGATCAGGTTCGGCTCGACCCGCTTTGAGAAGAGGGTGTCGACCAGCTTTCCCCAGCCGACCGCGTCGTCGAGTTCAACTTCCATCGCCGCAGCCAGGGATTCTCGGGTTGTCTCCTTCTCGATGTCGATCCCGGACTGTTCCAGGATCGCGTCGCGCAGGGTGACCCGGTGCCACGGTGGCGCGAGGTTGATCTCCTCTCCGTCCCGCTCGATCCTGGCCCCACCGAGAACTTCGGCGGCGACGCCCGAGACCAGCGATTCGAGGTCGGTGGCTGTCTTCCCGTAGTCGGCATAGGCCTCGTACCACTCGAGCATCGTGAACTCGGGATTGTGCTTGTGCGAGATCCCCTCGTTGCGGAAGTCCTTGCCCAGTTCGTAGACCTTGTCGATGCCGCCGACCACGCACCGTTTGAGGTACAGCTCGGTGGCGATCCTCAGGTAGAGCTCGCGGTCGAGCGCGTGATGGTGGGTCGTGAACGGCCTTGCCAGGGCGCCACCGTAAAGCGGCTGAAGGACCGGGGTTTCGACTTCGAAGAACCCGTGATCGTCAAGCCAGCGACGGACCGAACTGACCGTACGGGCCCTGACCCGGAAGATCTCCCGGCTTTCTTCGTTGGCCATCAGGTCGAGTTCGCGCCGGCGGTATCGGGTCTCGGTGTCTTCGAGACCGTGGAACTTGTCCGGGGGGGGTCGCAGCGACTTGGCCAGGACCTGCCACTGATTCACCTCGATCGAGAGCTGGCCCCGTCTGGTCACCACCGCACGGCCATCCACCCCGAGGATGTCGCCGAGGTCGAGGTCGTCCAGCAGGGAGAACGCCGCGTCCCCCAGAACATCGGCCTTGGCGTGAAGCTGGATCTGGCCGGTCGAATCCCGCAGGTCGATGAAGGCCGCCTTGCCGTGTCCCCGGCGGGCGATCACGCGACCGGCCACCCGGTGAACGGAGTCGGTCTCGGTGCCGGGCTCGAGATCGCCGTGTCCGGACAGGACCGAAGCGATCTCCTCCCGGCCGGCGAAATCGTGCGGGAACGGATCGATGCCGGCAGCACGCAGCCGGTCCAGCTTTTGCCGCCGTTCGGCGAGCAGGTTGCCGGCTTCCGGTTCGGTCAAGTCCGCTCCGGTCGGCTCATGTCTGTTCCGGCTCGGCCATCTGTCCCGGGCCCTTCGATCCTATGCGGCTTCGATCTTGGTGATCTTGAACTGCTTCTCCGGACCCCTGGGCGAGGGAACTTTCACGATCTGGTTGACCTTGCCGCCGATCAGCGCCGCGCCGATGGGTGACTCGCTGGACAGCTTGCCGCCGCCCAGATCAGCCTCGGTCGACCCGACGATCTGGAACTTGCGTGAGGTGCCGGAGTCCTGGTCCTTGATGTGCACGACCGAGCCGAACTCGACCGCACCGGTGCTCTGACCGCCTTCTTCAACCACGATCGAGCGGCGGAGCCGCTCTTCGAGCAGAGCGATCTGCTGTTCGATCTGGGCCTGTTCGTTCTTGGCGTCGTCGTATTCGGCGTTTTCGGAAATATCACCGAAGTCGCGCGCCTCGCGAATGCGCTCGGAGACCTCGCGCCTGCGCACGGTGGTGAGGAACTCGATTTCTTCTTCGAGCTTCTTAAGACCTTCTGGGGTGATTTCAGACTGGCGGCTCACTAGCATCAACCTCTCTTGGGTTCGCCGGGCAAGTTGCTACCGGCCCAACAAATAACGCCCTGAACGACGACCCGAGGGTGCCGGCAGGGCAGTGGAGCGGGATTATAACGAGCTACCTGCCGGGGGCATCGCCTCGGCCAGCGCGCCCGCGAACAGCTCAGGGTCCTCGACCTGCGGATAGTGCCCGAGATCCTCGAACCTGATCGCGTTCAGATCCGGTCGCAGCTCGAGCAAACCGTCGAGCACCTCCGGAACCGCGACCGGGTCCTTCAGCCCCCAGGCCAGGTGAAGATCGCCCTTCCAGCGCCGGATCGCTCCATGCCAGCGATCGGCATAGATGACCCGCTCGTCCATGTATGAAACGAGCTTGTGGCCGAGCCGGTTGCCATCGTTGTTGGTCATCAGGGCCCAGTTGTCGCCGGCGTCCTGGTCGGTCAGCGGATGGGCATCGGAGAAGACCGAGGCGAACTGGCGACGGAAGAAAGCCTCGTTGGCGAAACGGGCGGCCAGGGGCCCGAGCGGACCCCGCAGCAGCTTCTGGGCCAGAGTCGGGTTGGAGCGCTCGATCAGGATCGAGCCGTTGAAAAGCAGGACCGATCCGAGTTCGAAGCCGAGCTCCCCGGCCAGATCCCGGGCCAGGAGCTCGGTGGCGACCGAAGTGCCGAGATCGTGGGCGCAGATCTGCACCGGACGGTCGTCCCCGAACCGGGCGATCAGCTCTTCGGTCAGGTCGGCCTGCCAGGAAAGCGTGTAGGTGTGGTCCCGGGGCTTGTCGGACAGCCCGAACCCGAGAAAGTCGAAGGCGAGCACGGCCCGCCCCGGAAGCAGGTCGACCAGGTAGCGCCAGTCGAACGAGCTTGTCGGGAAACCGTGAAGCAGGACCAGCAGGGGACCGTCACCGGGCTGGTAGTAAGTGTGAATTGAGCGGCCGCGGAACTCTTCGGTCCTGCCCCGCTCTTTCCAGGCCAGGACCCGGGGTGAAAGGGTCATACCGCGACCACTTCCCCATCGCGGATCTCGGCCACGATCTCCCGGGCCCGTTCGAGCCCGGCCGTCTGACAGAGCTCGTTTTTGACCAGCTTCGGCAGGTCGACCCGTTCGAGATACCAGGGATAGAACTTGCGCAGGTAGCGTCCGGCCCGCTCGGTCCCCATGTGCTCCTCTGCCCGGTCGATGATCCAGGCCAGCTCCTCCATCAGCTCGGCCTGGTCGGGAGGATCGACGCGGCTGCCGGTGAGCTCGGAGAAAACCCAGGGATAGCCGAGCGAGCCCCGCGCGATCATCACCGCGTCCGCCCCGGATTCCTCGTAAGCCCGCCGGGCGGCGTCGGCGCTGCTCAGACCGCCCGAGATGATCATCGGCACCGGGATCGCCCGGCTCAGCTCGCGGGCCATGCCGTAGTCGGGGCTGCCCTTGTGGCCCTGCCTGGCGACTCGCGGGTGGAAGCCGATCGCCGCCACCCCCGCCTCCTCGACCAGCCTGATCGCCAGGTCGTACCCCGAGCGGTCGTCGGGCATCAAGCCCGAGCGCAGCTTCACAGTCACCGGCAGGCCGCTGCCTTCGCCGGCAGCGCGGGCCAGGTCGAGGGCGAGTTCGGGTTCGGTCAGAAGCTCGGCCCCGGCCCCGGTCCGGCGGACCTTGGGTACCGGGCAGCCCATGTTTATGTCGATCAGGTCGGCTCCGGAACGGGCCACGATCGAGGCCGCGGAGGCCATCACCGCGGGGTCCTGGCCGAAGAGCTGGATCGAGACCGGATGCTCGTCCGGGTGGATCCGCATCAGTTCATTCAGGGTCCGGTCGTTGCCGTAGTGAAGACCGAAACTGGAGACCATTTCTGAAACGGCCATGCCGGCGCCGTAGCGCTTCGCCTGGAGACGGACGAACCAGTTGCCGATTCCGGCCAGCGGCGCCAGCAGAACCCGGTTGGAGATCCAGACCCCGCCGATCTCGAACGGATCGTTCAGCGATGGCTGTGCCCCCTGGGCCGCATCGGCCCCGGGGGTGGATGGCTCAGACATTATTTCGCTCGTGGATGATGCGCAGGCCCTTGAGGGTCAGCAGGTCGTCGATCTCGGTGATCGTCTCGGTGTAGGGGACGACCGTCGGAGCGAGCCCCCCGGTGGCGATGAAACGGGCCTTGCCGCCCAGCTCACGGTTGATCCGGCGGGAGATACCGTCGACCAGGCCGGCAAACCCGTAGAGCACTCCGGACTGGATCGCCGCCAGCGAACTGGTCCCGATCGCCGATTTCGGTTCACCGAGATCGATTCGTGAAATGCGGGCGGCACGCTCGGTCAGGGCAGTGAGGGATATTTCGACCCCGGGCGCGATCGCCCCGCCGAGGTAGGCCCCGTCGGCCGAGACGGCGTCGAAGTTGATCCCGGTCCCGAAGTCGATCCCGACGCAGACGTCGCCGACTTCCTCGTAAGCCGCAATCGCGTTGACCAGGCGATCGGCCCCGACCTCGACCGGATTGTCGATCTCGATCGCCATCCCGGTCTTTATCCCGGGCCCGACCACCAGGCAATCGACCTTGAGGTAGCCATCGGCAAGGCCGCGGTATTCGGTGCCGAGCGGCGGTACCACCGAGGAGACGACCAAGCCGTCGAGATCGTCGAACCCGAGGCCGCGCAGTTCGAGCAGCCCGAAGAGCCGCTGGGCGAGTTCATCCCTGGTGGCACCGGCCCTGGTCTGAAAGCGCCAGTGCCTGGCCAGGGTCTTTCCCTGGAAGGCGCCCACGTGGGTCTGCGTATTGCCTACATCTATGGCCAGGAGCATCGACAGAGTGTGGCAGGACTCACCCGATCCGGATTGCCCGGTCGATCAGATCCAGGCTGCCCGGTCAATCGCCATACAATCGGAAGTCATGAGCCAGCCCAAGCTGTTCACGTTGCCCGGATCCCACCCCGGCTACTCGGTCGCCCTGATGCTGGACTTCAAGGGGATCGACTACAGGCGGGTTGATCTGCTGCCGGTGATCCACAAAGGAGTCCTGCGTGCAGTCGGGTTCGGCGGCAGGACGGTGCCGGCGCTCAAGATCGGCGGCGAGAAGCTCCAGGGCTCGATCCTGATCGCCCGCGGGCTCGATCGCCTGCTGCCCGACCCGCCCCTGCTCCCGGGGGATCCGGGTCTGAGGGAGGCCGTTCTCGGCGCCGAGACGTTCGGCCACGATGAACTCCAGCATCCGATTCGCCAGATCATCTGGTGGCTGCTGAAACGCAATCGGGACGCGATGATGGGCTACCTCGAGGGTTCGAAAATCGGCCTGCCGGCCGGATTGGCGGTGAAGACCTCGAAGCCGCTGGTCGAGCTTGAGGTTCGGTTCAACAACGCCGATGACGAGAACGTCCAGGCGGTGCTGGCCATTCTGCCGGACCTGCTCGACCGCGCAGACGCATACGTCCGCGAGGGGGTGCTCGGCGGCAAGAGTCCGAACGCCGCCGATTTCCAGATCCTGCCGGCGATCAGGCTGGCCCTGACCATGGAGGACCTGCGACCGTTCATCGAAGACCGGCCGATCGGCGAGGCCGCCCTGCGTCTGTTGCCCGATTTCCCGGGGACCCTGCCGCCCGGACTGCCGGACAATTGGCTGGCCCCGCTCAGGTCCGGCTCGCCCGAGACCGCCTGACCGGCTCAGGCCGGCTCAGAGGGTACGAGCGGGCCGGCCCGTCTGACCGCCTGACCTTCGGGCAGCACCGCCAGGGCGTCGGCCAGCCTCCGGCCGTCCGGAAGGCAGAGATCCGGATCGAGTTCGAGTAGCGGGGCCAGGACGAAGCGCCGGCCGGTGACTTCGCGGTGCGGGAGACGAAGCCGGTCGGACTCGAATTCGAGTCCCCCCATCAACAGAAGGTCGATATCGAGCTCACGCGGGGCGTGACGGGGCCGGCCCGCGGCCCGGCCGTGTTCAGCTTCGATCTCCTTGAGCAGGCCGAGCAACGGCTCGGGATCGAGCCCTGTCCGGACACGTACCGCGGCATTCAGGAAATCGGGCTGATCGAGAATCTCGCCGACCGGCTCCGTCTCCCAGGCCGAAGAAACCGCCTCGACCCGGAGGCCCTTTCGCTCGATGCTCGAGATCGCCCCGGTCAGGTGGCCGAAGCGGTCGCCGATGTTCGAACCGAGTCCGAGATAGACGACTCTTTCCTTGCTCAATCCGCAGCCCGTTTGAGCGTCAGATCGACGGCGGCACCGTCCATCGTCACCGGGATCGGAGGCTCCGGCTTGCTCGCCCTGACCCGGACCCGGCTCACTTCGAAACGGGACATGACCCGGTCGGCGATCACCCTGGTCAGCCGCTCGAGCGTCTGGTAGCTCTGCTCGGTAGCCGCGTTGATCAGCAGCGCGGTCACCTCGGCGTAGTCCACCGTTCCTGCGAGATCGTCGCTCACGGCGGCATCGCATCCCGCAAGGGTCAGGTCCAGGTCGAAGACCATCCGCTGGCCGACTTCGCGTTCGGCCGCGCCGACCCCGTGATGGGTATGGACCGAGACGCCGCGCAGCTGAACCACGACCTCGGGGTCCGGCCTGGCGGGATCTGGCGGCGCCGGTTCAGTCATCGCTCCAACCTACCGCGGAGGGACAGGTTCAATCGCCTCGGCCACCCGTAGCGCCTGGGCGACCGGGGCCACGTCGTGGACCCTGACCATCGCCGCACCGCCATTCATGGCCGCCAGGCAGGCCGCCACCGTTCCTCCCAGACGCTGCCCTTCGGGCGCACCGCGATCGAGCTTGCCGATGAAAGCCTTGCGCGAGGGACCTACCAGGACCGGCAGGCCGGTCTGCGCGAAGATCGCCGTGGACCTCAGCAGTTCAAGGTTGTGCTCGACCGACTTGCCGAACCCGATCCCGGGATCGATCCAGATCCTGGCCGGATCGATCCCGGCCCCGGTAGCCCGCTCGACCCGGCCGAGGAGGAAGTCCCTCACCTCGGCCGCGACGTCGCCGTAGCGGGGATCGTCCTGCATGGTCCGCGGGCTGCCCAGCATGTGCATCAGGACGACTTCGACTCCTCGCTCGGCACACAGGGCGGCCATTTCGGGGTCACCGCTCAGAGCGGTCACGTCGTTGACCATCTCCGCTCCGGCGGCGATCGCCGCCTCGGCGACCTCCGCCTTGGCCGTATCGATCGATATCGGTGCCGTCCCGGCCAGCCCCTCCACCACCGGCGTCACCCGGGCCAGCTCTTCGGCGGCAGGTACCGCCCGTGCCCCGGGTCTGGTCGATTCACCGCCGATGTCGAGCAGGTCGGCGCCCGCCGCGACCAGCCTGTGGCCGTGAGTAATCGCCCGGTCGGGATCGAGGAATTCACCGCCATCCGAGAACGAGTCGGGCGTCACGTTGACGATCCCCATGATCTTCATCGGATCAATCTATTTCCTGAGAGCAGCGACGGGCTTCGGGCGACGGTGATCAGCCGGCCTGCCCGGCAGTCACCTCGGTGGCGGCCCGCCTCCCGGACCGGATCGCACCCTCCATGTAGCCGGCCCACCGGCTGGAGGTCTCGGCTCCGGCCCAGTGGATCGATCCGACCGGCTGCCGCAGGGCGGATCCATGTGAGAACCAGGCCCCGGTGGGCATGAATCCGCCGTAGCAGCCCCGGGACCACTCGTCGGCAGCCCAGGCCTTGTCGACGTAGCCCTCCGGGTCGGCGGCCCGGTGGCCGAACAGCCGGGTCAGGCACTCGATCACGATCCGGCGCCGCTGGTCCTGCGGCAGGTCGGCGGCCCGGCGGGCCGCCGCTCCCTCGAGGAAGGCGAGCAGCACCCCGGGTGTGCCGCCCGGCGGCGAGTTGTCGAAAACGACCGAAACGGGACCATCGGCGCTGGCCGCCTGGCCGCAGAGCCCGTCCTCCCGCCAGAACGGTTCCGGATAGATCGCCATCGTCTTGACCACGGAGCCCTGGATCATCCGCTGGGTCAACCCGTCCCGGACGGCGGGCAGCGGCGGGTCGTAATCCAGCCTCCCGGCCAATGCCGGCGGCAGGGCGACAATCACCTTGCGGGCAGAGAGCTCGACCGCTGCCCCTCTTTCGAGATCCTCGGCCGCCACCGTGACCCCCTCGGGTCCGTGTGAGATGCGTCGCACCGCCGTGTTCAGCCGGACCGACCCTCCCAGCGACGCGGCCATCCTCAGCGATATCAGTTGGGTTCCTCCCACGACCCGGGCCTCCTGCGAGCCTCCTTCCGAATCGAGCAGCAGTTCGATCGAACCGGCCGAGCGGATGTAGAACAGCACGTGCAACAGCGAGACGTCTTCGGGTTCGGCGGCCCAGACGGCCTCGATCGCGAGCCGCATCATGTCCCGGGCGGTTCCGGTCCGGAGGTTCCGGCGGACCCAGGTGTCGAAGCTGATCCTGTCCCAGGCGGCAAGTTCGTCCTGCTTCCAGGGTGCCTCGGGGTCGACCCTGGAAGCCATCCGGTTGATCTTTGCGAGGGCCCGGCCGACTTCGGCCAGGGCGACCGGGTTCACCCTCGGGATGGTCCCGCTGTAGCTCCGGATCTTTCCCTTGCGCTCGAACAGGCTGCGGCCGGTTCCGTAGGTGGGAAAGGTCTCCAGCCCGAGATCCCCGATCAACTCGAGGATCCGGTCCTGGCCCGGCCCGACCCACTGGCCACCGAGTTCGACCACGACCCCGTCACCGATCGCTTCGTTCACGGTCCTCCCGCCGACCCGGTCGCGAGCCTCCAGGACAACCGCATCGGTCCCGGCGGCAGCCAGCGAACGGGCGGCGCTCAGGCCGGCCAGCCCTGCGCCGACGACTGCGACTTCGGTCTCGATCGTGGTCACGGCACGATTATCGCCGCAAAGTCGGGCGGGAAGCCGAGGGCGGTCAGTCGGAGTGGGTCTCGCTCATGCCGCCGGCGTAGCCGGGGCGCGGTGGAGCGGTGGAAGGATCGCTTCCGGGGTGATGGACCGGCTCGGGTTCAGGCGGAGATTCGGCCTCCTCCTCACCCTCGGTCTCCTCCTCGGCCGGGAAGACCTCTTCTTCGGTCGCCCCATCGAGCAGGGCGACGAACTGCTCAGCGTCGAGAGTCTCCCGGACCAGCAGGATCTCGGAAATCCGCTCGAGGTCCTCACTGTGCTCTTCGAGGATGTCTTTGGCGCTCTGGTGGGCGCCCTCGATGATCCGGCGGATCTCGTCGTCGATCTCGCGGGCAATCTCATCCGAATAGTCCGGCTCCGATCCCATCTCGCGACCGAGGAAGGGCTGGCCGCGATCATGGCCGAAAACGCGCGGTCCCAGCCGCTCGGACATGCCGAAGCGGGTGACCATCTGCTTGGCGGTCGCGGTCACCTTTTCGAGGTCGTTCGAGGCTCCGGTCGTGATCTCGTCAAAAACCAGTTCTTCGGCGGCCCGTCCGCCGAGAGTCATCGCCAGGGTCTCGCCCAGCTCCGCCCGCGATGTCAGGAACTTGTCCTCGGTCGGCAGCGAGATCGTGTAGCCGAGCGCCTGGCCGCGGCTGATCACCGAAACCTTGTGAACCGGATCGCAGTTGGGCAGTACCTGACCGACGATCGCGTGGCCCATCTCGTGGTAGGCGGTGATCTTGCGTTCCTTCTCCGACATGATCCGGGTCTTTTTCTCCGGGCCGGCGACCACCCGCATGATGCCCTCTTCGAGTTCGTGCATCGTGATCTCGCGCTTGTCGGAACGGGCGGCGAGCAGCGCCGCCTCGTTGATCAGGTTCGAGAGGTCGGCACCGGTGAAACCCGGGGTCTGGCCGGCCAGCGCATCCAGATCGATTTCGCCGGCGAGCGGCTTGCCGCGCGAATGAACCTCGAGGATCTTCTTGCGGCCCAGCCGGTCAGGGCGATCGACCGCCACCTGGCGGTCGAACCGGCCGGGACGGAGTAGAGCCGGGTCGAGAATGTCGGGCCGGTTGGTCGCGGCGATCAGGATGATGTTGTCCTTGATCTCGAAGCCGTCCATCTCGACCAGCAACTGGTTGAGGGTCTGCTCGCGCTCGTCGTGACCGCCGCCCATGCCGGCGCCGCGATGGCGGCCGACCGCGTCAATCTCATCCATGAAAATGATGCAGGGCGAACTCTGCTTGGCCTGCTCGAAGAGATCGCGGACCCGGCTGGCGCCGACGCCGACGAACATCTCGACGAAGTCAGAACCTGAGATTGAAAAGAAAGGCACACTGGCCTCGCCGGCGACTGCCCGCGCCAGCAGCGTCTTGCCCGTACCGGGAGGGCCATAGAGCAGTACGCCCTTGGGGATTCTCGCCCCGAGTGCCTGAAACTTCTTGGGGGTCTGCAGGAACTGCTTGATCTCGTGAAGCTCCTGAACCGCCTCGTCTGCCCCGGCAACATCCTTGAAGCTTATTTTGGGCGCGTCGACGTCCATCTTCTTTGCCTTTGACTTGCCGAAACTCATCACCCTGGAGCCGCCGCCCTGCATCTGGCTCATCAGGAATATAAAGAAGCCGAAGAAGAGCAGGAAGGGCAGGATGTAAGTCAGCATCGAGACCAGACTGCTGCCGCCGGTCCCCTCGACCGTGACCGCGACATCGTTGGTGTCGAGCTGGTTGAGCAGGCTCTGTTCCGTGTTCGACGGGTAGCCGGTCTCGAACTTCTCGCCCGTATCCGAGCTTGAGTCTGCCGCCGGCTCCTTGGTCACATCGAGCGAGTTGTCCTTCGTTTTGATCGTTACATCGGCGATCTCGCCCTTGTTGACCTGCTGCAGGAACTCGTTGTAGGTCGGCGGCTTTTCTTCACTGCCTGGACTGATCACACGCTGGGCTACGAAGGCCAGGATCACTACCAGCAGGATCGGGAACGCCGCGCTCTTGAAAAACCGTTTCAATTTGCCTCTGTGGGTGGAATGATCGGCCCTGCCGGCTGTTTCCGACAGAAATGCCGAAAGGTCAGCCTAGCAGGGAGATACCGGCGCCCGGTCCCGGTTAGAGAGTGGGAGCAGCGTCTTCAGGAAGCAAGGCCACGTAGTCGAGGTTTCGATACCGCTGGGCGTAGTCGAGCCCGTAGCCGACTACGAAGGTATTGGGGATCTCGAAACCGGTGTACCGGATCGGAATGTCGACCCGGCGGCGCTCCGGTTTGGTCAGCAGAGAACAGACTTCAATCGACTTTGGATCCCGGGCCCGCAGATTGCGCATCAGGTAGTTGAGGGTCAGCCCCGAGTCGACTATGTCCTCGACGATCAGCACGTCCCGACCGTAGATCGGGTCGTCAAGGTCCTTCAGTATCCGGACCACGCCCGAAGAATCCCGCGACGATCCGTAACTGGAGACGGCCATGAAGTCAATCTCGCAGGGCACGGTCAGGCTGCGGAGAAGGTCGGCGATGAAGACGACCGCCCCCCGGAGCACGCCTACCATCACCAGGTCCCGGTCCCGGTAGTCGCGGCTGATCTCGGCGCCGATCTCTCCGACCCTCCGCTGGAGGTCCTCGGAGCTGATCAGCACCTCCCCGATGTTTGCCTGGTCCATCGCGATCAGTCTATTTGTCCCGGACGGGACTGCGTTTTGGCCTGCCCGATCAACGACCCTCCGGCCTGGCCGCGGTGATCCTCACCCCGGCGACCGAATCCGGCCGTATGCGGAACCGGTGCGAGAGGGCCACCCCGGCGACCCATACGACCTCTTCCCCGGCCAGGACCACCGGAAGCGACCGGCGATCGGTGCGCGGAATCGAGCGGTCGGTAAACACATCCTGGAGGCTCTTCGAGCCCTCCATGCCGAGAGGCTGGATGCGATCGCCCCGGCGCCAGCCCCGGATCCGGATGCTCTCGCCGAGGGCGCCCCGGTCAACCAGGGCCCGTTCGGGAGCTCCCGGCTCGCGGTCGCTGCCGGTCGGGTCGAGCGGTGGTTCCACCTGGTCGGCCCGAACGGTCCAGCCTTGCCATTCGGCTTCCCCGGGGACTTCGATCGAGATCGCCCCGGCCGGTTCCGTGGACGAGCCGGCGGGGGCTGCCGCGCAAACGGAGATCCGGCCGGCCTCGATCAGGGCCACCGCTCCGCCCCCGAGATCGACCTGCCCTCCCTCGGAAGCACGGGCAAGCCGCACGATCCGCTCGGCCAATTCCCGGGAAACCGGTACCGGGCGGCCCAGCGTCCGCTCGGCGAGGATTCTGATCGCCCGCCGCCCCAGCGCCGGGTCGGCGTCCTCCAGCCCCCCGGCCGGCACCGCCGGCGAGGCCACTCCCCGCCCGGCAGAGCCGGCGTCCGCGGCGGGCTCCGCGAGGGCGTCATCGAGCAGCCGGGTTGCCAGTTCCTCGAGCAGCCGGCTGTCTTCGAACAGCTCTGCCTGGGTAGCGCCCATGTTCGCCCGGGCTCCGCGATTGATCCCGGTCAGGACCGGCAGGACTTCGTTCCGGATCCGGGCCCGGGCGTAGGCGGGGTCGTCGTTGCTCAGGTCATCGGCGAACTCGAGCCCGGCCGCTCCAGCCGCGCGACGGGTCTCGTCCCTCGAGAGTGCGAGCAGCGGCCGGATCACCCGGCCGCTGCGGGCCCTCATCGCCAGGAGCGGGCGCACTCCGGGCGAGGATGCCAGCCGGTAGATCAGGGTTTCGGCCAGGTCGCTGCCGGTGTGACCGACGGCGATCCAGTCGGCTCCGCGCTCGGCCCGGATCCGCTCGGCGGCCGCGTAGCGCGCCCGGCGGGCCCAGTCCTGGAGGTTGCCGTCCCGCTCGGGAGGGCGCTCTATCACCAGTTCCAGCCCGAGACCCGCGCAAAGGCGTTCACAGATCGCCTGGTCCCGGGCGGAGTCGGACCGGAGGCCGTAGTTGAGGTGAACCGCGACCAGCCCCTGCGGCCCGAGGACCGCCACCAGCCCGGCGGTGAGCCCGGCCGAGTCGGGTCCGCCCGAGAGCAGGATCACCCCGCTGTCGCCGGGGTCGACGAGTCCGGAGGTCCGGATCGCTTCGCTCAGCCTTCCCGGCCCCCCGGACGGCCGATCGGACCCCGTCGGGTCCTCAGTCGGGCACACGGACCAGGAAAAGCGGAGTCGGCTCAGGGAAACCCTTGAGCTCGACGGCGCCGATTCCGTCGAGCGTGAGGTCCTCGTGGTCCTCGATCGAGTCGGCGACCCGGTCGGTGACCAGAACCTCTCCACCGAGGGCCCGGTTGACCACGCGGTGGGCCAGATTGATCTGCCCGCCGAAATAGTCGCCGTCCCGGAAGACGGCCGAGCCATAGTGGATCCCGACCCGCGGCTTGGGCCGGTCGGGAAAGAGGGCCAGGAAACCGACCGCCCATTCGACCAGGGTCCCGGGGTCGGGCGAGACGACCATGACCTCGTCGCCGATCGACTTGACGATGTTCGCCTCGGGCGGGAGCGTCGCTTCGACCGTCTCGGTAAAACGCTCGATCACCGAGAAGGCCTCGGCGTCCCCCTCCTCCTCGGTGAAGCGGGTGAAACCGGTCAAGTCGATGAAACAGATGGTTATCCGCACCTGGCCGAGTCCGTCGTCATCGCCGACCTCGATTTCGACGTGTCCGACCGTATCCTGCTCGATGAAATAGCGGACGTAGCGGTCGTGCAGGTACTCGAACAGGGGGGGCGACATCGGCGAGGTGGTCTCGACGATCTCGGCCAGTTCCTGGGCCATCTCGAGCGCCCCGAGTCCGTCACGGATCATCGGCTCGTGGACGTAGAGATGGTAGAGCCGGACCTCGGCATCGGCGATCCGCCGGACCGACTGGGCATAGACCCGGACCAGTTGAAGCACGGCCTCGATCGGCAACCCGGCCTCGGAAACCCGGTTGATCAACCTGAGTGCCTCGACATCGACCGTGCTGAGGCTGCGCTCGCGCCCGGTCGGGGTGCCGAGTACGACCATTATGCGCTCGATCAGCGCCTCGGCGAGGCCGGTCTGTTCGGAGGCCTCGGAGATCGGCACTCCCTCGCCCCTGTCGGCAAAGAACTCCTCGCTGAACCCGAAGGCCAGCTTGCCGTCCCGGCCCGCCTGCTTCAGTTCTTCGAGCGAGTGGCCGCGCTCCCGCATCCTGGCGACCACCCGGGCCTGGGCCGCCGAGACCGGCGTCCAGCGGCCCTTGCGGACCGGAACGATCTTCGCGTCTGCCCACCTGGTCAGGGTCGCGGGCGAAACCCCTGCCCGGCGGGCGGCTTCGTTCAGGCTTATGCGCTCTTCCCCGGACATCAGTCACGAGGCTAAGGCATGAAGCAGCGGGGCCGTCTCAACGGCCCCGCTGCCCTGCCGGTCTCGGCTTCGTTACCCGTCGTGAGTCTGAGTCACTTCGTCTCCACGCTCGCCGGTCCTGATCCGGATCGCCTCGTCGATCGAGGTGACGAAGATCTTCCCGTCTCCCACCTCACCCGTCCTGGCATGGCGCAGGATGGTCTCGACGATCAGATCCTTGTCGCTGTCGGCGACAACGATCTCGAGCTTCAGCTTCGGCCGGACATTCACGGTGACCGTGGAGCCGCGGTACTGCTCGACGATCCCCTTCTGCCGCCCGGAGCCCTTGGCCTCCAGGATGGAGATCGAGGGGAACCCCCTCTCCAGCAGTTCGGTCCGGATCGGCTCGAACGCCTCGTGTCTTATGAACGCTTCGATCTTCTTCATCTGTCTCTGCCCCTCTCAGGCCTGGTCGTCGGCCGGTTGGTCCAATGGCGCCACCGGGGTGCCCGCCATTGAAGTTACAAAGTCACCACTCGGGTACTCCGGCCGCGGGATGAACGCCTCCGGGTAGCCGTACATTCCGTGGCTGGAGATATCGAGTCCGGCCTCTTCCTCTGCGTCCGAGACCCTGAGGCCGGTGGTCGACTTGATCACCTTGAAGGTGATCAGCGAGAGCGCCATGACCACGACGAAGGTGAACACGACCGCCAGGGTCTGAACCCCCAGCTGACCGATGGTCGAGCTGAAGCTCTGGTCTCCGAAGATGCTGTACCAGATGCCTGAACCGGCTCCCTCGGCCACCAGACGCGGTGAACCGAAGATGCCGACGGCCAGGGTTCCCCAGATGCCGGCCAGCCCGTGAGCTGACAGGGCACCGATCGGATCGTCCCACTTCTTCTCGATCGCCAGTACGCCGTAGACCACGAGGATGCCGGCGAGCAGGCCGATGACCGGAGCCGCCCAGTACTCGACGAACCCGCAGCCGGCTGTGATTCCGACCAGTCCGGCTATCGCGCCGTTGCCGGCCATGCCGACGTCGAGTGCTTTCGTCTTCAGATAGATCACCAGGCTGGCGCCGATGACCCCGGCGGCAGCGGCGAGCTGGGTGTTCAGCATCACCTCACCAAAGAAGGATCCTTCGGTGACGAAGGTCGAACCTCCGTTGAAGCCGAACCAGCCGATCCAGAGGATGATCACGCCGAGGCCGACCAGCGGCATCGAATGACCCGGGATCGCACGGGGCGAGCCGTCCTTTCCGTACTTGCCCTTTCGGGCGCCGAGCAGGATCAGCGCGGCCAGGCCGGCGGTGGCACCGGTCAGGTGGACCACCGAGGAGCCGGCGAAATCCATCACCGGCTTGCCACCGACGTCGGAAAGCAGTCCGCCACCCCAGACCGAGTGGGCGATGACCGGATAGATCAGGGCGCCGAACACGACCGCATAGATCACGTAGGCGCTGAACTTGATCCGCTCGAGCGTCGTGCCCCAGACGATCGCCAGAGAAACGGCGCAGAAGGCGAGGCCGAACAGCATCAGCATCGCCGCGTCGGCGGTCACTGCCGTGCCGAGAATGTCCTGCCCGAAGTGGAAGAAGAAGCCGTCGGTGCCGACGTAATCGGCGAGGTTGCCACTACCGAAGCCGGCGATTCCGTAGCCGACCGCCCACCAGGCGATGGTCACGATCGCCAGGTTGATGAAGATCTTGGCTACTCCCGTACCGGCGTTCTTCATCCGGGAGAAGCCGATCTCCAGGAACATGAAGCCCGCCTGCATGAGGAAAACCAGAACCGTGGCGAAAGCCACCCAGACCATGTCCAGTTCGAGCGATTTGGCGGCTATCTTTTCAGCCGGTCCGGCCCAGGCGATCCCTGGCGCCGCCAGTGCGGCCAGCAAGGCCGCGATCGCGGCAAAACTGAATTTCTTGGCACTCATTTCAGGTAATTCCTCCTGTTACCGCCGGGCCCCGGCCCACCGGTCGCGCTTTTGCGAATTGATGACCGGGCAAATCTAGGCGGCAGCGGAGGTCCGGCTCTTAGCCGGTTGGAGCAAATCGGAGTGCTCCGGTTCTCACATCAGGCGAACCGCAGGAAAGCTCTTTTTCAAGCCACTTCCGCTACAGAAATGCGGGACCGCGCTCGACCAGGCCGCGGTACAGCGCCTCCTGGATCGTTTCCCGGACCCGCTCCGAGAGGTCAAAGACCAGGGACCGGTCCTGGCTTGCTCCGGGACCGTAACCGGAGAGGTCGATCGGCTCGAGAAACTCGATCCGCCAGCGTGAAGGAAGAGGCAGCAGCCCGAGCGGCCCGAGCAAAGGAAAGGTAGGGGTGATCGGCACATAGGGGGCGCCGACGATCTTCGCCAGGGCACTCAGCTCACCGAGTTTCGGATAGATCTCCTCCCCTCCCACCACTGCTACCGGGACGATCGGCGTCCCCGTTTCGAGGGCCACTTCGACGAACCCTCCCCGGCCGAAACGCTGTAGCCGGTATCGCTCCGAAAACGACTTGCCGAAACCCTTGGCCCCCTCGGGAAAGACCATCGCCAGCTGGTCCTGCTCGAGCAGACGGGTGAGGTTGGCCGGGTTGGCAGCCACCCCGCCGGTACGGCGCAACAGATAGCTGACACCGGGCTGAGCGAGGGTCCAGTTGAGGATCAGGGCCCGGGCCCAGCGCGGCAGAGGATGCTCCTTCTGGATCGCGGCGCCGACCATCGCTCCGTCAAAGGGGAAGACGGCCCCGGAGTGGTTCCCGACCAGCAGCGCCCGCCCGTGGCCGGGCACGTTGGTGACGCCGGTCGTCCTGACCCGCCACCAAACCCGGTAGAGAAAGTCCATGACCGGGAAGACGGCCTCGGCGAATTCCTCGTCAAAGCCCCACTCGTCCTCGTGGTATTCGCCGGTCATCCGCCGCATGATGCATTCGGTTGCTCCCTGGGCAAGCGAGGCCCATTCGCGCACCTGCTCAACCTGGCTCACTTACCCGTCCTCCTGATCGGCCCGCCCTGCATATTCATCGCCTGATCGCTCATCGCCTGATGCTCCTGACAGGTGAGCCGGGGTGAGGTGAAGGGAAAAGGGACCGCAGACCCGATTCCTTCTGGGCGAAATCCCGGGCCGTACCCTCGGAGTCGAAGGCCAGTTCGTAACCGATCTCCTCACGCAACCGCCTGTTGTCGCAGCCACGGCCCCATCGCATCAGCAGTTCCCCGTCCTGAGAGAGGTCGGCGCTGCCCAGAAACCCGCCGAGTCCCTTCAGGACGAGGCTGGAAATAACCGGTGGCACCCCGATCGCGGGTTTGCCGGCGAGCCGGAGCAGCCGGCTGAGCGAGATCGCTCCGTCAGGAGCGACGTTGACCGCTCCCCTGACCGGGTTGAGCGTTGCCGCGGTCAGTGCTCCGGTCGCGTCCAGGGCATGCAGCGGCTGGAGGCGCGGGTCATATCCCAGCTGGGTCGGGACCACGGGCAGGGTCAGGTACCTCGACAGCGGGTTGTCGAGTCCGGGCCCGAGTTCATACTGGAAGCGCAGCATGCAGCAGGTGATGTCCGGGTGACGCCGGCCGAAGCTGTCGAAGTACCCCTCAAGCTCGCCGATGTCGCGCTGAAACCGCGTCTTCAGCGGGTAGCGGCGGGCCATGTCTTCGGTCAGGAAGCTGGGCGCCCCGGGAGTCGAACCGTAAATCGCCGCCGAGCCTCTGACGACCAGCGCCTTGAGCGAGTCGCACTTGTCGCAGGCGGCCAGGAGCTGGAGGGTGCCGATCACGTTGATGTCGTGGAGGGCCCTCGAGGGCTGGCCGGCCTCCGGATACCAGATCACTCCGCAGTGGACCACCACATCGGGCTCGAGTCCGGGCAGGATCCTCGAAATGACCGGGTTGCGGATGTCGGCTTCGAGGAATTCGGTCCGCTCCAGATCGATTTTCGGCGGCGCCGTATCGATTCCGATGATCTCGCCGACCTCGGGGTCGCGTTCCAGGGCGCGGGCCAGCTCGGAGCCCCAGCGAGTCGCTACCCCGGCAATGACGACGCGGCCCTTCGCGGCCATGTCTAACCGTCGACTTGAGGTTTAGGCTTAGCTTCTAGTTTGGCTACACGACTGGTGAGCTCTTCGATCGCAATCTCCAAGTCCCGGAGATCGTCTCGGTTGACCAGGCGCATTCCCTCGAGCGTTCCGCGGGCCTCGCTGCCGCGCCTGGAAACCCCGTCAACCAGATCTTGTGCCTGGGCCCGGGTCTTGTCGGTCAGGTCCTGAGCCCGGTCGCGTGTCTTCCCGGTGGCGGCAAAGGCCCCTTCGATTGCGTCGCGGAGGCCGTCGGGAATGCCCCGGGGCCCCTCGTCGCCGGTTCCGGTGCTGCCGCTGTCCTCGCGTTCTGCCATCTGACTAGTCTAAAGCCTATCCCGGTATGCAGAGTTCGCCAAGGCACCGCTCTGCGGCGACGGATGGCCACCGGGCCAGATTGAATGCCCGTCCGAATGACACCCCTGGAGCCGCCGGCCGCCGATGCGATCGTGGTGGGTGACTCCCGCCGCGCCTTCGCTCTGGCCCAGTCGCTCACGGTCCAGCCAAGGAGGAGCCACCAGGCACGGGGGCTCTGGGGGTACACCGGAACCAGCCGGGCCGGCCTCGACCTGACCGTTCAGTCGACCGGTATCGGGGGTCCGAGCGCAGTCGCGGTAATCGGCGACCTTGTCGCCGCGGGGGTTTCGACCGTCGTGCGGCTCGGGACGTGCGTATCCCTCAGTAAAGAGCTCAAACCCGGCGAGGTCCTCCTGGTCGAGCGGGCGATTGCCGCCGACGGAGCCGGCCGCGCCCTCGCCGGGCAGGCGGCCGGGCCCGAAACCGTCTCCGGCCCGGTAGCGGTCAGGCCCGACCGGGAGCTTTTCAAGTCGCTGATCGGCCTCGGCCGGCCGGCCACCGTTTCCAGCCACGACCTGGTCGCCCGGCTGGATCCCGGGGCGGCAGCCTTCGACAGCGCGACCGAGCGGACCCCGGTGGCCCGCGACCTCCAGACCGCCGCGACCCTGGCGGTCACCCGGAGGCTGGGTATCCGGGGGGCCGCACTCCTGATCGCCATCGAAAACGGGTGGTCCGACCGGCTGACTGAGGCCGAACTGGAGGAACGCTTCCTGGATCTCGGTCCGGCGGTACTGCGGGTGCTGGAACGGAGTGACCCTAAGGTTCAAGTTGACGGTTAGGTCAGGCCTCCGGCGAGTCACCCTTCCCAGAGTCGGCTTCGCGGCGCAGCTGACGGATTTCGTCGAGAGCCCGGTCGAGCCGGTCCTCGGTTTCCTCGAGCCGGTCCGAAAGCGACCTGAGCCGGCGCTCCAGCCGGTCGGCCTCGTCCTGGGAGGAAACGTTGAGCGCGCCCATCGCCGCGCGCTGGGCTTCGGTCGCCCTGTCCCTGGCCGCCGCGGCGGCCGCCAGGGCCTGGCCGAAGCCGGGGCTTCCGATCAAGGCCTGGGCGAAGTCTGACGCCGCCCGCTCTCCCCCGGACCGGACCCGGTCGGTGATTCCTTCGTCTTCGTCGCTGTCGCCCTTTTCGCCCATGCGCTCATCCTAATGCCAGGGGCCGGGGGCGAGCCGGGGTTCGGAGTCGGGAGGCAGGCCGCCGATCCTCGTCGGAATACGGGCCTGCATAGATAGTGCGGCGGTACCGCATCGAACCCGTCTGCGATACGGTTTTGCTGCCGCATCTCGGGAGAGTGTCGGCCGTGTCTGGTTTAGTTGGGTACTACGGGTGGAACAGAGTTTCGAGTCGACACGACGGAATCGCTCAGTCGCTTTTTTCGCGGCTCTGCTTTTTGTGCTTGTTTCCGGCTTGAGCGCCGGGTTTGCGAGCGCCGCTCCAGGTGTTTCAGGGCCGCCCGCACCGGGGCAGAATTCGGCCCTCGCCGGGCAGAGCGAGCCCGGATGTGATCCCGCCGGCGCCGACTGCGCGGTGGCCGGCGAACCAGAACCGCCCGCGACTACGCCGCCGGCGTCCGGTAATCAGTCCGGCGACGACTCCTCCGGCGGCGTGGCCCCGAAGCCGGAGCCGCCCTCTGACCCCGGCAATGAAGGCTCGGGCAAGGACGGCAACTCCGGATCCGGAATCACCCCGCCCGGTTCGGAACCCAAGTTCGTCGAAGAGGACCCCGACCTCAGCGGCGGAGTCTCCCCGGACGACGGGCCGGCGACCGGTGATCCGCTCGACGTCGCCCCGCTCGCGGTTCCCAACTTCCTGATCA
>JAENXK010000077.1 GCA_016649615.1 Thermoleophilia bacterium
GGCGAGCAACGAAGCAGCGATCACCGCAATCCCGGTGACCCCGGTGAAGAGCCGGTTGCCGTACTCGATCCAGGCGTTGATCTGAGCCGGCGCCACGTACTGGTCGTAGCACTTCGGCCAGTCGGGGCAGCCCAGACCCGAAGCGCTCAACCTGACGGCGGCCCCGGTGAACACGATCATCGTCAGAAAGGTCAGCGCGACCAGCGCGACCTGGGTGTATCGCTCTGGCGATATTTGAATCCGCTTCAGCATCAGGAGTCCTCCATTCGGAGGCGGTGGTCCCCCGCAGCCGGCGCCGGGTCAGGAGCCGCTTGAACCGGATCCCGTCGAGGAGACCAGGAAATCGATCAGCTCGTTGAGCTGGTTGGCCGGGATCGAATCGAAGCTGTCAGGCATCGCCACGTTCTCGTAGCCCTTGGCCTTTGTCGCGTCGGGGTCGACGATTGCGGTTTCGATCTCGGACTTGCTCAGTCCGGGAATCACTTCGTCAAGATCCGGTCCGAGGGTTCCGGCCGAACCCGCCGCCGCCAGGGTGTGGCAGCTGCCGCAACCGTTCTCGGCATACACCTGGGCTCCAGGTCCCGAGCCGGGCGCCAGAGGCGGCTCGGCGCCGGGTACTCCGGCGTAGCGGGCCACATAGGAGGCCACGTCGTCGAGGTCGTTGCCGGTGACGATGTCAGCCGGCATGTTCACGCCCGGGAACCCCTCCTCCGGGGGCCTGGGATGGAGGACCTGTGCCTTGACGATCCCTTCGATCGTGCTTGCCTTCATTCCGACCTCGCGGCCGGCGGCGAAGGCGGCATCGAGGTCGGGTCCCTGTGTGCCGGTGCTGGCCGCCTGGGCCATCTTGTGGCAGGTGCCGCACTTCGCCGTGAACAGCTGGCGGCCCCGGTCATCGAATTCACCGGCGATCGGTGCGGGATCCGAAGTGCCGCAGCCGGCGGCCGCGGCCGTGAGCAGGCCCAGCATCGTCACGAGGAGCGGGATTTTGATCGATTTGAAGGACGAAGTCATGTCTGGAATCGAAGCTTGGCCATTCTATATGTCGGCCCGGCATTCACGGCGGCACGGCGATCAACTAAGATGGCAACGATCGTTACAAGCGCCGGAGAGGGGCAGTCAATGCGAGTCAGTGTCGGGATGTCAGATGTGGTTCTCCGGGTGGGCCCCGGACACACGCTGCGGGAAGCGGCGGTGAAGATGACCGACCTGGGGGTTGGTGCGGCGATCGTCGAGGACGAGGAATGGCCCGTGCCCCGGATCGTCACCGAACGCGACATTCTCACGGCGCTCGGCACCGGCCTCGATCCGGACGCCGAAAAGGTGAGAGACCACATGAGCGAGAGCGTGATCACGGCCTCTCCCGAGTGGAGCATGGAGCGAGCGGCGATGGAGATGTCCCGCCGGAAGATCCGCCACCTCGTGATTTACCGCGACGGTGAACTGGTCGGGGTCCTCTCGATGAGGGACATCATGCACGCGTGGACCAGCGACGGAGCAACCTCGGGCGGCCCTCCCTGATCTCCGGCGTTCCCAGCTGAGGCGATCGGGTCGCGACCGTCCCGACCGCGTTTCGCAAGTGCGAACGGGTCGGTTGCCCCCTGCTTGCATTACACACTGTCGGTGTGTAGATTGGTAACAAGATCGGCGATACCGTGATCCGCGGTTGGGAGTTCGCCCTTTCGGGCTGATCTTCGACAATGGCCGGTAGCGGTTCTCACATTTCGTCCAGGTGAGGGTGCATGGAACTCGAATTCGGTGGATTTCAGATTGTCGTCCTGATCGCCTTCCTGGTCGTAGCGGTCGCGCTCGTCGCGATCTTCACGGTTGTGGCTCTCCAGGCAAGGCGCAATGTCGAGTTCGAGCTGGTGACCGAGACCGGCTACCGCCTCCGCCGGTACTGGCTGGCTTTCCTCGCCCTGCTGCTGACCACCGGTGTGGTCGTATCGCTCTTCTTCCTGCCGTACCCGAGTAGCGCCGACAGTGCCGCCACGGTTCGAGTCAGCGGTGGCCTGTTCTACTGGTCGATGAGCCCGCAGACGGTGCCCGCCGGCAGCGAGATCAACTTCGATGTGACCTCGGCCGATGTCAATCACGGTTTCGGGATCTACGATCCGGATGGTGTGCTGATCGGCAGCGTCCAGGCGATGCCCGGCTATCACAACGAGCTCGACCTGACGCTTGACAAGGCCGGCACATACATGATCGCCTGCCTCGAGTTCTGCGGGTTCAAACACCACGAAATGATCCGGGAGTTCGAGGTAACCCCGTGACCTTGAAGGTGGCGGAGTCCGAGCACACTGCGGTTATCCACGCGCTCGGGGAAGAGTTCGAGCCGCGAGCCTCTGGTCAGGAACGGACCGTCGGCTGGCTCTTTGGCGGTACCGGACTGGCCCTGTTTACGCTGATGGCCCTGATCGGCCTGGTCATGCGCTTCGCCCAGGCTGATTCGATCTCGATCTCGGCGGAATGGTTCTATCGCCTGATGACCCTGCATGCCGCCGGCATGCTCGCCGGAGCCCTGCTTGCGATGATGGGTGGCCTCTGGTTCGTGGTTCGCAGCTCGGTGCCGGCCCTGAACTTCGGACGGGCGATGGCCAGTTACGCGGCGATCGTTTCCGGCGCCGTATTGATTGTGGTTGCCGTACTGGTCGGAGGATTCGCCGCCGGCTGGACTTTCCTCTACCCGCTTCCCTTCGATTCTTCGGGCCAGTGGGAGACCTGGGCTGCGGTCACGTTCCTGATCGGAATGGGCCTGGTCGGCGTCGGTTTTTTCGTCTACTGCATCGACGTGCTCAAAGCGACGACCCAGACATACGGAGGGCTGTCCGGTGCGCTCGCGGTGAACTGGCTGCGCGGCCGCGATTCCAGCGGACCGCCGCCACAGGTGATCGCCGCGACCGCGGTGAGCATCCAGGGGATCATCTGCAGTGCTGTCGGGATGACCATCGTGCTCGCCCTGCTTGACCACACGATCGACGGTCAGGTGACGCTCGACGCCCTCTGGGCAAAGAACCTGACCTACTTCTTCGGCCATACGATTGCCAACCTGATCATCTACCTCGCGGCCGGCATGATCTATGTGCTGGTGCCGCTCTACGCGGGGCGTCAGTGGAAGCTTTCCAAGCCGCTGGCGATCGGCTGGCTGTTCACGATCGTCTTTGTTTTGACTGCCTACTCGCATCACCTCTACATGGATTTCGTGCAGCCGGGCGCCGCGCAGATGATCTCGCTCGTCGCATCATCTGCGGCCGCGATTCCGGTCGCAGTGGTGACCATATACACGGGCATGATGCTGATCTGGGGTTCGCGCTTTCGCTGGACGCTCACTTCGACCTTGCTCTACCTGGGCTTCGCCGGCTGGGCGATCGGTGGTGCCGGCGCAGTGATCGACTCCCTTATTCCGATCAACTTCCGATTCCACAACACGCTCTGGGTACCGGCCCACTTCCACAACTATCTGATGATGGGAATCGGCCTCTGGATGATGGCGTTGGTGTCCTACCTGCTGGAGCGGGCCGCCGGCCGTACAGCCAGGCGCCGGGTGTCGATCTGGGCACCGGTGACCATGGTCGTGGGCGGATATGGCTTCATCTTCAGCTGGTACGTGTCCGGCGCCCTGGGCATTCCACGGCGATGGGCCGTGCATCCGGCCGGAACCGAGGAATACAGTCTGGTCGCGAGCATCTTCGGGGTTGTGTTCCTGGCCGGCTTCTTCCTCATGCTGGCCGAGTTCGCTTCGCTCGGGCGGGACGCCTGGCGCCGACGCGCGAGTGCGACGCCGCCGACCCGATCACCCGGGATCGCCGGAGCGTCCAGTGAGGCCGACCTCGCCCTCGGAAGAGGGGCGGAACCGTTGATCAGGACAAGTTTCGGCCTGACCACGGCGGTCGCCATGGCTGTGATGGCGTCATTCGTCTTTATCCCGCCGGTTTCGGAAGCGTCCGAGGCCACGGTCAAGTTCCATCATCTGGCCCACGCGGTCCAGTTCTTCATCGGCGCAATGCTCGGGGTGGCCCTGGCCTCCGCTCCGGCGGTCGTCGATCGCATAACGCCACGCTGGACCAACCTCGGCCTGCTCGTGGTGGTCCTGGTCCCGGTGGCGATGCTGCTGTTCATGGTTCCGGCGATCTACTCGGACCTCGAGGAGAGCAACTTTCTTCATGCCTCGTATCACTTTGTCGTCTTGATACTTGGCTTGCTGCTGGGACTGGGCGCTTCGGCGCTCGGCCGGGCGGCTGGTTGGATCGTTCTGGCCTCTTCGGTCGGGATGGCACTCATGTTCGCGGCTGGAGTAACCGGAGGTTGATCAATGGACAGACCTGAGCCAACAGTTGACAAGAACGCCGATGGCGGTGACAGGGGCGGGGCCAGAATCGTCCAGGCCTGGCTGGCCGGTATCGCGATCGGCGCCCTGATCCTGGCCGCGATGGTGGTGTCATACGAGATCGGGACCAACAACGCCGATGACTCGAACGCGGTACAGCCTCCGGGGCAGGCAGCCGAGGAGCCGGCCGCCGCGCCGGCCGCCGTACCACCGCCGGCCGCCGCGGGACCCGGCAGCGATCTTTTCGTGGCCAGTTGTGGCAGCTGCCATACGCTCTCCGCCGCCGGGACGGATGGTGCCGCGGGTCCGAATTTGGATGACCTCCAGCCCGACGCGGCGCTTGTCGCTTCGGCGATCGAAGCCGGCGGTACCGGCTCGGGGGCGATGCCGGCGGGGCTGCTTTCCGGCGAGGATGCCCAGGACGTGGCTGACTACGTGGCCGCATCCAGCGGAGCTTCGAAGTAGGTCCGGCCGGCCATCCTCGCAGGCCTGCGCCAGAGTCTTGCCCTTCTCGGGTCAACGGCGGTGGCATGCCTGTTCCTGCTCGCAGTGCCGGTGCCCCACGGCCAGGCGCACCGGGCCTCGCACCCGTTTGAATCGGTTCTCGACGGGATCTCGCCGGAAGTGCTCGGAGAAGGCATCGAGGCCGAGATGCTCGACTTCGATTCGCAGATCAGGCTTAAGAACGGATCCGGCAAGTCGATCGTGGTACGCGGCTACGACGGGGAGCCGTATGCCCGGCTCGATCCGGGCGGGGGTGTGTTTCTCAACTCCCGTTCACCGGCCTACTTCCTGAATAGCGACCGCTACGCGCGTACCCCGGTCGATCCGGCGGCCGACCCTTCGGCCCGGCCGCAATGGGTCCGGGTGGCAGACGACGGGGAGCTGGTCTGGTTCGATCACCGGTCCCACTACATGAAATCCGGGACTCCGCCCGGGTTGGAAGACCCCGGGCGCAGGGAGAAGCTGTTCGATTACCGGATCCCGCTCACGGTCGGTGGCAGTGAAGCGGCATTGAACGGCACGCTCTACTGGGCCGCGGGCAGCCGGTTCCCGATGGGAATAGTCGCCGGACTGCTTGTCGCGACCTCTTTGTGTGCCGGGTTCGGCTATTTCGCGATCCGGGCGATCCGGAGAGGTGGCAAAGAGCCGCCGGCCGGCTCGACCCGGCCCTAGTCCTTGCCGGGGGCGCTGAAGCTCTCCAGGGGGAGCTCGGCGCGGGCGTCCTGTCGTTCGCGGGGGAGGCTGTAGAAGGCACGCTTGCCCTTGCGGGTCATGCTTCGGAGCGCGCCGATCACGAAAATGACGCCGACGGCCGCGTAGGTCCAGGTCGGGAACATGAAGCCGGTCGCAAAGGTACCGGCGACCAGGCCGAGGATCCCGAAGGCGAGCATCGCGGGTCCCCACGAAGGGGCGGTGAGGTGGATCGTCTCGGTCGGTTCGATGAATCGTTCTGTCTGGCTCATGGGCTTTCTCTGGCTCGGTCTAGGAGGCGATGTAAAGCAGGGCGAAGACGAAGGTGAGTGCGTATATCGCAGCCGCGCCCGTGCCGATCAGCATGCCGGTCGAAAAATTGGCCTTTGAGGAGTTGCGGTCCATGGGTTGAGTTCTATCAGGCGACGGCGTCGACGGCCATGGCAATGAAGAGCAGCGCCAAATAGGACAGGGAGTAGAGGTAGGTGCGGAGGGTGAGCGCCGGGGTCGGGTGGCGGTAGAGCGCGACCGAGAAAGCGGTGAAAGTGGCGCCGAGCGCGATCGCCGAAACGAGGTAGATCGATCCCAGTAGACCGGTCACGTACGGACCGATCGTGACTCCGAACATGATCAGGGTGTAGATCAGTATCTGCCGCCGGGTCTCGGCTTCGCCTTTGACTACCGGGAGCATCGGCACGCCGGTGCGGGCGTAGTCGTCCTTGATCATCAGTGAGAGGGCCCAGAAGTGGGGAGGGGTCCAGAAGAAGATGATCGCGAATGGCCAGAGCGCCTCCCAGGTGAGGCTCCCGGAGGCCGCCGCCCAGCCGACCAGGGGCGGAACCGCACCGGCGCTGCCACCGATCACTATGTTCTGCGGGGTCAGGGGCTTCAGCCAGAGGGTGTAGAGGAAGACGTAGCCGAGCAGACCCAGCATCGCCAGGGCTGCCGAGAGGGGGTTCACCGTCAGCCAGAGCTGTACGAACGAGGCCAGACCCAGGGTGATTCCGAAGATCAGGCCGTGGGCGGGGCTGATCCGTCCGCTGACCAGTGGTCTCGAGCTGGTGCGGGCCATCCTGGCATCCCGGTTGCGGTCGATGTAGTGATTGATCGCTCCGGCGCCACCGGCCGCAAGGTAGCCGCCGAGCATCGTCCAGAGGATGAGTGAAAGGGCCGGGCCCGAGGGGTCGGCGACGAACATGGTCGCCACCGTCGTCAGCAGCAGCAGGCTGATGATCCGGGGCTTGGTCAGAGCGATGTAATCGCGGACCACCGGCACGACCTGGCCGATCGAGTCAGGGCCCACCGAGTGGGCCGCCTGTTGGTTGCGCGTCGACCGCGCAGCGGCACCTTCGATCATCCGGTCAGGCTACCGGCTGAGGATCGCCGGCCGGTTCAGCGGCTTCGGCCTCGCGATGCTCCAGCGCCTCCCTGATGTCACGCATGGGCTGGGTGCTGCGCACGTCCGGGAGCACGTCGAAGTTATGGGCCGGCGGGGGAGAGAGCGCCAGCCATTCGAGCGACGCGCCTCGCCATGGATCGGGCGTAGCCACCGGTTCTTCGGAGCGACTCTTGATCAGGTTGCCGATCGCCAGGACGATCCCGATAAAGAGGATCAGGGTTCCAACAGCCGCGATCAGGTTGTAGAGGTCGAGGTCCTGGCCGCTGAAGAAGCGGTAGGCGTCGGTCACCTGGCCCTCGACGCCGGCGCCGAAGAGCGGGACCAGCGCAAAAATCGTCCCGATCAGCATCGCCCAGAACGAGATACGCGAGCGGTCCTCGTTGAGCCGGCGGCCGGTCATTTTCGGGTACCAGTAGGAAATCGCGGCGAACCCGCCGAAGACCGCGAACCCGATCAGGGCGAAGTGGGTCGCCGCCCAGGCGTCGTAGGTGTGCTGAAGCTGGCTGCCGACTGCGATAGTCGACTGGCTGACCTCGGCGAGAAGCCCGATCGACGCGATCGAGAGCGCGCCCATGGCAAAGCGCAGCGGTGCCCGCATGTGGAAGTCAGCCCGGCTGACTGCCGTGATCAGGTTGTAGAAGATCAGGCCAAACGGAACTATCAGGGCGATCGACATCAGCATCGCGTAGTACTTCCAGCCGCTCGGAATCGGGGTGGTCAGCATGTTCTGGGTCCAGGCCAGGGTGCCGATGATCGCGATCGCGATCATCGACTTGATCACCGTCTGACGGCCCGGAAGCTCACGGCCGGTGAAGGTCTCGATGATTTCGGCAATCGCTCCCAGGAAGGCGATCGCGATGGCCATGTAGCTGCCGGTGAAGAAGATGTAGCTGAGGTGCTGCCAGAGCATCGGGGCGCCGCCGGCTCCTCCGGTGAAGAACGTGCCTCCGAGCCGCCGGTCGATCATCAGCATGGTGACCGCCGCCAGGAAGACCGGAATCACCGCCACCAGGAGCCAGCTCACGATTGAGGCTGCCCAGACGAACACCGGAGCCCTCCGCCAGACCATGCCCGGGGCCCGCAGATTATGAAGCGTGGTCAGCAGGTCGATCGCGAGCAGCAGGAAGCCGATCGCGATCATCCCGGTCGAGGCCAGCCAGACATCGACCCCGTTGTTGGAGGTGAAGGTCAGCTCCGAAAAGGGCGGCAACGGGTTGATCCCCGCCTCGGGAGGCGTGTACAGGAAGGCGGCATAGAGCATCAATCCGCCGAAAATGAACAGCCAGAGCCCGGTCTGGCCGAGCCGGGGCAGGGCCGTGCTCCGGCTGCCGATCTGAAGCGGCACCACGTAGTAGAAGAATCCCAGGCAGAGTGGCAGGGCGAACAGGAAGATCGCGGTCTCGCCATAGACCGAGAGCAGCCGGTCAAAGGTGACGGCGTCGAGGAAGAGGTTCTCCGGCACTGCCAGCTGAATCCTGATCA
>JAENXK010000086.1 GCA_016649615.1 Thermoleophilia bacterium
CATAGAGGGCGAAGCCGACCAGTCCCTGCTCGGCGGCCACGGTGATCGGCTCGGTGTGGGACTCGGTCACCGGCGCGTCCGGACCGGCGATTTCGTCTTTGAAGGATTTCGAAAACGAGCCCGAGCCGTAGCCCAGAACGGGCCGGTTTCCGAACATCTCGATGCCTCCCTCGACCAGGTTGGCCCGTCCGCTGGTCTGTTTGTTGAGGGCGCCGAGATCCAGCTTGACCAGACCGCCGGCGAAAACCCCGAAAAGAAGTGCGCCGACCGCCATCACGCCGATCCCGGCGAGGACCAGCCTGAGGCTCCACCTGAGCGCAACCAGCACCGCCAGACCGGCGAGCAGAGCGATGTAGCTCGACTGGGAGAAGGTCGTCATCAGGGCCAGCCAGAGCACCGCCGCGACCAGGATGAGCCCGGTCACGTCCCTGAGGCTGCGCGCCCAGAGCAGTGCCCCCGTGGCAACCGTGATGGCGACCGCCAGGTACCGGCCGTAGACGTTGGGGTCCCAGAAAAGCGAGTTGACCCGGAAGTAGACGTGAAAGTCGTTGGTCCGCATCACGGTCTCGTTCCAGAGCAGTTCTTTGAACTGATACTCGGCGAAGCCGATCAGGGCACAGACCAGGGCCTCGGCCAGGACCACGGCCAGCACGATTCGCAGGCGGCGCCGGTCCCATTCGACATCACTCATCAGCGCGAAGATGACCGCGAACGGAACCAGGAAGAAGCAGAGGTTCTGCAGGCCGACCGAGCGGTCCTCCGAGTAGATCAACCCGAGGGCGAAAAGCACTACCGAAGCGGCCAGAAGGGGCTTCATCCAGGCGGCGATCCCCCGTGGCGCGGCCGCCTGGCTGCCGGCCTCATCCGCGACCGGCTCCGGCTGATCGGGACCACCCCCGCGATCGGGGGTCGTCGCTGCGGGCGACCGCGCTCCCCGCCACTGCCGGAGGGCGGCAACCAGGACGCCGGCCGCCATCACCAGATAGAGCGGCATCAGCAGGTTGGCGTCCTCGCCGCCAACGGTCAGCGGCACCCTGAACGGCAGGGCGATCAGGATCAGGACCGGCAGCAGGACCGGGCGCCTGTACATGAGCGCGGCAAGGCCGGCCACGATCGCTCCGGTCACTGCGAAAGCCGCGAGCAGCAGGGCAGGCGAGCTGCGCAACTCCTCGACCTGAGTCGCATGCCACTGGTCAGCGGCGATCAGGGCCGGGGCCAGCACCGCCGCGACCAGCATGGCCGCCGAGCGCCGCTTCGACGGCCGGTCCCAAACAGCGACGGCCGCCGAAGCGGCGGCCACCAGAGCGAGCAGTATCCCGATTACCGGCATGCGCTCCCCTGAGAGGCGAACTTATGGAGCCTGATCCAGCCGGGCATGCGGAAACTCCGGTCGAGCTCCTCCATGGTCACCCTGACTCCGTAGCGACCGGTGGGCGGAATCCGGCCCAGTTCGGTGCGCCCGTCCCAGACCAGCTTGTGCTCGCGATAGCGCTTGAAGAACCGGTCCCCGGCCAGGGACCGAACCGGCATGCCATCCACGGTGACGATCTCGACGTCGGCGACGTCCGACTTGGTCGTCCGGAAGCGGATCACCATCCGGTCGTGGCGGCAGTCCCCGTTGGGGCTGAAGGCCGTCGCCGGCCCAGCGTCATTTCCGCTTCCGGTGGCCCGGTACTCGACCCGGTCGACGACCAGTGGCTCGCGCTTGAGCCGCTGCGAAACCCCGAAAGCGAGCACCGTCGCCGCGACCAGCAGCCCGACCGCGACCGGCGCGAGCCAGCCCGGCACGGCGGGGCGGGCGGGGCCGGTCACTAGCCGCCAGTCGGCAGCTCACCGTGAGCGGAACCGATCACGACCGTGACCATCGCACTCGCGGTGCCGGCTACCTCACTGGTCACCGGAGCGGTCCGCCGAACTCCGACCACCCGGCCGACCTGCTTTGCGGCGGCTTCTTCGCCGGATTCATACATCACAACGCTGTCATCGAAGATGGCCGGAGCGTCGGTGACCGTACCCAGCTGGTACCCCTTCTGCTCGAGCGCATTTGCGTACTCGGCCGCGATTCCGGTCTCGACGCCGCCGGTGCCGTTCAACACGGCAACCTGGATGCTCCCGGGCGGGATCTGGGAACCGGCCTGCTTTTTGCCGCTGCCGTTCCCGGCCTGGTTTCGTCCGCCGGAGTCGTCGCCCATCAGCGAGGTAGCGGCGAACGCCGCCGCGGCACCGAGCACCACGACTGCGGCGATGATCGCAAGCACCCGGCCGGTTCGTCCGAGCCGGTCCCAGTACGAGTCGCCTGCCATGCCGGACCGCTCGAGCCGGCGCTTCTCGCGCTCGGCAAGGACCTTGATCTCCTCCGACCGTTCTTCGGCAACGATCTCGCTGACCTCGCGGACCTCGGCGTCCCGCTCCGGAGCCCCTCCTGCCCAGTCGCGCAGCCGGCGGATGTCGCGGGCCATCGAGAAACAGAGCATCGAAAGCACAGCGAGTCCGAATACGGCGACAAAGCCGGCATAGGGGCCGACAGTCTCAATCACGCTTTTCACGGTCGCCTCTCCAAAGTCCATTTACTCCCGGGACAGGGGCGGCACCCGCCGCGATCCCGAACACTCAGACCGGGGCATGTTAGAGCGCAGCGCGAAAGAGATGCATGATGGCCCCCGGTCGGACCGGGGCTCAACGGGAGTGGACCCGCTCTGATCCCGGCGAGTTGACCGTCTCGACCAGCCTGGCGACGAGGTTGGACTCGTCGCCGCTCTCGACGATCTGCTGAAAGCGGTCCAGAGTTGATTCGACCCAGGCCGCATCGATCCGCTCCTCGCGGACCGCCCGCATGATTCGCTTGGAAGCGGTCGGCTGGGGCCGCTCCTCTTCTCCGAAAAGCTCTTCGTGCAGCTTCTCCCCCGGGCGCGGACCGGTGAACTCGATCGCGATGTCGGTCTCGGGTTCATACCCGGCCAGCCTGATCATGTTCTCGGCCAGGTCCACGATCCGGACGGGCTCACCCATGTCGAGCACGAACACGTCACCGCGGGCGTTGCCGGTATCGCCGGCCCGAATCACCAGCTGGACCGCCTCGGGGATGGTCATGAAGAAGCGGGTCATTTCGGGGTGGGTGACCGTGATCGGGCCACCCTGCTCGATCTGGCGGCGGAAGATCGGCACCACGCTGCCGGAAGAGCCGAGTACATTGCCGAAGCGGACGCTGACGAACCGGGTGTTCGGGTGGCGCTCGCCGGCGGCGCCCACCGCCCACTCGGCGAGCGCCTTGGAGGCGCCCATCACCGTTTGAGGCGAAACCGCCTTGTCGGTCGAGATCAGCACGAACCGTTCGGCTTTCGCCGCGGCGGCGGTCTCGGCCGTTATCCGGGTCGCGATCGCGTTGTTGCGGATCGCCTCCAGCGGGTTCGACTCCATCAGCGGGACGTGCTTGTAGGCGGCGGCGTGAAAAACCACGTCAGGCCGGTAGCGCTGCATCACCTCGAACATGCGATCCGTTTCCTTGCAGTCGGCCAGCACCGCCTCGACGCGGCTGAAGTGGCGTTCGGAAACCATCTCCCGATCGATCAGGAACAGGTTGTCTTCGGCGTGATCGAGCAGGACGAGCAGCTTGGGGTTGACCAGTGCGATCTGGCGGCAGATCTCCGAGCCGATCGAGCCTCCGGCGCCGGTCACCATGACGACCTGGTCTTCCAGGTAGGCCCCCACCCGGGCCAGTTCGACCACCACCGGATCGCGGCCGAGCACGTCCTCGACCTGAACCTCACGAAGCTGCTGGCTGAGCTGGACCCCGCCCCGCAGAAGCTCGAACACGGTCGGCAGGGTTCGCACCCTGATCTGGCGGTCGCGGCAGGCGGCGACGACTTTGCCCCTCAGGGTGCCCGGTGCCGACGGGATCGCGATCACTACTTCGTCCGGCTCGGTTTCGTCGAGGATGGTCTCGATCTCCTCGGTGGTGCCGAGCACACGGATCCCTTCGATTCTCATGCCCCGCATTCCGGTGTTGTCGTCGACGAAACCGATCGCGGTCTCACCGAGGTGCGGGTTCAGCCGAAGCTCCCGGACCACCATCTGGCCGCCCGAACCGGCCCCGACCACCAGGATCTCCCGCCCGCGGGCGATCCTGCTGCCCCGGCCGGGCCTTTCCTTGAACAACCGGGTGGCCAGACGGGCCCCGGCGATCAGCATCATGGTCAGCAGAAAGTCGGTCACCGCGACCGAACGGGGCAGGCCGTCGGCAAACGGCTGGATCACCGTGAAGGCAACGACCAGGATCAGGCTCGAGATCGTGACCGCCTGGACGATTCGCACGATGTCGCGCCCGCCGACGAACCGCCACCACTTCTGGTAGAGCCCGAACAGATAGAAGATCGCGATCTTGCCGACGATCACAAATCCGACCGAGGCAAGGAAAAGATCGACGTATCGCTCCGGGATCGTTCCCGCCGCATCGAGGAAGCGAAGCTGGAAAGCAAGGAAGTACGCGATCGCGATCAGCAGGCCGTCGCCCGCCATCTGCCACAGCTGGTACGGGCGCAGTCGCAGATCGGGACGGCGAAAATTGAACTCGGGGCGGCGCATTGAACTTATGAAGTCTAGACGGGAATAGGATCGAAACTCTGCTTTCCGGAACCAGTGACAGACAAAGGGCGATCCTGCTCGGACTGGTGCAGGGTCCGACCGAACTGCTGCCGGTCTCCAGCTCAGCCCATTTGACGATGCTGCCGCGACTGGCCGGCTGGGACTGGGAACGGCTCGACCCCGAGCTCCGCAAGAGCTTTGAGGTGGCCCTGCACGCCGGAGCCGCCATGGCTCTGCTGCTCGCCAGGCGGGAGGAGATCGCCGGCGAACTCCGCGATTTCGACCTTCACCGGGCAGCCATTCTTGCGCTTTCGTTCCTGCCGGCCGCAGCGGCCGGACTGGGGCTCGAACGGACCATCGAGTCCCGTCTCGGAGGGCCCCGCTCGACCGCGGCCGGACTGATCGTCGGCGGCACTCTGATGATTCTGGCCGACCGGCGCCCCCAGGACCGGGGCCACCGCGAGGCCGGACCCGGTGATGGCCTCGCCCTGGGGCTCGCCCAGGCCGCAGCCCTGGTTCCGGGGGTCTCTCGCAACGGGGCCACCCTGACCGTGGCCCGGATGCTCCGTTTCACCCGGAGCCAGTCCAGCCTGCTTTCACGCACCGTGGCCCTTCCGGTGATCATCGGCGCGACCGCACTCAAAGGAGCCCGGCTGCTCAGGCGTGGCACGACCCGGGAGCAGCGCCGCTGGCTGGCGCTCGGAGCCGGGACCTCGTTTCTCTCTACCCTGGCCTCGACCCGCCTGATCGGGCTGGTCGAAAAGGACCGGGCTCTGTTTCCATTCGGGGTCTACCGGATCGCTTTCGCCCTGGCGATCCTCGGCCGGCCGACCGGGCGACCGGGATCTGGTGTTGAATCGGGGGCGATGAATCCGAGTCCGAGGCATCCCCGGTGACCGCTGACGATCAGACCGTCGCCGAGACGGATGGTGACGCTTACGCCCAGGCCGGCGTGAGTCAGAGCGACGCCGACCAGGCGGTAGCGAAACTGGTCGCGGCCCTGGCTACGGCGAAACTCGACCGCCCGTCCCGTCAGGTCGACCTGAGCGGCCACTACGCCGCGGTGATCAGGCTCGACGACACAACCGGAATCGCGCTGTCAACCGACGGGGTCGGGACCAAACTGCTGGTCGCAGAGCAGCTCGGCCGCTATGACACCGTCGGCATCGACTGCGTTGCGATGAACGTCAACGACATCATCTGCGTCGGGGCCGAACCGCTGGCGATGCTCGACTACCTGGCAGTCGAGCGGGCCGACCCCGCGCAATGCGAACAAATCGGACTGGGGCTGGCCCGCGGGGCCGAGCTCGCCGGGATCGAGATCCCCGGGGGCGAGCTGGCCCAGATCGGCGACCTGGTCAAAGGCTTCGACATCGCCGGCACCTGCGTCGGCACGGTGGATCTCGACCGGATCATCGACGGCTCGCGAGTGGCGGCCGGCGATGTCGTGATCGGGCTGCCTTCTTCAGGAATCCACTCGAACGGCTACACCCTCGCCCGCAGCGCGCTCCAGGGCCTCGACCTCGACGACGACCGGCTGGGCCGGCCGCTCGGCGAGATCCTGCTTGCTCCGACCGAGATCTACGTCCGGGCGGTGCGCGACCTGATCGAATCACCCGTGCCGGTCTACGGACTCGCTCACATCACCTCCGGCGGACTCGAAAACCTCCTGCGGCTCAAGTCGGAGGTGACCTACGAGATCACCGACCCGTTGCCGCCCCAACCGATATTCGAGCTGATCGCCGAACGGGCCTCGGTGTCCGAGGCGGAGATGTACGAAGTCTTCAACATGGGCTGCGGCTTCTGCTGCGTCGTCCCGGCTGCCAGTGAGGCTGAGGCCCTGAAGGTTCTCAGGCGCCACTACCCGGGAGCGGCAACCATCGGGGCGGTGTCGGCCGGCGGGCACCGGGTCATCCGGAGAAGCTGAATGGACCGGCCCGGATCCGGATTTGCGCCCCGCGCCGCGGACAGGACCGGAGCCGAGTCCGGGGAGAGATTGCGGTGAAGGTGACGATTCTGCTTTTCGACCGGGTCACGGCGCTTGATGCGATCGGGCCCTATGAGGTCCTGAGCAGGGTGCCCGGCTGGGAGCTTGAATTCGCGGCAGTAGAAGCCGGGCCCGTAAGGACCGACACCGGGATCACCACGATCGGCGCAACCCGGTCGATCAGCGAAATCGATTCCACCGACATTCTGCTGATACCCGGGGGACCCGGGTCGCGTCAGCTCATGAGCGACGAGCCGACGCTCGAATGGCTGCGAGCCGTCGCTGCGGGCGCCGACTGGACCGCCTCGGTCTGCACCGGATCGCTGGTCCTGGCGGCGGCCGGGCTGCTGGACGGCAAACGCTGTACCACCCACTGGCTCTACCTGGAACGCCTCCGGGAACTGGGCGCCGTTCCGGTCGCCGAGCGGGTAGTGGTCGATGGCGACACGATCACGGCGGCGGGGGTTTCCTCGGGAATCGATATGGCACTGAGCCTGGTCGGCCGGGTGTGCGGGCCCGAGTTGGCGCAGACGATCCAGCTGGGGATTGAGTACGACCCGCAACCCCCATACGAGTCCGGCTCACCCCGGACCGCCCCTGCCCGAGACGGTCGAGCTGGTCACCTCGATCTCCGCAGAAGGGGACCGGTGGCTCGCCGAGAGGCAGGGGGGGCGCTAGAACCTGTCCCGGCAGGCTCGTAGTGCTCCGCAGGCCGGATCCGGCCTTCAGAGCCGGATCCGATGAATGACCCATTTTTCCCGGAACCGGGGCCCCGAGTCACGAAAGGGCCGTTGCAGGGTAGGCTCGTTCGCCCATGAATTTTCGCAGGCTGGATCGGTGAAGTAGTGGAACTCGACGGGCCCGTCCGGTCGAGAATCTTCCAGAGCCAA
>JAENXK010000099.1 GCA_016649615.1 Thermoleophilia bacterium
CGCAATCGCCGACGCGATGATGGACTCGGTGCCGACGGTTTTCATCACCGGCCAGGTCCGGACCGAACTGATCGGAACGGACGGATTCCAGGAGGCCGACATCGTCGGGGTCACCCTGCCGATCGTCAAGCATTCGCTGCTAGTCACCGAAGCCGCCCAGATTCCCGAGTACATCCACGAGGCGTTTCACATCGCATCAACCGGCCGGCCCGGCCCGGTCCTGGTTGACGTTCCCCAGGACCTCTCCAAAGAGGAGATCGAGTACACCGCGCGCACGACCCCGGTCGAGCTTCCCGGATACCGGCCGAACCTGGAGGGCAACCTGAAGCAGATCCGTATCGCCGCCAAGGCCCTGGCCAATGCCAGGCGGCCGGTGATCTACTCCGGCGGCGGCGTGATCAATGCCAACGCGCCGGCCGAGTTGCGCGAGCTCTGCGCGTCGGACCGCTTCCCGGTCACTTCAACCCTGATGGGCCTCGGCGCCTTCCCTGCCGACGACGATCAGTGGCTGGGGATGCTCGGCATGCACGGAACGCGGGCGGCCAACTACGCGATGGACGAAGCCGATCTGATCGTTGCGATCGGGGCCCGTTTCGACGACCGGATCACCGGAAAGCTCGACGAGTTCGCCCCGGGAGCGAAGTTCATTCACATTGACGTCGATCCGGCCGAGATCTCGAAAAACGTGCCGGCACATATCCCGATCGTCGGTGACGCGGGCAAGGTTCTGCCCAAGCTGACCCAGGAATACAGGTCGCTGCAGACCGATCCCACCCGGCTTGAAGGCTGGTGGAGCCGCATAGCCGCCTGGCAGAAGGAGTATCCGCTCTCATACGAACCGGGTGAGGAAGGCGAAATCAAGCCGCAGTTCATGATCGAGACGCTGCACAAGGTGACCGGAGGCGATGCGATCGTCACCTCCGACGTCGGCCAGCACCAGATGTGGGTCGCCCAGTACTACGGCTTCAACGAGCCCCGGCGCTGGATCAACTCGGGCGGGCTCGGCACCATGGGATTCGGTCTCCCCGCTGCGATCGGAGCCAAGGTCGCCTGCCCGGACGAGCAGGTCGTCTGTGTCGCCGGAGATGGCAGCCTGATCATGAACGCCCAGGAATTTGCCACCGCGGTCAACGAAGACGTGCCGGTAAAGGTGTTCCTGATGAACAACGGCTACATGGGCATGGTCCGCCAGTGGCAGGAACTGTTCTGGTCCGAGCGCTACAGCGGAGTCGCCAACGGGCCGAGCCCCGACTGGGTCAAGCTCGCCGAGGCTTTCGGGGCGAAGGGCCTCAGGTGCGAGGACGAGGCCGACCTCGAGGAAATGATGCAGGCCACGCTCGACGCCGACGGCCCGGCTCTGCTCGACGTCCGGGTCAGCCCGCGTGAAAACTGTTACCCGATGATCCCGGCCGGCAGCGCCGCCCGGGACATGGTCGGCTGATGGCCGGGGCAGAGATGGTCCGGCTCGAGGACCTGCGGACCAACCGCGTCCTTTCGGGACGCAAGCACCTGCTTTCGATCTTGGTCGAAAACCGCCCGGGAGTGCTGGCGCGGGTCGCCGGACTTTTTTCCCGGCGGGGCTTCAACATCGACACTCTCGCGGTCGGCCCCACCGATGACCCGAATACTTCCCGGATCACGCTGACCATCGACGGGGCGGTTCACCCGATCGATCAGGTGACCAAGCAGCTGCACAAGCTGATCAACGTGCTGAAGATCCGCGACATGGAGCCGGAGGAGACGGTTGCCCGTGAAATGGCGCTGTTCAAGGTTTCAGCAGCGGTCGAGAACCGGGCTGAAGTCGTCCAGTTCGCCGAGATCTTCCGGGCGAAGATCGTCGACGTATCACGCAAGGCCCTGATCGTCGAAGTGACGGGCTCCCACGACAAGATCGAGGCCTTCGAAAGCATGTTGCGCCCTCATGGCCTGCTCGAGATGGTGCGTACCGGGGAAGTGGCGCTCGCCCGCGGCGGTGATTGACCGCGCCCCGGCTCGATTCAGGCAGACTCGAATCGCTGTTGACCGAAGCCGTCGAGGCCGGTTGCTCGCGTAACCGCCCGACCGTGGCATCGGCCACGACGGTGATCGACTGCCCCGATCCGGTCGCCACGGTATTCGCGTCCCGCCGGGCGGTTGATCCCTGGTTCTGCTGGCAGGAGCCCGACCGGGACTTCGCCCTGGCCGCGCTGGGCCGCGCCCACTCGGTGATGGCCCGCGGCGGTGAGCGCTTTCGGGACGCCGCAGCGGAATGCGCCCACCTTTCCGGCGACGCGATAGTCACGGGAGATACCGAATCCGGGCCGACCACCGGTCTCGTCTGGACCGGAGGCTTCGCATTCAGTGGCGAGGGAGCTGTCAGTCCGGCCTGGTCATCATTCGAGCCGGCGGCGATGATCCTGCCGGAACTTTCCCTTCAGAAGGGGCCGGAGGGCACCTACATCACCCTGAACGCACTCACTGGTCCGGGAATCGATCCAGCCCGGGTCACGGACGACCTTCTCGGCCGGGCCGCCGGCCTGGTTTCAGGTGATCTGGGTCTGATCGACCCCCATCCGACTTTCCGGTCGGAGATTGAGAGCACGACCTCCCCCGGGCGGTTCGAGCAGGCGGTGGCCGCTGCGGTCGAACGAATCAGAAGCGGCGAAATCGCCAAGGTGGTGCTCGCGAGGGAGGTCAGGGTGCGGTCCGGTTCGGCCCACGACCCAGGGTCGATATTCGCGGCGATCAGGGAAGGGTTCCCCACCTGCTTCAACTTCTGCGTCGGCACCCCGGAAGCCGCTTTCATCGGGGCCAGCCCGGAACTCCTGGTGCGATGCGTCGGCCGGGGCGTGACCACGGTCGGCCTGGCCGGCTCAACCCGGCGCAGTTCCGATCCGGCCGTGGACGATCATCTGGCGGAGAAGCTGCTTTCGAGCCCAAAGGACCGGGGTGAACAGGAACTCGTGGTGAGGCGGATCGTCAAAGCACTCAGCCGGCTCAGCGTCTGGGTCGAGGCCGCGTCGGAACCGGAGATCATCAAGGTCGCGAACATCCAGCACCTCGGCACACCGGTCTTCGCCCAGCTGGCCGAACCGCATACCGCGATCGAGCTGGCCGGACTGCTGCACCCGACCCCAGCGGTGGGCGGGGAGCCATGGAAGAAGGCCGAACGGGTGATGACCGAGGTCGAACAGCTCGACCGGGGCTGGTACGCAGGCCCGGTCGGCTGGATGGACGGCTCGGGCGACGGAGAATTCTGTGTTGCCCTGCGGAGCGCTCTGCTCCGGGACCGCGACGCCCACCTCTACGCCGGGGTAGGCGTGGTCGCCGACTCCGACCCGGCGGAAGAACTCGCCGAAACCGAGATCAAGCTGAGCGCCCTGCTGCCGCTGCTCGAGGGCTGAGCCACCCGTGGCCGGGTGGTCCCGGCCCTAGACCGGGACCTCGATCAGGGCCGACCCGAAATCGAGGGCCTCGCCCAGCTCCGCCGGATCTTCCGCCCTGAGGTATGGGATGTTGAACAGCGCTGCAGCCGCTTCGGCTTCGATTCCCGGCGGGGTTGTCATCAAGTCCAGGAACTCCTGCTCGGGCATGTGCCGCTTCTGGGGAAGACCGTCGAAGATCGCCCCGCCGCCGTTGTTGACGACGATCACCCTCAACCTTGCCTCGGCGAGGCCGAACAGCTTCAGGCCGCCCAGGTCATGAAGCAGTCCGACGTCACCGGTGACGATCGTCGTCGATTGCCCCGAGGCGGCCGCGGCCCCGATTCCGGACGAAATCAGACCGTCGATTCCGTTCGCACCGCGGTTGGCCAGGAACCTGACATCGGCATCGGTGGGGACCAGGTACTCCTCCTGGTCCCGGATCGGGCGGCTCGAATTCGTGTAGACGATCTCGCCATCCCCGTAGTGACCGCTCAGGAATACCTGGAGCGCGGCCGGTCCCAGCGCCCGCCCCGGCGCCAGAGTGTCTCTCAGAGCACTCAGGTTGTTGCGCTCGGCCTCAAGCCAAGCCGAGCGGTACCCGGGATCGCCCGCCGACTCGATCCGTTCCGCAAGAGCCGCTGCCGTGTCGGGCCCGGGGGACCGGACCAGCTGGTCGGCTGCCCGGCCGGGGTCGTACCAGCCATAGCTTCCATCGACGATCACCTGGGCTGTCCCGGGCCTGGCGGAGATCCAGGTCCTGAGTCTCTTCGAGGTGGGCGTTTCGCCGAACCTGAGAACAAGATCGGGCAGCAGTTCGTCCCCATGTTCGTACACGATCGAGTCATAGGTGGAGATCACACTCCGGCGGTCGTGGGGCCCGCTCCGGAACTGTGAAGTCGGCTCGGCCAGGACCGGATAACCACTGGCTTCGGCCAGCGCGGCAAGCGGCTCCCTCAGGGCGATGTCGGTCTGGCGGCCGGCCAGGATCAGACCTCGCGGGCTGCTCTCGATCATGTCTGCCAGATGCCCGAGCCTCGCTTCAGAAGGCGTCGCCGGGGACCGGACCACCTCGGTCAGCGGAAGCCGGCCATTGCCCTCGAGAGCAATCGGGGAGCCGGCGGTCACCGAGCCGGGGACTTCGACCGGAGAAAGCGGCTCCCTCCAGGCGAAGTTGAGGTGAACCGGCCCCGGGCGCGGATCGCCGGCCGCCAGGCTGACCGCCCGGCAGGCAAGCGAGCGGAAGTGGAGCAGCCCGGAATCGTCGGCGTCGTGGCAGCCGACCTCGGAGAACCAGCGGACCGCGTCACCGTACAGCTTGATCTGGTCGATCGTCTGGCCCGAGCCGGTGTCTCTGAGCTCGGGCGGACGGTCGGCCGTCAGCACGATCAGCGGCAGGGCGGACAGGTCCGCTTCAGCTACGGCCGGATGGTAATTCGCGGCCGCCGTTCCCGAAGTACAAAGCAGGGCGACCGGCATTCCCACGGCCTGGGCCGCACCGAGGGCGAAGAAGCCGGCGGATCTCTCATCGATTACGACCGAGACCTCGAGACCGGGCTCGCGGTAGAGCGCCACGGCCAGAGGAGTCGAGCGGGAGCCGGGGGAGATCACCGCCCGTTCGACGCCGCTCCTGACCAGTTCCTCGGCAAAAGCCGACGCGAGGGCCGTATTTACGTTTGCCCGATTCATCAAAGGCAGGCTATTTGCGACCGCACCACACTGCTCAGAGCCGGTGGGCCTGCAGGGAATCTTCATCGATCGCGACGCCCAGGCCGGAGCCCCCGGGCAGACAGAGGTTCGGACCGTCAAAGGTGCACCCGACGGCGGCAATCGTGGTCGAGAACAGCCTGGAGGTGGCAAGTCCGTGGGCGACGCCGGCCCAGTCACCCTGCCGGTCCAGGGTCTGTGCGGCGTGGGCTGCGGCCGCGATGCCGACCGGTCCGTCCAGTGCGCTGGAAAAGTATGTCGGCAGATACCCACCGAGGCTCGCATCCAGGCTGCCGGTCTTGCTCAACTTGACCGTGATCGCGTCGCAGGCACCCAGGCGGCCGGCTTGCTCGGCTTCAGACCGGCTGGACACCGACTCGTCGGCAACCAGCGGGATCGGAGACCTCTTCCTCAATTCGGCCATCGATTCGAGGTCGGCCACCGGCTGTTCGGCCAGCTCGATCCCGAGGGGTTCCAGCCTGGCCAGGCGGTCTTCGGCCTGGTCCAGACCCCAGCTTCCGTTTGCATCGAGCCGAATCACAGCTTTTCGGCCGAGTCCGGAGCGGACCGCTTCGACCTGTCCCAGATCGTCGTTCGAGCCGAGCTTGAGCTTGAAGACCGAAAAGCCGTCAGCCGCCCACTCCTCGGCCTGCATGAGCACTCCGCCCGGAGAATCGGTGGTCAGGGTCGCGTTGCATGGCACCGGTAGCGGCGTCCTGCCGGGCGAGAGCAATTCGTGAAGCGGAACCCCCGCCTGTCGGGCGACCAGGTCAAAGAGGGCGGTCTCGACAGCACAGCGCGCCGGGGCCGAAAGGTCCGTGTGCGGCAGGTCGAAGGCGATCCGGGCGGTCGTTTTCTCAGTGCCCGCCTCCTCCTCCGGGATTACCGACGGGACTTCGAGCCCGGGGGCGGCCTCAGACCAGGCACGCAGTTCCCCGACCACGGACTCCAAAGGCGTGCCGCCCCTCAGAGACAGCGGCACCGCCTCGCCCAGCCCGGTCAGCCCGTCGGCCGAGGTGATCCGCAGGAGAACGATCACCCGCCGGTCGAGTCGTCCCATGGCGGTCACATACGGCTTCCTGAACGGAAGCGCGTAAGGGATCACCTCGACCTCTTTGATCACGGTCAGCCCCCGACCACCAGCCCGATGGCGGTGAGCAGGGCGAAAAGCCCGAGCACGGCGCCGGTATCGGCCAGGGCCCGGTTGAGCGAGGGGCCGTCGGTGCGGTTGCGGACCGCCGCGATCGGGCGCCGGACGAGGGGGAGGGCGGCGAGGCCGGCCAGGGCCGGCCAGGGCCCGCCGTTTGCGACGATCGTGAGCGCCAGGACCAGAAAGGAGCCGAGCATCAGAATCAGATAGAGCGAGCGGGTCCGCTCCCGGCCGATTCGCACCGCCAGAGTGGTCTTGTTCGCCCTGCGGTCGGTATCGAGGTCGCGCACGTTGTTGACCACCAGAATCGCGGTAGCCAGGCCGCCGACCGCGACCGAAAGCCCGAAGGAGACCCAGGAGAGCGACTCGAGCTGCACGTAGTAGGAACCATTGACCGAGACCAGGCCGAAGAAGAGGAATACGAATACCTCGCCGAGGCCGGCGTAGCCGTAGGGGCGGGGTCCGCCGGTGTA
>JAENXK010000084.1 GCA_016649615.1 Thermoleophilia bacterium
CGAAGAAGGCCGCGATGAAACCGTTGCCGCCCAGTTGATCTGCCAGGGCCCACGACCCGACCGCGATCGCGACCATGACCATGCGCTCGTACGAGTAAGTGATCGTCCCCCGTCGCACCGCGTGCTGGACGAGCCAGCCCCCACCCCCGCCGGCCAGGATCCCGATGACTGCGCCGAGCGTGATCTGCTGGACGCCAAAAGTGAACCATGCGGTCGCGTCGAGTGAGGCCTGATCCACCGCCAGACCGAGAAACAGAAAGAGAAAGGGGATCGAGAGTCCGTCATTGAGACCTGCCTCGACGTTGATCGTCTGCCGGATCCGAACCGGAATCCTGGGGCTGGAGACCACTGCATGACCGAGCGCCGCATCGGTCGGCGCCAGCACCGCGGCGATCACCGCCGCTTCCCAGAACTCGATTCCCGTTACCAGCACCACCGCCGCGGCGGTGCCGAACATGATCGTCAACGGCATGCCGATCACCAGCAGGCGTCCGGCCCAGGTAGCGTCGTTGCGGAGCTCGCTCAGATCGCTGCGTGAGGCATCGGAGAAAAGCACCACCACCAGGGCGATTTCGGCGATCAGCAGGCCCGTTTCGCCGGTCAGATCGTATTCAGCCACTCCGATCAGGCTCGGGCCGCAGAGGATTCCGACCCCGGCAAAGACCATCGGCGCCGAGATGTTCAGCCGCCCGAGAGACCGGGAGACGATCCCGTAGGCAAAGATGACGCCGGCGATTACCCCGATTTCGGCCAAGACCTCACGATCTTATGCGCACCCAACCGGCTGCGCGGCAAAACGGACCTCCCGGGAGCGGAATTGACGCCCTCGCCGACGTCCCCGTCGCCGAGCCCGACATGAACGGGGGCCAGGATCGGGCGCTAAGGTCGGTCAGATGATGAGCCGGAGCGGGCCGAAACGATCACCCCACAGGCTGTTCGCCGCGATCGAACTGCCGGAACATGTGCGGCACGAGGTCGCCGGCTGGGCCCGGGGCGTCGCCCGCGGCGGGGATCGTGTGAGGGTGGTCCCGTCGCGCAACCTGCACATCACCCTCACCTTCATCGGCGGGCAGCCGGAATCCGAGATTCCCTCGATCGCCGCGGCGCTCAGGGAAAGTGCGGCGCCGGTGACCGGCCTTTCGACCGGAGCACCGCTGTGGCTGCCGCGGCGGCGGCCTCGTGCGCTCGCCCTGGAAGTCCACGACAGTCTCGGTCAACTGGCCGAGGTTCAGCGAGCGACCGCCCGGGCGGTCGCGGAGGCGGTCGGACAGCCCGCGCCGGACAAGGCCTGGCTGCCACACCTGACCGCGATCCGGCTCAGCCGCGGCGCCGCCGTTCCCGGGCCGGAGCTACCGGTGACCCCGGCGATCGGGTTTGACGCCGAGGCAGTGACACTGTTCCGCTCGCAGCTGAAACCGGAAGGGGCCGAATACGAGGCACTGGAGCGGGTCGAGCCGGTTCGCTGAGCCTCCGGCGGCCGCGGTATTGTTGCGGTCATGTACGTATCCATTGGAGGACCGATTTTTCTGATCGCGGTCGGCGCGATTCTGCGCTACGCGACGAACTTCGACGTCTCGGGCATAGACATGGATACGGTGGGACTGATCCTGATGATCGCCGGCGCCGTCACGCTGGTGCTCTCCTTCGGGATGGCTCTGGCCAACAACAACAAGGCCGGTCCCGACGGACGGCCGCCGTCCAATCGTCCTCCGCCGCCTCGTTAGGGACACGGGCCCACCGGGGCACGGGTTCACCTTCGTCCAGAATCGCTCAATAGGGTGCAGCGGTGTCTGAGTCCGAACACAGATTCAGCTTCAGGGAGCGGCTCGAGCTGTGGTCTGCTCTGCTGATGGCAGCGGCCACCGTGGCGACCGCCTACAGCGCATACGAATCGACCCGCTGGAGTGGGGAACAGTCGTCCGAGTACACCCTGGCCGGGGCTGCCCGCACCGAATCGGCCAAAGCCGGCACACAGGCCGCCGCCCAGATCACGGTCGATGCCGGTCTGTTCACCCAGGTCGCGGTCGCCGTCAGCCAAGGCAACAAACAAGGCCAGGAAATCGTCGAGGGCTTCTTCCGCAACGAGTTCAAGCCCGCCTTCGAAGAGTGGATCGCGATGAAACCGCTGAAGAATCCCGACGCTCCAGCCACTCCGTTCAGCCTCGACTCGTACAAGCTGGCCAAGCAGCAGGAGTCGCAGCAACTTGAAAAGGAGGCCACAGCCCACTTTGAAGCGGGCCGCGAAGCAAACCAGAACGGCGACAACTACGTCCTGGCCACGATCTTCTTCGCCGCGGTCCTGTTTTTCGCCGGCATCGCGACCAAGTTCACCTCGGACCGGATCGTCGCGATGACCCTTGGGGTCGGCACCGTAGTTTTTCTCGGCGGCGTCCTGCGAGTAGCGACCCTGCCTTTTCTATAGTCGTTGCCATCCGCTTCCGCAAAGCCGGACTGGAACGCCCTCGCCCCGCACTATGGCCGGCAGGTCTGGCTCGAGCGGAACTCACTCCGGACCCTGCTCGATCTGCTTGACCCCGGCCCCGGCGACCTCCTGCTCGATGTGGCGACCGGTACCGCCGCCCTGCCGGCCGAACTCGCCGTTCGCGAGGGGCACCCCCGCGAGGTAGTTGGGGTTGACCGGAGCCCGGAAATGCTCCGGCGGGCCCCCGACCTGCCGCCAAGGTGGCAGCTGAGCCAGGCTGACGCGACCGCGCTGCCGTTTGCCGACGATTCGTTTGACCTGGTCACGGCTTCGTACCTGCTCCACCTCCTGGACCGTGAGACACGGTCCCGGGTAATCGGGGAGTGCCAGCGGGTTCTCCGGCCGGATGGTCGCATCGGGGTGATCACGATCGCCCCGCCGAGACGTCGGGTCACGGCTGCGCTGACCGCGCCGGTTCGCCGGGCCGCCGAGCGGTACCCCGCCCGGTTCGTCGGGCTCAAGCCGCTCGATCCGGGGCCGGACCTGGTCGACGGCGGTTTCTCCGACGTCGTCGGTCGGCACAGCCTCAGGGGATACCCCGCCCTCTGCGTGGTAGCCCGGAAGCCTGCCGGGACTGCTGCCCGGGCAGACTGAACGGCCGTGGGCTGACCCGGAGGTCAGATCTGACGGCACTCCTTCGTCGCGTTGGTTCGGGTGACGTCACCGAGCAGATCCGATTCGCCGGAGTTCTCGGAGCCGGACTGCCACTTGCCGTTGCGACGAACCAGCGACCCGATCCGGAACCCGCCCTTCTCCGGCACTTCGTGGACCGCAGTGAAGTTCTTGCCTTTGACCCTGGCGTCTGTGATCCGCCAGCCCTTCCCGTAGATCCGCTCGATCGAGCTGCCCAGATCGTCGGCGAACTTGCCGTTGGCGCAGAAGATCAGGTCGACCGGTTCGCCGTCGCTGCGGGCACCGACGTACCGTGAGTTCTTGACCTGGTTGTAGACCTTGGCGTTGGCCCTGCACTGCTTCAGCTTGCTCTTGGCCCTGCGCTTCTGGTCGCCGTTCTTCGCCTTGCGCTTCTGCTTGGCGAACTTCGCACAGCCGGGCTGCTTCACTTTCGCCTGAGCGGTCCCGCCGGCGAGCGACAGAACACCGGCCAGGCCGAGCGCTGCCGCGATGCCGAGCACAAGAAACGTCCTCAACTTCGGCATCAGCGATCGTTCAACTCCCTCAACAATCACCTGAATCTCCTCTGGTTGGAGTCCCGATTTCGTGCACCCTAACCTGAACCCACCGATCGGGCCAGAGCAGCGCCCGCCGACGAGACTCGGGATCGGAATCTGTGGCGGCCCGGCTCGAGCCGGCTCTCAGGAGCGGCGATCAGGCGCTCGAGCCGGCCAGGGCGCCCGAATACACCTGCCAGGCGAGCGCGGTCTTGGCGGTCAGGCTGAGAATTACGTAGACCAGCTCGACGAACAGCGGATCGTTCCACCGGCCCTTACCCCGGTACCCCAGCCACATGTTGACCGCGAACCCGTTGAACAGTATGAAGAGCGAGACGAATATGCCGTAGACGAAGCCCGGTACCGAGCCGTCGCTCTCGGAAAGCATGAACTGGATCGCGATTCCGATCCAGGGGACCGCCCCGATAAGGCAGCCGTAGACGAACGGTGACCAGTCGACCTCTTCCCGGCCGAGGTTGGTCCGCTCCATCACCAGACCGAACAGGATCATCGCCGCGTTTGCCCCGAACATCATCAGCAGGGCGACCACGTCGCTGGCCCCGGATAACATCGCGATCAGCACCACCATGATCGAGGCGCTGATCGAGTACTCGATCCAGCGGACCGGGTTGATGCCCCTGACCACGTTCGATTCGTAGTTCCTCCGCCCCAGAGTGGCGACGAAGAGGTGGTCGATCAGAGCCAGGGCGAGGAAAAGTGCGACCAGCAGATCGACCCTCAGATCGAACAGGTCTTTGGTGCCGAACTGGTCGCTGCCCGGCGCGGCGGTGAGGAACGAACCGAAGACCGGCAGGGTGACGGGGTCGGAGAGGATCAGCAGCAGCACCACCTGGATCCCGAAAAACAGGGTGGCGGCCAGATTGAGCCGGCGCAGACGGGCCAGCTTCGCGGATACGGGTTTTTGGTCTCGCTCAGGAGTCATCGATCGACGAGGCTAGCGAGTCGGCATGTCCGGTAGCAAGGAGGGCTGACGGGCCGATAGACTCGGGCCACGATTTCAACAAGGGGAAGGTTCACGATGAGTGTATTCGCAGGGTTCTTGCGCTGGCCGCGGTCACAGCGGTGACGGTCGGACTTGGCTTCGGCCTGGCCACCACTTCGTCAGGCGAGGTTGCCGGAGTTTCAGGCAAGAAGTCGTCCTTCAAGCCGAAAAAGCTCGTCGGGACCTGGAAGGGCTCCTGGAACAACGAGACATTCGGCACCAGCGGCTCCGCCAAGATCAAGGTCAAGGTAGACGGAAAGAACAAGCAGCAGAAGAAGCAGAAAATGTACACCAGTTTCACCCTCGGCGGAGAGGCATTCGGCTGCCCGAACATCCCGACCCGAAAGGCCACCCTGAAGAAGGGCAACGGCGAGAACCGCTGGAACAACTCCGGCTTCAAGGTCGTCTACAAAAACAAGAACGGCCAGTCCAGCTTCAAGTACACGCACAAGTCGGGAAAGATCTCGGGCAAGGGCGTCTCTCCCTGTGCCAAGGCCATCACCTTCAGCTTCAAGGGCAAGATGAACAACAAAAAGGCGAACGCCGAAACTGACATCTTCGAAAACGGGGTTCAGTTCGCCAACTCGACCCTCGATCTGAAGAAGAAGTAGCGTCGTACGCCCGTGTCCTGGCGTACCCGCTGGAAAATCGCCGAGTTCGTACGGAACAGCCTCTGGATCGTGCCAGGGCTGTCAGTCACCCTGGCGATGATTCTCGGCCTGCTCCTTCCGGAGATCGATCGAAACACAGAGAGTTCAATCGGCGTTACATTCGGTGAGGGCGCCGCTGAGAGCATCCTCAGCTCTCTCGCAAGCGGGATGATCACCTTCACGGGCTTCGTATTCTCGATCCTCCTGCTCGCGGTCCAATTCGGCTCGAGCCAGTTTTCACCGCGGATGCTGCGGCGTTTCCTGCGCGACCCGACCACCAAGATAGCCCTGGGGATGTTCATGGCGACCTTCATCTACGCGTTCGCCGTCCTGCGGACGGTCTCACCAAGTGACGACGAGAATTTCATTCCCGACTTCTCGGTTTCGGTATCGCTGCTGATGCTCCTGATCAGCATGCTGCTCTTCCTGCGGCTGATCAGCCGGACGACCCATGGCCTGAGGGTCGCCGCGGTGCTGCGCGACCTCGGCCGCGATGGATCGAAGGTGCTCAACAGGATCTACCCTGATCCGGTCATCGACGAACCGCAGCCGAAGTTGCGGCCGGCCGAAAGTGCCGGAAGCCTCACCCGGACCATCGATTTTCGCCAGGAGTCCGGTGTGCTCCAGAGCGTCGACCGGAACGGTCTGCTCAGGATGGCGACGGAGGCCGACGTTCTGATCGAACTGGTCCCGCCGATCGGCGATTTACTGCTTCCCCATACACCACTGTTCCGGATTCACGGCAACGCCTCCGAAATCGACGACGACGAACTTCGAAACTCGGTTGCAGTCGGAGACGAGCGCACGATGAAACAGGACCCGGCTTTCGTCTTCAGGCTGCTGGCCGACATCTCGGCGAAGGCGCTCTCTCCCGGCGTGAACGACCCCACGACCTCGATTCAGGCGCTCGATCAGATCGAACTGCTGCTGGTCCTGTTGGGAACCCGGCAGCTGTCCGGAGGGGTTGTGGTGGATGAGCACGGCGTCGAACGGCTGCACGTCCCGGCCACCACGTGGGAGGACTTTCTCAGCATTGCGCTCGATGAGACCAGGATGTTCGGCGAGACCTCGGTCCAGATCCCGCGGCGCATTCGGGCCCTGCTCGAGGATGTTCACCGGGCGGTACCCGAATTCCGAAAGCCGGCCGTCGAAGCCCAGATTGAACTGCTCGAATGGAGCGTCGAACGGAGTTTTGGCAGCCCCGAGGAACGGACCTCGGCCAACTTCCCAGATCGTCAGGGAATCGGCAGCACGCGATCAACACAAATCAAGACCCGACCTTCAGGAGGCGCCTGAGAAGCAGGGTGAAAACGCCGCTCGTCCTCGATGTTGATACCGGAATCGACGACTCGCTGGCGCTGCTGTATGCGACGGCCAGCGACCGGGCCGACCTTATGGCGGTAACGACCTGCGCAGGAAATACCGATCTGGACTCGACTACGCGTAACACCCTGTCTGTGCTCGAGCTTGCCGGGGCGGGACAGGTCGAGGTCGCCAAGGGCCGCCCGGAGCCTCTCGTCCGGGGGCTGGTTACCGCCCCGCAGGCCCATGGTCCCGGGGGCCTCGGGCGGGCGGTGCTGCCGGCTCCGGCAGCCTCGCCCTCGCTCCGATCGGCCGCCGAGCTGATAGTCGAGTCCGCCCACGGGCGGCCGGGAGAGTTGACCCTGGTCGCGCTGGGTCCGCTCACCAACGTTGCCGTCGCGGTACAGGCCGAACCGCGACTGCCGCGGCTGCTCAAGCGTCTGGTGATCATGGGCGGAGGCCTGCAGAACGATTGGGGCCTCGAGGCAGGCGGGGGACTCCGGAGCGGCGACGGCGCCGGACCAACTGCCGATCGCAACACGTCAGTCGACCCCGAGGCCGCAGCCATCGTCTACAGGGAGTTCGGCCGCGCCGAAGCACAGCTCCCCCTGGTCATCGGCCTCGACGTGACCCGGACCGTAAAGCTTTTGCCGGAAGACCTGGCTCGCCTGCGCACGCGGGCGGGCGGCGTCCCGCTCACCCGCTTCGTCGAAGGCACGCTCAGCTTCTACTTTGACTACCACGAGAAGCGTTACGGATTCCGCGGCGCCTTCATGCACGACCCGTTCGTCGTCGGCGCGGCCCTCGATCCGGGATTGCTCGATTCCCGCCCGATGCCGGTCACCGTCGAGGCAGAAGCCGATGTTGCGTTCAGCGGCGCCGGCGATCTCTTCATCAGGCGGTTGATCGACCGCCTGGTCGCGCTGGCCTGACCGCCGGCAACCAGAATCAGGTGTAGCCGGACCCAGGCCCGACCGGACTCACGCGGCGGCAGCGCCGTCGGGCTTGACCACCAGCCAGTTGCCGCCGAACTCGTTGACGTTATGGCAAAGAACCTCGGCCGGTGGATCGTCGATGTAGTAGTAGAGCGGCTGTCCGGCGTAGGTGACCTGGGTGGAACCGTCGTCGCGCTTGGTGGTGCCCAGCAGTTTCGATTTGGCTCCGCCGGCGGCCTGCGGTTCGCCTTTGGTCAAGACCGGTGGCCAGGCCGAGGCGCACTCGCCGTAACACTCGCTGGTGGATGACTTCTCCTTGTCGAACA
>JAENXK010000082.1 GCA_016649615.1 Thermoleophilia bacterium
GGACTCTGCCTGCTCCATCTCCAGGCACAGGTATTCGGCGCTGCCGCGGTCAAGGTCGGGCTGGGTCTCCAGGCTGCCCAGGCGTACCGGCCTGGCTGTATGGATTGTGAATTCGAACTCGCGCTCGACCTGGCGGATTTCAGCCTGCCGCAGCGCAAGCGGGCTGGTCAGGGCCGCGGGCTGGGCGCCGGTCGCGAAAATCACTGCCAAAATGGCAAATGCAGCTCCGGCCAGGGTGAAATAAACCTTGCCTCGGCGGTTCATGAATACACAACCTGGGTCATAGACTGAAAGGGTACCGATCGTGCCCGTGGGCCCCGCAGGGCGAATCGATTGGACGAGGGCCCGCACCGAACCGCCACGAATCGTGTTTGAGCAACGATGACCACACTTCCCATCCCACGAACCACGGCCGCTTTCGCGCTACTCGCGGTCCTGCTCGGAATCCTCTTTTTGGCTCCACCGGAGCGATCCCAGGCCTCTCCCTACGACCGTCCGGGGATGTGGATCTGGTACGTGGACAGCTCTCACGGTGGCAGCACGGGCAAGATCATCAAGCAGGCCAGATCTTCCGGGATCGGCACGCTCTACATCAAGTCCGGTGACGGCACCAACGTCTGGAGCCAGTTCGACCGCAAGCTGGTCGAGCGCTTCCAGCGGGCAGGCCTCAAGGTCTGCGGCTGGCAGTACGTCTACGGGCGGAATCCCGGTAAAGAAGCCAAGGTTTCGGCCTACTCCAAGAAGCAGGGAGCAGACTGCTTTGTGATCGACGCGGAAACCGAGTACGAAGGCCAGTACTCGGCCGCCGACCGCTACATCCGGGCCCTTCGGAAACGGGTCGGCAACAAGTTCCGGCTGGCCCTCAGCACCTTCCCCTACGTCCATTTTCACCCCGGTTTTCCCTACTCCGTCTTTCTCGGACCGGGAGCGGCGACCGCCAACCTGCCGCAGACCTACTGGAAGGCGATCGGCGATTCGGTGCGGGAGGGCGTCGATACGACCTGGTACCAGAATTCGCTCTACGAGCGACCGATTTTTCCGGTCGGACAGACTTACCAGAACCCCCGCGCGAAGGAGCTGGTGCAGTTCCGGAGGTACATAAAGAGCTACGGCAGCGCGCCCAGCTGGTGGTCCTGGCAGGAGACGAACCGATCCGAATGGAAAACTCTCGGACGCGACCTGCCCGGTCCGTTCAAGCGCTACAAGCCGGTGAAAAGCCATCCGGTGATGAAGAAAGGAAGCCGGGGCGATCAGGTCGTCTGGCTCCAGCAGTACCTGAACGGGGCCGGCAAGAAGGTGCCGGTGACCGGGATCTTCGCCAAGAAGACCAGAGTCGCGGTGATGGCGTTTCAGTCGAGCCGCAACCTCGAGGCCGACGGCGTGGTCGGCACGCAGACCTGGAACCGCCTGCTCCGGGTCAAGCCGGTCCGGGTCCACTGGTCGGCGGCACGTTCCCGCAGCCTGGGCGGCCGGATCTCGGTTGCCGGTCCGTCAGAACCGGCTTCGGCCGGGATTCCGGCGGTGCGCAACGAGATCGCCGGCGCAAAGGGCCCCTGACGCCGGCACCGGCCGGTTACTTTCCCTAGCGGGCGATCGCGGTGTGGAGTTCGCCCAGGGTCGGTGACGCGACCGTCAGCCGGTCACCGTCATTCAGCCAGACCCTCGGTTTACGCACACTGCCCACCCCTGAAGGGGTTCCGGTGGAGACGATGTCACCCGGTTCGAGGGTCATCCATTCCGAAAGCCTGGAGACCAGCTCCGGCACGGAGAAGATCAGGTCGGCGGTCGAAGAGCCCTGCATCTGCTCTCCGTTCAGCTCCAGCGAGATCCCGATCGCGTCGTGCGGGCCGGCTTCGTCCGGGGTGACCAGTGCCGGGCCGCAGGGTGCCGACCCGTCGAAGACCTTACCGGCCATCCACTGGGGGGTGAGGAACTGCAGGTCGCGGGCCGAGAGATCGTTCAGCAGCATGTAGCCGGCGACGTGATCCAGTGCCACCTCGACCGGGACGTCCTTCGCGCGGCGGCCGATCACGAAGGCGACTTCGGCTTCGTAGTCAACCTTGGCGCTCGCTTCCGGCAGGGTGACCGTCGCGCCGTCACCGGTCAGGGCGTTCCGGTACTTGCCGAAGATGGTCGGGGCCGTCGGCAGTTCGATCCCGGCCTCTTCGGCGTGGGCCCGGTAGTTGAGGCCGATGCAGATGATCTTTTCGGGGTCGGTGACCGGGGCCAGGATCGTGATCTCGCCGGGGTCGAGCGGTTCGACTCCCGGGTCGTCCTCGATCAGCCGTCCAACCTCGCCCAGCCGGTCCCCTGCGATCAGTTCACGCAGGCTCGAGCCGGCCGGATCACCGAGGATTTCCCAGGCGTCCAGCAGACCGCCGTCGGTCAGGACGGCGGCCCGCGGCCCGTTGCCACCGTCATAGGTCTGGAGTCGCATGGCCGCCAGCTTACGCGGATCGCGCGACCTGCGATAATGCCCGCCGGTCGGGTGCAGCGCCGACCGCCTCACGGGGGCGTAGCTCAGTTGGTTAGAGCGCTGGCCTGTCACGCCAGAGGCCGCGGGTTCGAGTCCCGTCGCTCCCGTTTCGGTCTGTTGCGTCGGGCGGGCCGCTGCGGCCCCAGCCGCCCGCTTGCGACGTCGCCGCTCAGCGGTTTGGGAACGTACCTTCCGGTACGCCCCCTGCTCCGCTTCGCTTGCCTCCTTGCATGCGAACGGCTGGGGAGCCGCTTCGGCGCGCCCTTGGTTCGGGTCCGATTCGCTTGCCTCTCACATGGACGGTGGGGGCCGGATTCCGTCTACCAGGGGGCTGGCTTGTAGTCCTTCAGGAAGCAGCCCTGGAGGTCTTCTCCGGATTCTCCCCGGACGATCGGGTCGTAGACTCTTGCGGCTCCGTCGACCAGGTCGAGCGGGGCGTGGAAGCCGTCTTCGGCCAGGCGCTCTTTCATCGGATGGGGTCTTTCGTCGGTGATCCAGCCGGTGTCGACCGCGGTCATCAGGATTCCGTCGGCCTCCAGCATCTCCCGGGAGCTGGTCCGGGTCAGCATGTTCAGCGCCGCTTTGGCCATATTGGTGTGAGGATGCCCCGGCCCCTTGTAGCCCCGGTTGAATTGACCTTCCATCGCGGAGACGTTGACCACGTAGGTGCGGCGGGCATCGGAGGCGGACATCGCCCGGCGAAGCCGGCCGATCAGGATGAACGGCGCGGTCATGTTGCAGAGCTGGACCTCGAGCAGCTCTACCGGGTCGACTTCATCGACCCGCTGGACCCAGCTGTTCGTCCGGGTCCGGTCCGGGAGCAGTCCACCTGCGTCAATTGCCCGGTTCCCGGCGACGCGTCCGAAGCCGGCGAAGCCGGCGGTGAGCGCCATCGCGGTGAGGGTTTCCGGAGTCGGCTTCCAGTGGGAAGCTCCCCGGGCCGGCGTCAGCTCCCCGTTGCCGCTCGAGGTCCGGGTGGGGACGATCTCTGGCATCGGACCGTCGGGCAGGGCGGCCCGCTCGGCCTCGATCAGCGGAGCGTAAGCCTCGTCGGTCCGCTTGACCGTCTGGGCGGCGTTGTTGATCAGGATGTCGAGTGGCCCGGCCGCTTCGACCGAGTCGGCGAGGTCGATCACCTGAGCCGGATCTCGCAGGTCGACCGGGACGATCCGCAGCCGGTCGATCCACTCATCGCAGTCGGGCATCTCGCGGAAGCGACGAACCGCGTCGACCGGGAACCTGGTCGTGATAGTGGTGTGGGCCCCGTCGCGCAGCAGTCGCAGGGCGATGTACATGCCGATCTTGGCCCTGCCGCCGGTAAGCAGTGCCCGTCTGCCGGTGAGGTCGGTCCGGGCGTCACGCCGGGCATGGTTGAAGCCGGCACAGTCCGGGCAGAGCTGGTGGTAGAAGGCGTCGACCCGCCGGTAGGAACATTTGCAGATGTAACAGGCCCGGGGCTCCTTCAGCGCTCCGGCGGTTGCTCCGATCGCACCCGAGACCAGGGGAAGGCCGTTGGTCTCGTCGTCGATCCGGTCCGGTGCGGCGGTCGCGGTGGCCGCGGTCACGGCGGCATCATGGGCAAGGATTTCCCGCCGCTTTTCAAGCCGGCGGCGCTTCTTGACCGACTTGTACAGGCCGGCGGTCGCCTGCTGCACGGTCAGGGAATCGGGATGTTCGACCGGCAGGCGATCGAGTTCCGAGATCACCCGGAGACAGGTCTCCAGTTCGTCGGGATCGACGCGGACCACGGGCTTTACCGGCTTTCTGTTGCGTTGGTCGGCCATCTGGCCGGCCAAGCCTATGGCAGTCGGGCGCTCGCGCCGCGCCAGTTCCGGGCACGCTCCGCGCCGGTTCCGGCCCGGCACCGGTGCCGGCGACCTGCGCTCACTAAGGTCAGGAGGATGATCAACCTTCACGTAGTCATCGCCAGCGTCCGCCCCGGGCGGGTCGGACTCCCGGTCGGCAAATGGTTTGAGTCGGTGGCGCGGGAAGACGACCGGTTCGAGGTCCGGCTGGTCGACCTGTTCGAAGTCGGCCTGCCGTTCATGGACGAGCCTGAGCAGCCGCACCTGCGCCAGTACTCAAAGGAGCACACGAAGGCATGGAGCGCGACGATCGAGCCGGCCGATGCCTTTGTCTTTGTGACACCCGAATACAACGCAAGTCCAGCGCCGTCCCTGCTCAATGCGATCGACACGCTCCACCACGAATGGAAGTACAAGCCGGTCGGCTTCGTCCCTTACGGCGGGATCTCCGGCGGCCAGCGGGCCGCCCAGGCGCTGAAGCCGACGCTGCTCCAGCTCTCGATGATGCCCGTCCCGGCTCAGGTCCCGCTGCCGTTCGTCTCTCAGTCGATCACCGAAGACGGTCGCTTCGAGGCCACTGACCGCCAGGTGAAGGCGGCAGCTTCGATGCTGAACGAACTGGCCAGGTGGGCCGAAGCGCTGCGTCCGATGCGCGAAGCCGGCTGACCCCGGCCGCGTCCCGGGCCGGTCGACCCGGGTGCGTTACAGCTGTCGCGGTCGGCTTCCGCCTACTTCGGAGCGTTGAATGTCAATTTGAATTCTGCCTTGGCGGCATTGGCCGAGGTCGCTTCGAAAGTGACCACCGCCTTCTTCTTCAGCTGGGGGGTGGTCTTCAGCTTGAAGCTCACCTTCCGCTTTTGCCCGGGGCCGAGCTTGCCCGGCGATTTGCAGCGGGCTTCGCCTTGATCGCCTCTTCGCGTTCTTCGGCACCCTGGCGCAGATTTTGACTGTTTTCGCCCTGACGTCGCCGGTGTTCTTCAGGACGACTTCGACCTTCAGGGCCTCGCCGCGCTTGACCACTTTGCCGATGAACCTGACATCGACGATCTTCAGCTCCGTGGTCGACTCCGTGTCGGCCGCCTGGGCCGGCTTGGCCCCGAGCAGGGCCAGACAACAGAGTGCGACAAAGCCGGCAAAAGTGACCAGTCCCGGCCGTACGGTTAAAACTCCAGACGACATAGAACACCTAATCCCGGCTTCCACCCGATTTCCCTTATTGCCGTTCAGGGTGGAATCGCCTCGTCCGGCTCTCCCTGGCACGAGGACAACAGCGGTGGAGAGTACTGCTTCGGGCTTCCGGCCGTTGCTTCGTCATCCGGGTTGCTCCGTCAGACGGGCGCTCCGGAACTCAGCCGCCGGCGCCTCCGGCAGGGGGCGGGGCGGTCGGGTCGGCACCCTCCTCGCCAAGGCCTTCGCGGGCGATGTAATCCTCGGCAAGTAGCAGGTTCTCTTTGGACCGTTCGACCACGTTGAGCAGGTCACCCATCAGGGCGACCTCTTCGACCTGCTCCTTGACGAACCACTGCATGAAGTGCTCGGCCCGGTAGTCCTTGACCTGGCGCGCCAGTTCAAACAACCCGAAAATCTCACTCGAGACCCGCTCCTCCTGGGCGAGCGCCTCCTTGACCGGGGTGATCGGGTCTTCGTACTGGGTCGGCTGCGACTTGATGTCGGGAACCTCAACCTTCTCGTCGACGTCGAGCAGGTATTGGATCATCATCATCGCGTGCTCGCGCTCTTCGATCGCCTGGCGGTAAAAGAACGCAGCCAGTCGCGGCAGGGTCTCGCTGTCGTAGTAGACGGCCATCGCCACGTACTGCTGTGACGCGGCGAACTCGTTCGAGACCTGCTCGTTCAGGGTAGCCGCGAAACTCTTCTTCTTTTTAGCCATTTCAACTCCGCTCGATCGGTGATTTGAAGTTACCGTACAGCAGCCTGCGAATTCGGCCAGCCGTCGTCAGGGTGAGCCCCGGCTAAGTCCTAATTAGGGATTCCAAAGCCGATTGAGGGCACTTCCATCGGGCTGGTCGGCAGCCCCGGTTCGGGCTCGGCCGCGTTGTATCCACGGGGGGCGACGTCGTTCGGGTTGTCGGGATGAAAGAGTGCCGCCAGGTACTGGATCTGGTCACGTCCGACCCCGAGTTCCCACTGACCGCCCCCGTAGGCTCCGATCCCGTTCTCCCGGCAGTAGTCGTAGGCGTCCAGAGTCGACTTGAGCCCGCCCATGCGGGAAGGCTTGATGTTGATCACTGTCGGCTTGTACTCGAGGTTCTCGATGTCCGAGACCGAATGGATCGGGGCGTCCCAGGTGACCCGGTCCATGTGAGGCTCGAGTACCGGCCTGGTTTCATCGTTGATGTCGGGATCCTCCAGCCAGGCCTCCGGGAAGGCGTCGGCCAGCCGCCGGTAGAGCCCGGGATCAGTTTCGATGTCGACCGGGGTGCCCTTGTACTGGCCTTTGAGGTCGAGTGTGTTCACCGCTCCGGTCGCCGCCAGCTCGTCGATCAGACTCTGGCCCCAGTCGAGGGCGGGGTCGAGCTTGAACTCGAGGGCGGGGTAACGCTCCAGCTTCGCCTCCAGCAGAGCGATGTTCGAGGGCTCGCCGTCGCGGCCGAGGCCCATCGAAGCGACGAAGGTGAGCGGTGAGAGCTCCTTCCCGAGCAACGACGCCAGGTCGGTATCGGCCTGCTTCAGGGCCAGGTCGAGCGCTGCCGACTCGAAGGCCCAACGCCGGTAGAGGCGGGAGACCTCCCGCTCGGGCGGGCCAGGGAAGAGGTCGAGCTGGCCGATCAGTTCGCAGAACTCGCCGATCGTCCCGGCAACAGTCAGGTCCTGGACCGGGCCGGCGTCCTGCAGGGCGATCTGGTCGAGGCCCTCGTAGGTGATGTCTTCGCCGTTGCCGGTCAGGCCGTCGGCCTGGACCTGAACCACGGTGGTCAGCCGCTCGAATTCTCTCGAGGGTTTGATCGAGAGCCCTTCGAGTTCGTAGGAGTCGATCCGGAGGGGCAGGTCGGCGACGCGGTCGAATGTGCTCATGGGCGCAGCCTACCCACCGCCCCTGGTCTGCGTGCCGGATCCCGGGCCGGGGTTGCGGGGAGCGGGTAGCAGTCCGGGTTGCGGGGAGCGCGGAGCCCGCCGGGTTGCGGGCAGTCGTGACCGGAGCGGTGGCGGGTGGCCGGCCCGGTTCCGCAGACTCGAAGCGTTAGCCTCAGGGCATGTCGGAATTGATCCACACCTGTTACCGGGTTTTCGATATCGAACGCTCGGTCACTTTTTACGAAGAGCTCGGCCTCGAGGAAATCGGCCGGATACCGATCCGCGAGGAGGCGATCAACGTCTTCATGGGGTTGGAGGGGGACGGCCCCCGGCTCGAATTGACCTGGAACCGCGCTCGGACCGAGCCGTACGAGATCGGCACCGGCTACGGCCACATCGCGATCACGGTCGATGACATGGACGCGACCCTCAAGCGCCTGGCGACTGGAGGAATCGAGCCGGAAAGGCCGCCCTACTCGGTTCGCGAAGGTGGCTCCCGGCTCTGCTTCGTGCGCGACCCGGACGGCTACCGCATCGAGTTGATCGAAAGCGATCCCGGCAGGGACTGATCTCGCCGAATTCCTGATTGAGTGTTCGGGAGCAGGAATTCAGTAAGTTTTCGCCATGACAGCCGACCTCAA
>JAENXK010000023.1 GCA_016649615.1 Thermoleophilia bacterium
CTGCCGCATTGTCTCGGTGTGCTGGAACTCATGGCAGGCGACCAGCTCGACCAGGCCGCCATCTCCGGGCCCCTGTTCCTCGAGCACCTGAAGGCTGCGCTCCCTGACCTGATCCAGATATTCGCGGGCTTCGGAATCGCCCAGCAACGGCAGGTCCGCCCGCACGGTCCGAGGCGTCTCAAAGGCGTCGTACATGGCGGCGAGTTCTGGACGGAGAAGCGAAAGCCCACCGTAACGGTGGGCCAGCCAGAGGTCTTCATAGGAGGCGATATGAGCCAGGTCCCACACGAGTGGTGACATCGGCTCGCTCAATACACGCTCAAGGTCGGCGGTCGACACATGCTCGACCAGGTCGAGTGTGCGGCGCCGGGACGCGGCAAGAAGCTCGGTCGCGTCGGTCGCGTTGAGTACTGGATTCACTCGGGCGCCAGCTCCTGAAGACTGCCGAGTCGGCGCTCGATCGCACCGATGATATACCCGATCCGGTACCCGTCCCGGAAGGCCAATGCCTTACCCGCCGTGAAGGCATGAAGGGTGCACGGGGTACTCATGGTGAGAGTTCCTGCCGGGTGATGAGGGGCCACAGAAGAAGCAAGTCAGTACCGGGGGATAACCCTATCAACCGGCCCGTCTCGTCTTTTCCTATGCGCGATAATGTCGGTTATGTAAACTCGGGTGTGGTCAGCCGACGATGGTGTGGCCGTATTGGCTGCACGCGTGAACTGGGTGTGACGTTGATCCAGTGAATGGGAATATGAGGAATTGGGCACTGGTAACGTTCTGGCGGTGAAGCACATCTTCCGCCGGCTTGCCGGTTCACCACATGTAGTGGTGCTGGCCGGGTTGATTGTGCTCGGGGCAGTCCTGAGGTTCTCCACTCTGGACCTGCAGAGTTACCGCTACGACGAGGCCGTGACCGTCGGCAGAATACTGCAGGCGAGTCTCTTCGACACCCTCTCGACGATCCCTGACAGCGAGTCGACCCCGCCCCTCTATTACTTTGTCGCCTGGTTCTGGGCGCTGCCCTTCGGCACCGGCGAGGTCTGGCTGCGCTCGCTCTCGGCGCTGGCCGGAACCGGCACGATCCTCGTTGCCTACCTGGGAGCGGTGGCGCTGCCGCTGCCGCGGCGCGCCGGCCTCCTGGTCGCCGCAATAGTTGCCGTCAGCCCGGTCCTGATCTGGTTCTCGCAGGATGCCCGCGTCTATGCGTTGCTCGTCCTGCTGGCCGCTCTCTCTTTTCTCTTCTTCGCCCGCGCGCGGCGGTCCGGTGCCCGCCGTGATCTGGCCTGGTGGGCAGTCTTCTCGGCGCTCGCGATCACCGCCCACTACTTCGCCGCCTTCGTCATCGTCGCGGAGGGGGCGCTGCTGCTGAACGGGCGCAACCGCCGCGCGGTCGCCGTCGCGGTGCTCATGATCGCTGCCGCCGGCGCACTGCTCGCGCCGATCGCCCTGCATCAGGCCGAAAACGCCCACGCGAGCTGGATCGCAGATCAGCCGGTGGGCGAACGACTCGAACGGGTCGGGGCGAAGCTCGTCGGCAGCGACAACGGCAACGAACACGGCATCCGCCAGCCCGGGCTGATTCCGCTCTTCATCCCTGCGGCGCTTGCCCTCGCCGCCCTGGCGCTCCTGCTCTGGCGCAGCGACCCCGACGAGCGCCGTGGCGCCCGAATCGCGGCGCTGGTCGGCGGCGGCGGGCTGGCCCTGCCGTTCATCCTCGGACTGCTTGGTTCGGACTACTTCAACGGACGCAACGTGCTGCCGGCGTTCGTGCCGCTATTGATCCTGCTTGGCGCCGGATTCGGGGTCAGGCGAGCTGGGCGGCTGGGCCTGGTGCTCGGAGCCTCGTTCTGCCTCTGTTCGCTGGTCTACACGCTCGAGATCAACCGACTCCCCCGCCTGCAGCGCGAGGATCTGCGCAACGCCGCGGCCGAAGTCGGCAGCTTTGGGCCCGACGTAGCTGTGGTGACGGCCCGCTACGCCAACAACCAGCCGCTCCGCTACTACCTCGACTCCCGCTTCGCCAAGAACTCGCTGCCGCCGCTGCGCGAGATCGTCCTGATCGGTTCCCGTCATGCCGCCGACCGCAACGCGGGCCGTATCCTGCCGCCGGCCTTCCGCCGGGTCGAGTCGAAGCTGGTCTCTTACAACAACACACTTACCCGCTTCCGCTCCCCCCGCTCAGTGCGGGTCCCGCTCAGCCGCCTGGAACGGGGCGCGCTCGTTGGAGCCCGCAAGCGCTCTTCCGTGCTGATCGCGCCTTCTTCTTCGCCTTGACCCGCACCTTCGCGTGAACCGGATCCGCGTCACCGACCTGCAACCCCAGGTGCGTTGCAGGTGCATCCGACTGGTGGAATGCTGAAGGTCGCAGAACTCTCCACGCTCACCTCGAACGGAAAGAAGAACCCCTGGGTCACTGCATGAGCAACGTCCGGGACCCAGACCTGGTTTGATCCTGAGTGTTCAAGGCGCGGGATCGTGAGCAGGCATCGCCGCACGAGGCTTCCGTTCGGCTACGAAGGCAGGCTTGCCCTGACGATCGCAGACGCCGCCTGATCATGGACCCGGTGGGTCTCCTGGATCTCGATGTCCCCGAATCCGGCGTCGGCCAGGACGGTCTCGAATTCATCTCGAGTCATCGCGCCGGCGATGCAGCCGGTCCACTGCTGCATGTCGGCGCGAGTTTCGTCGCTCATGTCGGGATCGGCGATGACGTCGGTGACTGCGAAGCGTCCGCCTGGGCGCAGCACCCGGGCTGCTTCTCGCAGCACCTGCGGTTTGTCCCCGGAGAGATTGATCACGCAGTTGGAGATCACGACGTCGACAGAAGAATCCGGAAGCGGGATATGTTCGATCTCGCCAAGCAGGAACTCAACGTTCGCCACGCCGGCTTCGCGCTGGTTGTTCCTCGCAAGCTCTAGCATTTCGTCAGTCATGTCGAGGCCGTATGCCTTGCCGGTGGGTCCGACCCGGCGAGCGGAGAGCAGCACATCGATGCCTCCTCCCGAACCGAGGTCCAGAACGGTCTGCCCTTCAGATAGCTCGGCGACCGCGGTCGGGTTTCCGCAACCGAGCGAGGCAAGCCGGGCGGCCTCGGGCAACTCGTCCCGGTCGTCGTCTTCGTAGAGGTCCGAGCCGAATACGGCACGCTGGTCTTCCGTGATCACCGTGTCATTCCCGCAGCAGGAAGCGTCGCGCGCACCTGCTTGAACCGCCGCCGCAGCGTAGCGTTCGCGAACCTCCTCCTTCACTTCCTGTCCGCTCCGCATCCGTCCCTTGTCCGCCTCAAATCCACAGCCTGTGCCGTCTCCACAGCAATCTTTCTTTGCCTCCGGCTCACAGCAGCTCTCCTGAGCTTCGGGGGCGCAACAGTTGCTCACGTTTTCTAGTTCAGCCATCCGCTCAGCTCCTTGAGTTCTTCAGGGTTTACGTAGTAGTAGGCCCAGAGACCCTGCCGCTCCGAATCGACGATGCCGGCGTCACGAAGCTTCTTCAGGTGGTGTGAGAGCGTCGACTGGCTCACATCGAACAGAGGGACCAGCTCGCACACGCAGACCTTGCCTGCGTGCTTCCTCAGGACATCGACCAGGGTCAGACGAATCGGGTCGCCGAGAGCTTTGGCAATCCTGGCCACTCGCTCGGCCTCTGCCGGCTCGACGTCGGGATAGACGACCGGCTTGCAGCAGGGCTGCCCGTTCGGGCTTTTCCGCTTCGGGGTGAGGGTCATTTCCGGACTCATCGAAAAACATCAAATCAGTTCCATTGATGTTTGTCAATTGATACGGTGAATATCTATGGAATTCAGCTCGGACACAGGCCCCTCCTCGAGGCAGCGATGAGCAAGGTTCTCTTCGTATGCCTCCAGAACGCGGGCCGCTCCCAAATGAGCGAGGCCTACTTCAACCGGCTCACTGACGAAGCCGGGCACCAGAGCAGGTCTGCCGGTACCTCCCCCGCTCCGGGAATGCATCCTGTGGTCGTCGAAGCGATGACCGAGGCCGGCTTCGACCTGTCAGAGCGCACGCCGGAGGAACTGTCGATGGAACTCGCCGAGTGGGCGGATGTGGTCGTGACCATGGGCTGCGATGACAAGTGCCCCTACGTTCCCGGCACGCGCTACATCGACTGGGAACTCGAGGATCCGGCCGACCAGGAAATTGCGGCTGTGAGGGAAACGAGGAACGAGATAGAGTTGCGCGTTGTCCGCCTGCTGGCCGAACTGGCGCAAAACGCTTCGTGAACCGGCTCTCGACCCTGGACCGCTTTCTGCCGCTTTGGATCGGCCTGGCCATGGTCGGTGGGCTGGCATTCGGCTCCCTGATTCCCGGCTTGGAAGAAGCCCTGGATTCCCTTCGAATCGGGACTATCTCGTTGCCGATCGCCCTCGGACTGATGCTCATGATGTACCCGGTCCTTGCAAAGGTCAGGTACGACGAACTCGGTCACCTGAAGGGCGAGCGCAAACTCCTGGTGAGCTCGTTGTTCCTCAACTGGGTGGTCGGGCCGTTGCTGATGTTCGCGCTGGCCTGGATATTTCTTCCGGACCAGCCCGAGTTCCGGACCGGTCTGATCATCGTGGGACTCGCCCGCTGCATCGCGATGGTGCTGATCTGGAGCGATCTCGCCTGCGCCGACCGTGAAGCTACGGCACTACTCGTCGCGATCAACTCACTTTTCCAGATCGTCGCCTACAGCCTGCTCGGCTGGTTCTATCTCTCCGTCCTGCCGGGATGGCTCGGGCTGGACAGCCAGGGTTTCGAAGTGTCGATCTGGGAGGTGGCGCGTACGACCCTGATCTTCCTCGGCATACCGCTGCTCGCGGGCTACCTCACCCGCCTGATCGGGATCCGGCGGCGCGGTGAGCAGTGGTACACGGAGACTTTCCTGCCGAGAATCAGCCCGTTCGCGTTATACGGCCTGCTTTTTACGATCGTCCTGCTCTTCGCGATTCAGGGAGAGGCGATCACCGACGAACCCCTCGATGTGGCTCGAATCGCCCTCCCCCTCCTTGCGTACTTCCTCCTGATGTTCGGGGTTTCGTTCTGGAGCGGCTACGCGTTGAAGCTCGGATATGAGCGCACCGCGACTCTCGCCTTAACCGCGGCATCCAACAACTTCGAGTTGGCGATCGCCGTCGCGATCGGAGTATTCGGCGCGTCCTCCGGTGAGGCCCTGGCCGGCGTCGTCGGTCCGCTGATCGAGGTCCCGGTGCTGGTGGGCCTCGTGTACGTCGCCCTGGCCCTGAAAAGACGCCTTTACTCTCGCTCAGAAGTCGCCACCTGACCGACCTGCGGGGCGTGGTCTGCCGTCAAAGCCTGTCGTCACAGACCAGAACGACCCGTGGATATCCCGGTCGACTCGACGAGGCCGGGCAGCTCGAGAGCAAACTGGCAGCTGAACCGGTCTCGACTGCCAGAGTGATCTGCGGTGCAGGTCCAGCACGATGGTGGATGATGTCGGTGATGACCTTGCCCCCCGGTCCGACCGCACCGCCCGCTCTGCAGACCTTGCGCTGGGTCGCCAGGCCGGTCTCGTTCATCCAGCAGGCAAGGCGTGAGTACGGCGAGGCCTTCAGTGTCAGTTTCGTCGGCTTCAAGGCGCCGATGGTTATCGTCTCGGACCCCGAGCTGGTCAAGGCCGTTTACTCGAACCCGGCCAACTCACTGCCGGCATCACGCCGCGCGGTGCTCGAGCCGATCCTGGGCCGCAAGTCGGTAATCCTGCTTGACGGCGAAGAGCATCTCGCCCGCCGGAAGCTGATGCTGCCGGCCTTCCACGGTGAGCGGATGCGCTCTTATCAGCAGATCATGCAGGAGGCGATAGACCGGGAGATCGAACCCTGGCCGATCGACAGCGCATTTCCGATTCACCCGCGTATGCAAGCTGTGACCCTCGAGGTGATCCTGCGTGCGGTGTTCGGGGTTACCGAGGATGAGCGGCTGACTCGCCTGCGAACCCTGCTGGGCAAGACGCTCGAAAATTCGGCCTCTCCCGGATGGCAGATGCTCAGCCTGATCGCCGGGCGCCTCGGCAGGCGGGCCGGACCGCCGGGTCTGGCGCAGATGCTCGACCAGGTCGACGCCGAGCTGGCCGGCCTGATCGCCGAACGCCGGCTCGATCCGGGACTCGAGGAGCGCACAGACATCCTCTCGATGCTGATCGCCGCAGAATTCGACGACGGCGAACGGATGGATGACGCGGAACTGCGCGACCAGCTGATGACCTTGCTGGTTGCCGGCCATGAGACCACGGCCACCGCGCTGGCCTGGACCTTCGACCTGGTCCTGCGGGACCCCCGGGTGCTTTCGCATCTGAAGGCCGAAATGGCCGATGGCGGTGACGAGTACCTGCGAGCGACGATCACCGAGTCGCTTCGCCTTCGCCCGGTGATTCCGGTGGCCGGCCGCATCCTCGACGCGCCGCTCGAGGTCGATGGAGTCCGCTTTGAGGCCGGTGACAACGTCGCACCCTCAATCTGGATGGCCCACACCCGCGCCGACTCGTTCCCGGATCCGTTTGCCTTCAAGCCGGAGCGATTTCTCGATGATCCGCCGGAAACCTACTCGTGGATCCCGTTCGGTGGCGGTGTCCGGCGCTGCCTCGGAGCAGCCTTTGCCGAATTCGAGATGCGGGTCGTGCTGACCGAGGTCCTGACCCGCTGCGACCTCCGCCTGGCCGAACCGGAGCCGCAGCGGATCGGCCACCGCAACATCACCCTCTCTCCGAAAAATGGCACGCCGGTCGTGATGTCGGACCGGATCCCGGCTTGAGGAATCGGAACGCCGGGGCGGGATCAGGCGGCTTGCCCGCTCGAAACCGGCCGCCGGCTGTCGATCAGGTACTCCAGCTGAGCCGAGACCTCTTTCAGGGGCTCGATCGACCTGAGGGATCGGCAGAGAACTACGGCACCCTCCAGCGAGGCGACTGACATCGTGCCGAGTTCAGCCGCGTCGGAATGCCCGAAGCCCTCCTCTTCGAACGCTGACGTCAATGCGTCTCTCCGTCGATCAAAGATCTTCGCGGTCTCCTGGACAAGCTCCCCGCTGTCTTCCGTCGAGGCGACGGCTACGGCGACGACCGGACAGCCGGCGTAGAAGTCGCTGCTGACGAGGATTCCCTCCCAGATCCCGGTGAATTTCCGAAACAGAGCCGCTGGGCCCTGACCGGCCCGACCGGTCGTCGGCGGTCGTCGGAAACCGGCCCCGTCGCTCAAGCATCGTGCCTGCCGCGCCTCCCCTACCCAGGTCACGCTGGTAGGGGGACCCCCGAACGGCGCAAAGGCCGATCGAAAGCCGGCCGCCTCACCCCGCGGCCAAGTCCTCGAGCGCCCGGACCGCCTCATCGACCCGTTCAATCGGTACCAGCAGATGGTCGTGATGCAGGCCGGCGATGACGTTGCAGCTGATCCCCTCCTCCGACAGGCACGAACTCACGGCCGCAGTGAGGCCGACCGCGGAGAGCGAAGACTCAACGCGAAGGGTGATCCAACCCGCCACGAAGTCGTAGGAAAGGCCGTGGCGGTCGGCGTCGGCCTCCTTCAGGACGGCGCTCACGCCCTCCGGTTCGTGGACCGTCGCCGGCATCTCAACGCCCGGAATGCCTTCCTCGGGCAGCTCGACGAATACGAATCTGCCGGGCCGTTTTTCCGGACGCATCTCGCTCAGAAGAATCGAAAGTTCATTCTCTGGCATCAGCTCGAGACCATAGCGGCCGCCACGGAAAGGGCGAACCCGTCCCTCCGGTCGTAGCATTGGTCGTGATGACAAGCGATGAGAAGTCCAGAGACCTGTCCGGCAAGACCATGGTGATCTCCGGCGGCAGCCGCGGTATCGGCCTGGCGATTGCTCTGCGCGCCGCGGCCGATGGCGCCGGCGTCGCCCTGCTCGCCAAGACCGCCGAGCCCCACCCCAAACTGGAGGGAACCATCTACACGGCGGCGCAGGAGATCGAAGACGCAGGCGGGTCCGCCCTGCCGATCGTCGGGGACGTGCGAAACGACGAAGACATCGCCTCGGCGGTGGCGCAGACCGTGGAGCGCTTCGGCGGCGTCGACATCTGCGTCAACAACGCCAGCGCGATCAACCTGGCCGGTCCCGATGAGATCAGCATGAAGGCCTACGACCTGATGCAGGACATCAACGTGCGCGGGTCATTCGCCCTGAGCAAGGCCTGTCTCCCCCACCTGAGGCATAGCGATAACGGCCATGTGCTCACCCTTTCACCGCCGATTACCCTCGAGCCCCGCTGGCTGGCCCCGCACACCGGCTACACCATCGCCAAGTACGGGATGACGCTCGTCGCTCTCGGACTAGCCGAGGAACTGCGAGAGGACGGGGTCGCCTCCAACGCGCTCTGGCCGCGGACCCTGGTCGCGACTGCCGCCGTCCAGAACCTGCTCGGCGGGGATGCGGCGATGAAGATGGCACGCACGCCGGCGGTCTACGCCGACGCGGCCTACAACGTGCTGACCAGGGACAGCCGGGAGTTCACCGGTCAGGCTCTGCTCTGCGAAGACGTGTTGAAGTCGGCCGGCGTGACCGACTTCACGCCTTATGCCGCGGATGGCGCGGGCGCCGACCTGGGGGTCGACCTGTTCGTGGACTCGGTCGATCCCGAGTAAAACGGGACGGTTCACGGGTCACTCCCGTTTCCCAGTTCAACACCCATCGCGCCTGCCTGCCGCGCCGGCCGCCTGCCAAAAGCAGAATGCCCGCCGAAACGACAAGACCCAGCACCGGAACCGCCAGCTTGGCCGATCGTGGAGGGAGAGCCAGCTCGAACAGCGGGACCGGGTCACCCGCCCGTTGCTGAAGACAGCCGAGTGGGCAGTCGCCCCGGTTGGCGGCCACAGCGGCACCTTCCGCGAGCAGCGAGCCGACGGCGACCCGAAGCAGTCTTCCCCGCTTTCCGGTCACCACGCACCACCACACGCAACCGATCGCCAGAAGAAACAGTACCGAGACTGCCGCATGAAACACGCGGAAGGCGAGGGCGAGCGGAGCGAGCGGCGAAGTACCGTGATTCACCGGTTCGGTGCATCCCCGTGCTGGTCGGGGTCAGCGTCCCGTCTGGCCCGCTCGATCGCCCGTAGACCGGCCGACTGCATCTGTCCGTCTGCGATCAGCCGTTCTGCCCTCTCACGGTTGATGCGTGGCCAGTTGCTTGGTTCCTTTCTCGGGGCAAACCGCAACAGGTACCAATCCTCGTCGTAGCCCTGCTTCCTGTTATCCACCCAACCGAAACAGAGCGCCCCGTCAAGCGCCCCGCTGAAGGTCACGGTCGCCAGGCCCGACGATTTCTTGGCGATCTTCAGCCACACCCCCTCGGCTGACGCGTGGTTTTCTTCCAGCCACCCCCGCCATGCTTCGAGCGACTCGAAGCAGACGACCGACAGGCTGTCCGGCCCGCCTTCTTCTGTCATCGCTTCATCCGGGTCCACGGTCTGTCTCAAGCCTGGCCACCCCGTGAACGTAGCGGACCCGGCCCGGGCGACAGACGTGTCTGGCCAGCTGCCGACCTCTACGATGGCCGTCATGTATTGGAGAACAGCACTAGCGGCCGGGCTGCTGCTTTTTGTATCGGCGCTGGCGCCGGTTGCTCTCGGCGGGTCGGATTTACGTTTCTGCCGGGGCCAGCAGGCGACGATAGTCGGAACTGACGGCGATGACGTGCTGGTCGGGTCGGTTGGCCGGGACGTGATCTGGGCCGGTCCCGGAAATGACACGCTCAGTGCCGAACGAGGCAACGATGTGATCTGCGGGGGCGCCGGCACCGACCTGGTCCGCGGCGGGCGCAACAACGACATCGTCGACGGCGGCCCGGGTGACGGGGATCGCGCCTACGGCGATCTCGGCGACGATCAGGTGACCGGCGGCAGCGGAGACGGTGACGAGGTAGCCGGAAATCTCGGCATCGACCTGGTGAGCGGGGGAAGTGGAGACAACGACTACGTGCACGGTGACTATGGCTGGGACCGGATGGACGGGGGCTCCGGCAACGGTGACATCGCCGCGTTTGGCACCGCAAGGGCCTTCGGGGTATTCGTTTCGCTGCCGGCCGGCAAGGCGCGCGGAGACGGAAGGGACCGCCTCTTTCGCTTCGAGGGGATCGACGGCTCGCCGCTCGGCGACAAGCTGATCGGCGACCACCGGGCCAACCTGATCGACGGTGGAGCAGGCGACGACACCCTGAACGGATCCGGTGGGCGCGACACGCTGCTCGGCGGGCAGGGATCCGACACCTGCAGGGGCGGCCCGGTCCGTCGCTCCTGCGGTCGCGAAAAGAGCACGGGGGCCTCTGCCTATGTCGAGGTCGACCCTACCCCCCTGGGCGGGGGCGGACTGGCGTTCGTCGGCGGGTCCGGGCCCGACAGGGTCACGGTCGGTTTTGAACCGGAGACAAACACATTTGACATCGCGGGGGCAGACAGGATTTCCCCAGGTCACGGCTGCGCCAGGAGGAATGAGGATGTGACCAGGGCATACTGCGCACTCGATGGCCCCGCCCGCTGGCTGATCGCCGACCTCGGCCCGGGAAAAGACAGATTCCGGGTCCGGGGCTCGCTGGATGGGGTCGGACAGGTGCGGGTCGCGGGCGGAGGAGGCAACGATCTACTCCGCGGCGGCCCCGAGGATGATCTGATCGAGTCTGGCCGCGGGTCGGACCGGGTCCATGGTGGCCGCGGCGAAGACGGCCTGATCGGCGGACTTCCCGGGCCGACCTGGCTGTATGGCGGCCCCGATGGCGACCTTCTGGCGGCCGGCGGAGGCTGTGCCGGCGGGGCCCTGGTCGGCGGACCCGGGCGCGACAACGCATCGTTCGCCGAGACCCAGGCTCACCCGGGACGGCTGTTCATCTCCCTGCCGCGCGGCAGGGCCTGGATCGACGCGGTTAAGGGTTGTGATCCGGTGAGACTGAGCCGCTCGAACGAAGACATCGAAGGCTCGTTCGACAATGACGTGCTGATTGGTGACGGCCGGGCCAATTCGCTTCTCGGCCAGCCCGGGCGGGATGCCTTCTACGGAGGAGGAGGCGGCGACTGGATCAACGCGCTCGACCGGGTCCGCGACATCATCGTCCGGTGCGGCAAGAAAGGCAGGCCTTCAGGTACTGCGCTGCTCGATGCGGGGGATCCGAGCCCGGAATCCTGTTCGAGAAAGCGCGTCGGACGGCCGACGCCCGGCCTACATCACGAGCACTAGGGCCATCTCTGCCGGCCGGCGTTGGCTCGGCCGGTGGCCCGCAATTCCTCGACGGATTACGCGGCGAATCGCTGCTCGGCCCGCGCCCGGCGCTTGGCCGCCTCGACTTCGCGGTTTTTCGGGGCGGCCGTGGTAACCAGACGGTCGAGCAGTTGCGACGAGATCTCGGCCACCTGGGCGACGGCCTCGTCGAAGGCCTCCGCATTTGCTTCTGAGGGCTTGTTGAAGCCGCTGATCTTGCGAACGTACTGGAGCGCGGCCGCCTCGATCTCGGACTCGTCGGCGGGAGGATCAAAGTTGTAAAGGGTTCGGATATTTCTGCACATGCACCGATCCTACGCGCCCGGAAATCGTTCAAGGAGGACCGCCGAACAAAAGGGGGCGAACCGCCATGCGATTCGCCCCCGGCCGTTTCGGTCCTGACTGCGGGTTAGGCCTTCTCGTCCGACTCTCCGTCGGCCGGCGGGTCGCCGGCCAGAATGCGGTAGAGGTTGCGGCGGGCCTGGTCGATGATCGCCCTGGCACCGGTCAGCTGTTCGGCGCTGCCGGTCTGAGCGACCTGCTTCGCCGCCATCGCCAGTGCCCGGGAGGCGAGACGAAGCTCGTCGAGTTCGGACGATGCACCTTCGCGGACGGTCTCCCATGGGATGCCCATTTTCTCTCGATTGGCCTCGACGTGAGCTATTCCACCCTCGGTCAGAGTGAACGCCTTGCGTCCATCCTGTTCGGTGGCGCTGACGAGGCCTTCGTCTTCCAGTTGCGAAAGCGCCGGGTAGACCGAACCGGGGCTCGGACGCCAGATTCCGCCGCTGCGTTCTTCGACTTCCTGCATCAGGCGGTAGCCGTTGCGCGGCTCCTCGGCCAGGAGAAGGAGGATCGCCTGGCGAATGTCGCCGCGACGGGCCCGCCGTCCTCTGCGTCCGCCGCCATGGCGGGGTCCCCGTCGACCGCGGCCGCGAGGTCCGGGGTCCCGGTCCTGGCTGTCCCCTGCGCTCATTCTGAAGAGAAATCCGGGGAAGAAACTCCGCTCCCCGCGCTGGTAATTGCCTGTTCGACCACATCCGTGTGGCACTTCAATACTTGCACCGTACATCTGGTGCTCCTTTCATCTGTTCTTACTAACGACTATCACGATATATCGCGAATGTTCGTTTGTCAAGTCAATCTCACCTTCAGGGCCCGCATCGACTTACTTCGAGGCGATCGGCCTTCAAAACGGTGACGGCACTATCGTCCGCCCCCGGAAGCCGGGCATCCAGGTCTCCCTGTCCCCCACCCCCCTTGCCTCCAGACCGCGAAAGGCGTCTCTGACTGATCCGAATCCGAGCCATTCAGCTGAAACCGCCCCGTCGGGGATGGACCGGAAGAAGCTGGAGATCCTGCTCCTGCTCGCCGCCGCCCAGTTTCTGGTCGTACTCGACGCCTCGATCACCAACGTGGCCCTGCCCTCGATCGGGTCGGCCCTGGACATCGAGCAGTCCGATCTTTCCTGGGTGGTCAACTCCTATGTTCTGACCTTCGGTGGGTTCCTGCTGCTGGGTGGACGCATGGCCGACCTGATCGGCCGACGCAAGATCTTCATGACCGGACTGGTGGTCTTCGCGATCGCTTCGCTCACTGCAGGTCTCGCGCAAAGCGAAACGATGCTTATCGTCTCCCGCGCAGTCCAGGGCCTCGGCGCGGCGCTGCTCTCCCCCGCCGCCCTGGCGATCCTCACTTCGATCTTTGCCGAAGGCAAGGAACGCAACAAGGCTCTCGGCGTCTGGGGCGCGGTGGCCGGTGCCGGTGGTGCTGTCGGCGTACTGCTGGGCGGCATCCTGACTGAATACCTGAGCTGGCGCTGGGTCTTCCTGGTCAACGTGCCGGTCGTTCTCATGGTCCTGCCGATGGTCCTGCGCATAGTGCCCGAGAGCCTCAAGGGCGAAGGGCACAGGGACTTCGACATCCCTGGCGCGGTCACGATAACCGCCGGACTTTCGCTTCTGGTCTACGCGCTGGTCAACGCCGCCGAAGCCGGCTGGGGTTCGACCGAGACGCTCGGACTTATCGTGGGAGCCGTCGCGCTGATCGGCCTGTTCCTGGTCATCGAATCCCGGGCGGCCTACCCGCTGGTCCCGTTCGGAATCTTCGGTTCGCGGACCCGGAACGGCTCCTATCTGGTCGGTCTGCTGCTCGCCGCCGCGCTCTATTCGATGTTCTTCTTCGTCGCCCTCTATACCCAGCAGGTACTGGGCTGGGACCCAGTCAAAGCCGGCCTGAGCTACCTGCCACTCTCGGCCATGATCATCCTCGGTGCGGCGGCCGGCTCGGAGGTGGCCAACCGGATCGGCTTCAAGCCGGTGCTGGCAGCCGGAATGTTCTGCGCGGCGATCGGGCTCTTCTGGTTTTCCCGGATCAACGTCGACGGCAGCTTTGTCGGCGACGTACTGGGCCCCTCGATGGTTGCCGGCCTCGGACTCGGGCTGGCCTTCCCCGGAGCGACCGTCGGGGGCACATCAATGGTGCGCGAAGACGAGGTCGGCCTCACTTCGGGACTGATCAACAGCGCCCAGCAGATCGGGGGCGCACTCGGCCTGGCGGTCCTCTCATCGATCGCGGCGTCAAAAACCGAAAGCGTGATGAGCGCAGCAGAGGGCGCCCGGGCGCTGCCCGGGGCTCTCACCGACGGCTTTCAATTGGCCTTCCTGATCGGCGCAGGATTCGCCCTTCTCGGTGGAATCCTGACGCTGGCCCTGATCCGCACCCGTGACAGCAAAGCCGCTATCAGCGCAGAAGGTCAAACCAGAGTCGTCGGCTGAATCGCGCTTGATCCCGTTCACGGATAGGGTCTGGCCCATCGCCGCCCAAGCCGTCGGCGGATTCCCGGCCGCTGTCGGTTAATCTCCCGGCATGGCCGATCGATCGACCTACAACCTTTCGGGTTCTGTCGCGACTATCACCATGGACGACGGAAAGGTCAACGCGCTATCTCCGGAAATGATCCGATCCGTCGCCGCAGGTTTTGATCGCGCCGAGGACGACGGGGCCGATGCGGTGATCCTGACCGGAAGGGAAGGTGTCTTCTCGGCCGGGTTCGATCTCAAGACAGAGGGCGAAGGATGGCCTCCGATGCTGGTCGCCGGGGCGAACCTGGCCGCCCGGATGCTCTCCTTTCCCCGGCCCGTGATCCTTGCCTGCAACGGCCACGCCATGGCGATGGGAGGGTTCCTGCTGCTTTCGGCCGACTACCGGATCGGTGTGTCCGGGGATCTCAAGATCGGCCTCAATGAAGTTGCCATCGGCCTGACCATGCCGTGGTTCGGTATCGAGATCGCCCGGCACCGGTTGGCCCGTCCGTATTTCGACCGCTGCGCGGTAACCGGAGTGCTGCTCGGACCCGACGAGGCGCTTGACGCCGGCTTCCTCGACGAAATGGTGCCTGCGGCAGATCTTCCGGGTGCCGCCGTAGAGGCCGCCGGCCAACTGGCCGAGGTCAAGCATCCGGCTCATGCGGAAACCAAACTCCGGGTGCGGGAACAGGTCATCGCCGGAATCAACGATGGCGTGAAGCGGATCGAGGGTGACGGCCGCGAGTGGTAGCGGGCACGATCCGCTTGGCGGGCGGCGTGCCGGGGATCAGAGCTGCAGTGACTTCAGGGTGAGAAAGTCGTCGACGCCGTAGGGGCCCAGCTCGCGACCGTGGCCGGACATCTTGCGACCGCCGAACGGCGCCAGCGGGTTGAAGACCCCGCCGTTGATCTCGACCTGTCCGGTGTCCATGCGACGGGCCACCCGCTTTGCCCGCTCCTCGTCACCCGACCAGACGCCGCCGGCAAGGCCGTAGCTGGTCGCGTTGGCCAGGTTGATCGCGTCTTCCTCATCTTCGTAGCCCATGATCGCCAGGACCGGACCGAAGATCTCTTCCTGGGCGATCACCATGCCCGGCGTCACGCCTGAGAACACGGTCGGCTTGACGAAATAGCCCCGGTCAGAGCCCTCCGGCGCGCCGTCGCCGCCGCACACCAGCCTTGCGCCCTCCTCGACGCCCTTGCGGATGTAAGCCTGCACGCGGTCGCGATGAGCCGCCGAGACCATCGGACCGATCACCGTATCCGGAGAGGACGGATCACCCACCCTGAACTCCGGCACCGCTGCCCCGGCGATCGCCTCGACCGCCGGCATCGCCGACTTCGGCACGATCATCCGGGTCAGGGCGGAGCAGGTCTGGCCGCCGTTGATGAAGCACTTCTTGAGTCCGTCGACGACCGCGGCCTCGAAGTCGGCATCCTCGAGAATCACGTTGGCCGATTTACCGCCCAGCTCGAGAGTGACCGGCTTGACCGTGGCCGACGCCAGCTCGCTGACCCGCTTGCCGGCGCGGGTAGATCCGGTGAACGACACCAGGTCGATGCCGGGGTGCGACGCCAGGGCCTCCCCCACTACCGGCCCGGTGCCGGTAACCAGGTTGAAGACTCCCGCGGGCACGCCGATTTCATCGATGATCTCGGCCAGGATGTAGGAGTTGAGCGGGGTCACCTCGCTCGGCTTGACAACGACGGTGCAGCCGGCGAGCATCGCCGGGGCGACCTTCGCCGAAATCTGGTGCAGAGGGTAGTTCCAGGGGGTGATCGCCCCCACCGTTCCGACCGGCTCGCGCAGGATCAGCGAGTTGCCGAGGGTCTGCTCCCAGGGCAGGTGCTCGTATAGATGTTCCATCGAGGTGAAGGTGATCGCCGGCAGGCCGGCCTGGATCAACATGGCCTCGGTGATCGGGGAGCCGAGTTCCTGCGACACCAGTCCCGCGATCTCCTCCGCCCGATCCTGAAGACGTGATCCGATCGCCGTGCACATCTCGGCCCGATCAGCAGGTGCCAGTGCGCTCCAGGGTCCGAGCGCCGCGTTGGCAGCCCCCACGGCGGCGTCGACATCTGCCGCCGTCCCGGCCGGGACCTGGCCCATGACCTCCTCGGTCGCAGCATTGATCACATCGATCGTCTCGACGGAGTCGGGGTCGGTCCAGGCGCCGTCGATATAGAGGCTGGATGTCTTTGAGTCGGTCGCAGCTGTAGTCATGAAATGGCCTCCGTCTCGGGGTTGGCTTGCGCTCTGTCGATTCCGGCCGCATCAATGATCTGCTCGGCGGTGCGTGACGCCAGCGACATGATCGTGATCATCGGATTGGTGCCGGACGAAGTCGGGAAGGCGGAACCGTCCCCGATCCAGACTCCCGGCGTGTAATGGAGTTCACCGCGGGGGTCGGCCACACTCGTTTCCGGGTCCTCGCCCATGCGGCAGGTACCCATCTGGTGGGCGGAAAATAGCCGAGCTCCGCCGGCCCGCAACGGGATCCGGGCGCTGCGGGCGACAAACGCGTCAACGTCGTCGCCCACCCGCCAGACCGGCAGTCCCTCGGCCAGGACGTAGATGCGCCTGGCTCCGGAGGCTTCGTGCAGCCTGATCTGCGATTCGAGCGCCCGCCGGCTGGTCGCGACGTCCCGTGGTTCGCTCAGGCTGTACAGAGGCTGTGCCTGGCCGTTTTCATCAATCACCACCCGACCGTGTCCGAAATCGCGGATCAGACCGATGGTCGAGGTCGAATTCTTGAAGTCGGCAAGCGCGGCCTTGTGCTCGGCGGCGGTCGTGAACGGGATCGCCGAGGCGGCCAGCCCGGTCGTGTACTGGGCGCCTTCGATCAGGAAGCCATAGCCGTCATCATCGACACCGGGGGAAAACTCATCGACGATGCCGGCATGCGGGGGCCCCCACCAGGATTTCTGGTCGGTGCCATAGTCGGCGAAGACGCTGGTACACGGGTGCAGCCGCAGGTAGTCGCCGGTCGCCGGACCACCGATCCCGGAGCGCAGCAGCAGTGCCGGTGACTCCAGGGCCCCGGCCGCAATGACGACCTGCGGAGCCCGCACGGTTATGCCGGCGTCTCCGATTCGCGCGCTGACCCCGACCGCACGGCCCTCCTCGACCAGCACCCGCTCGGCGAAGCAGTTGACGATCACGTCTGCGCCGTTGTCTACCGCATCCTGCAAGTAGGTCTTCAGCGTCGACTGCTTGGCTCCGGACTGGTCCCCCCAGCCCATGTAGCCGGCCATGACCGGATCATGCAGATCCGGGTCCCAGTTGCGCTCGACGGTCTCCCAGGACCAGCCGAGCCGCTCCGCGCCATCCCGCCAGGACTGCTGGCCGGGGTTCAGCTCCGAACACTGGTCATTTACTCCGAGGCGCTGTCTGATCGATTGAACGTGGGCCTCGAATTCCGGGGAAGTCAGATTGGACAGGCCGTAATCGGTGGCCCACTCCTCGCGGACCCAGGGTTTGGGGTCGAGGCAGTTGGTCCAGTTGATGACGGTGCCACCGCCGAGCATCGCTCCGGCCTGCAGACTGATGTTCATGTCGGCGGTAGGCGTCGGCCCGCCCCGCCAATAGAAACGTGAATAGCCACCGACTTCGGTCTGGTCAAAGTCGGCCTCGTTGAAATAGCCGCCCGCTTCGAGCACGATGACCTTGAGCCCCGCCTCGGCCAGTCGGCCAGCGATCACGCCACCACCGGCGCCGGATCCGACTATCACCGCGTCGGCCTCGAGCACGTCGCCGTCGGCCGGCGTCAACGGAACGATCGGCTTCTCGATGTCGGGCGGTGCGGAGGCCGGCCCCGAAAAGCCCAACTGCGGCCAGGCCGGATTGGGCGGCAGGCCGTAGGCGAAGAAGAGCGTCAGGCCCTTGAGGGCACCGATGCCGACCGCGGCGTCGCGGGAGGCCAGCGACATCGTGGTCAGGGTCTGCTCTCGCGAAGCTTGAGACAGCCTGGGGAACCCCTGAAGTTCAAGCATGTCGAGCAGTTCGGCCATGCCGGCCCGGGACTCGGGATCCATGTCCTCGATTGCCTCGAGGACAGCCTGATCGGCGCCCAGGTCGATAGCGCTTCTCCCCCAGACTCCGAACTCGTCGTCGTCACGGTGAATCGACGGCACCACGGTGTCGCAGACAGCGCTCAGGGTGGAGATCTGGTTCTCGGTCAGCACGAATTGGCTCTCCTCGTCAGTTGCCTCGTTGAGCTTCGATACTAACGCCGACTCTCCGCATCCGAACATGCAGCCGCCGGCGAGTAAGCTGAGACAAGCTTCCCGGGTTTGGACCGGGAGTCCCCGTGACACTTTCGAGGATTGGAGAGAAATGAGCCAGTACGCAATTTTGAACCCGGCCACCGGTGAGACGGTCAAGGAGTACCCGACGATCTCCGACGGTGAGCTTTCTGCCGCCATCGCCGCCGCCGATGATGCCCACAGCAGCTCGTCATCAAGCTCAACTGTCGCCGAGCGCGCTGACCTGATCCGGAAGGTTGCCCAGCTTCACGCCGAACGGCGGGAAACGCTAGCCGAGATCATCGTCCGCGAGATGGGCAAGCCGGTCGAGCAGGCGCTCGGTGAGGTGGACTTCTGCGTGGCCATCTACGAGTACTACGCCGACAACGCCGAGGAATTTCTCAAGGACGAACCGATTGAACTGCTGGACGGTGAAGGCACCGCGATAATCAGGCGATGCTCGATCGGCGCCCTGATCGGGATCATGCCCTGGAACTTCCCCTACTACCAGGTGGCCCGGTTCGCCGGACCGAACCTCATCCTCGGCAATACGGTCCTGCTCAAGCCGGCGCCCCAGTGCCCCGAGTCCGCGGAGGCGATTCAGGCGATGTACCTGGATGCGGGCTTCCCGGAAGGGGCCTACGTGAACATCTTCGCCACGAACGACCAGGTCGCCGACGTGATCGCCGATCCGCGCATCCGTGGTGTTTCGCTGACCGGCTCCGAGCGGGCCGGAGCCGCGGTGGCCGAGATTGCCGGGCGCAACCTGAAGAAGGTCGTGCTCGAACTGGGCGGCTCGGATCCGTTCATTCTGCTCGGCACGAAAGACCTCGACGAGGCGGTCGGCGCGGCGGTAGAAGCCAGGCTCGATAACAGCGGTCAGGCCTGCAACGCCGCCAAGCGATTCATCGTGGCCGACGAACTCTACGACCAGTTCCTGGAAGGGTTCACCGCCGGCATGACCGCGGCCGAGCCCGGCGACCCCACGGCCGAGGACGCAGTAATGGGGCCCCTCTCGTCGGCCCTGGCGGCCGACCGCCTGCAGGACCAGCTTGACCGGGCGGTTGAACAGGGCGCGAAAATCGTCGCCGGCGGAGGCCGGAGTGACAACTACTTCAAGAGCACGGTTCTGGTCGACGTCTCCCCCGACAACGACGCCTATCGGGAAGAGTTCTTCGGACCGATCGCCAGCGTCTTCCGGGTCGGCTCCGAAGAGGAGGCGATCGAGTTGGCCAATGACACGTCGTTCGGACTCGGCTCCTTCGTTTTCACTGACGATCCCGAACAGGCCGAACGGGTGGCGGACAGCCTCGATACCGGCATGGTCTTCGTCAACGGGGTCGGCCTCGACGGCGCCGAGCTGCCGTTCGGTGGAGTCAAGCGATCGGGCTTCGGCCGGGAGCTCGGCCGCTACGGCATGGAGGAGTTCGTCAACAAGAAGTTGATCCGCGTCGTGAAATAGCCGGCAGGCTCAAAGCGCCGTGGGATAGGTCTCGGGGGGCTCTCCAAGCTCCCAGCCGGACATTCGCTCGAGCGGTTCGACCGCGCGCGTTTCGTCGATGTGGATAACCGCGTCGAACTGCCCGGCGAGGCGGGCCGAAAAGTAGTGGCTCGCCCTTTCGCTCTCGGGTCGGTAGATCACTCCGATTGCGCGCTCAAGCCTGGGCTGGGCCAGAGCCTCGGCATTCTCCGGTCTTGACAGGTCGAGAACGAAGCGGGGCTCGGAAGTTTCGTGGAAGAGCGCCTCGTGGCTGTCAGGCAGCGCAGGCCGTACCCGCATGCGCTCGGCCGGGGCATCCCAGGCCGAAGCTGCGGTCACTGTTCCGGAGTAGGTGGTGAAACCGATCAGCACAACTTCACCGGGCCAGCGCTCGCGGGCGAGTTGCCCGACATTCAACTCGCCCCGTCGGCCCATCTCGGTCATCCGGGCGTCGCCTACGTGGGAGTTGTGTTCCCAGACCACGATCTTTCCCGGATCGCCGTGCCGCGTCATATGCCCGCTGAGCCGGGCGAGCGTGTCCGCCATGTGGCGGTCACGGAGATTCCACGATGAAGTCGGATCGCCGAACATGGAGCGGTAGTACTCCTCGGCGCTGGCCACCAGCCGGGCGTTCTGCTCCGCGTAGAACTGTTCATCCTCGGCCGCAATGCCATCGCGGCGGAGGTATGAATCTGACTGGCGCTGCAGTTCGATCAGCTGATCGACGACGCCACGCCGGCAGGAATCGCTGATGCCGAGGCTGACCTCGCGCCCGTAGGTCTGCCCCCCGCCGAAATGCTCAAAGCAGGCATAGCGCTCCCGTGCACGATCTGCGGCGGGTGGATCCACCCGCTCGAGGTAGGCGATCACTTCGGCGATAGAGGTGTAGAGGCTGTAGAGGTCGAGTCCGTAGAACCCGACCCGGTCTGCCGGCCCGCAGCGCTCGTTGTGTGTCTTCAGCCAACCGACGAAGTCCAGCACCTCGGCGTTTCGCCACATCCAGGTCGGAAACCGGCGGAAGCCGCGCAGCGCCTCCTCCGCGTCTGCGTCCTCGGGAGCGCCAAGGACGTAGCGGTTGACCCGGTAGGCATCGGGCCAGTCCGCCTCGACCGCCACCCCGCGGAATCCCTTCTCCTCGACCAGCCGCCGGGTGAGCCGTGCCCGCTCGCGATAGAACTCGTGAGTGCCGTGCGATGCCTCGCCGATCAGGACGACCGTCGCCTCGCCGATCAGGTCGAGCAGGCCGTCGAAATCTCCCGCGGCGCCGCTGATCGGTTCGATGTCAAGCTGTGGCATCACCAGACTCCCTCAGCAGCGACACGACTTCTTCGTCGGAAACCTGTGAAAAGTCCAGGTACCACCGGCCGACCCCGTAGAGCATCCGGGGTGCCAGCAGACAGATCACATCGTCTGCCTCGGCCCGTAACCGGGCCGCCGAGTCGGGAGCGCAGACCGGTACCGCCAGAATCAGACGCCGGGGTCCCTGCCGGCGCACCGCGCGAAGAGCCGCCGTGTCGGTTACACCGGTGGCGACGCCGTCGTCGACGACGATCACGGTCCGATCGCTCAGTTCGAGCGGCGCCCGGTCGCCGCGATAGGCGGAGACGCGCCGGCGTAGCTCGGCGGTCTCCCGGGCGACAATCGAGTCGAGCACATTCTGCTCGATCCCGAGCTGGTCCACGTCTTCGGCGTCGATCACCAAAGAGCCATCCTCGGCGACGGCTCCTATGCCGTACTCCGGGTTCTGGGGCGCGCCGAGCTTGCGAACGGCGAGGATCTCTAGCGGAGCGCCGAGTGCGGCCGCGACCTCCTTCGCAACCGGAACCCCCCCTCGGGGAAGCGCGACGACCACCGGATCCTCGTCCGACAGGGGCTGCAACCGTTCGGCGAGCCTCCGCCCGGCGTCCTGGCGATCGATGAACGGCTCATCAAGTGGATCACGTTCGAGCATGCACACAATCTACGCCGATCGCGGCGACATTCCACTCTTTTCCCCGCGAGGGTGTCTTCGGGCAAATCGAAGTCCCGCACCCGGCGGTCAGTTACTTGTGCGATCAAGTGTGGCGGCCCGGGTTCCGGCCGACTAGAATCGCAGCAGGAGTGCGCGCACGTGCCGGAATGCGGGAAAC
>JAENXK010000164.1 GCA_016649615.1 Thermoleophilia bacterium
CGCATGGCGACCACTTACACGATCACCGACCGGCGGCTGAACATCAAACGGGGCATCTTTGCCCGTGATATCCAGGAGACCCGGCTCGAACGGGTCCAGAACGTCAGCTATTCGCAGACCGTCTTCCAGCGAATCCTCCAGGTCGGCGACGTCGACTTCGACACGGCCTCCTCCGATTCCGAGAACGAGTTCGTCTTCAACGGGGTGGCCGATCCCCAGAACGTGGTCACCGAAGTAGACCGGGCCACCTCTGAGGGCGGTGCCGGCTCCCACGGCCTCGGCGAACCGAGCGGCAGCTACTAGGATCCGGCGAGTGACCGACACCCTCGCATCCCAGAGCCAGGCTCAGCTGAGCATCAACACGATCCGGACACTTTCGATCGACGCGATCGAAAAGGCCAACTCCGGCCATCCGGGGGCGGTAATGGGAATGGCCCCGGTGGCCTACAAACTCTGGCAGGAATTCCTCCGCTACGACCCGGCCGACCCGCACTGGGCAAACCGCGACCGCTTCGTGCTGTCGATCGGTCACGCCTCGATGCTGGTCTACTCACTGCTTCACCTGGCCGGGGTCCGCAGGGTCGAATCGGACGGCACGATCACCGACGGTCTCTCGGTCACCATGGAAGACGTAGAGCGCTTCCGTCAGCTGGGCTCATCCACCCCGGGGCACCCCGAGGCCGACCTGACCACCGGGATCGAGACCACCACGGGCCCGCTCGGACAGGGCGTTGCCACCTCGGTCGGCATGGCGATCGCCGGGCTGTTCAAGCGGGCCACCTTCGGTGAGGACCTGTTCGACTACGACGTCTACGCGATCTGCGGAGACGGAGACATGATGGAGGGTGTGTCCCAGGAGGCGGCGTCGCTGGCCGGCCACCAGAAGCTCGACAACCTCTGCTGGATCTACGACTCCAACCGGATCACGATCGACGGTCACACCGATCTCACTTTCACCGAAGACGTCGAGGCCAGGTTCAGGGCCGACGAATGGGCCGTCCACCGCGTCAACGACGCCAACGACCTTGACGAGATCGGGGCGGCGCTCGAGAAGTTCAGAGCCGAGAAGAACCGCCCGACCATGATCATCGTGCACAGCCACATCGGCTACGGATCGCCGAACAAGGTGGATACCGCCGCGGTCCACGGCTCGCCGCTCGGGGCCGAGGAGACCAGGCTCACCAAGGAGACATACGGCTGGCCCGAGGATTCGAGCTTCCTCGTGCCGGACGGCGTCCGGGAGGATTTCGCCGACGGGGTCGGGGCCCGGGGCGCGGCACTCAACCAGGCCTGGAAGGAAAGCTACGCGGCCGCACCCGAAGCCACCCGGACCGCAATCGGGCTGATGCTCGATGGCGACCTTCCCGATGGCTGGGACAGCGAGATCCCGAACTTCGAGGCCGGCGACGGCATCGCCACCCGCAAGGCCTCCCAGAAGGTGCTCGGCACGATCGCCCCAAGGGTGCCCTGGCTGATCAGTGGCTCGGCCGATCTCACCGGCTCTGCAGCGAGCGGCCTGGACACCGATCTCGAGGGAACCTTCACTCCGGGCAACCGGGCCGGCCACGAGCTGCACCTCGGAGTCCGCGAGCACGAGTCGGCCGCCCAGTCCAACGGACTGGCCCTGAGCGGTATCCGACCGGTCTGGTCGACTTACCTGATCTTCACCGACTATGCGCGGCCGGCTATCCGGCTTTCGGCCCTGATGGAGCTGCCGGTGGTCCACTGGCTCACCCACGATTCGATCGGGCTGGGCGAGGACGGCCCTACCCACCAGCCGGTTGAACAGCTGGCCTCACTCAGGGCCATTCCCGATCTCGACGTCATGAGGCCGGCCGACGCCAACGAAGTGGCCGAAGCCTGGCGGGTGATCATGGCCAAAAAGAACGAGCCGACCGCCCTGGTCCTGACCCGCCAGTCGGTGCCTGTGCTCGACCGGGACAAGTACGCCCCGGCCTCCGGCCTGGCCCGCGGCGGCTACGTTCTGGCCGATTGCGAAGGTGACCCCGAGGTGATCCTGATAGCCACGGGCAGCGAAGTACACATCGCGGTCGAAGCGCACGAGACCCTGACCGTCGAAGGCATCCGGTCCCGCGTAGTCAGCCTGCCGTCATGGCACATCTTCGAGAAGCAGGAACAGGACTACCGCGACCAGGTTCTGCCCCCGGAAGTCGATGCCCGGGTCGTGATCGAGCAGGCGGCGACGCTGGGCTGGGAACGCTATGCCGGAATTGAAGGCACGATCATCGGTATGACCACTTTCGGGGCATCGGCCCCGTTCAAGGACCTTCAGCAGTACTTCGGCTTGACCCATGACGCGGTAGTCGATGGCGCCCGCGACCAGGTCTCACGCCGGGGCTGAGCCTTGACCGCACTCCAGGAAACCCCGGCCTGGAAGACTCTCGAAGGTGACCGCAAGGGGGTCGGCGAGGTTCACCTGCGCGAGCTGTTCGCAGCCGACGCGGGGAGAGGCGACTCGATGGTCGCCGAGGGTGCCGGCCTTTACTTCGACTACTCGAAGCACCGCCTCGACGGCGCGACCATCGCCCACCTGACCGAGCTGGCCGAAACCACCGGCATGCCGGGCCACCGCGACGCGATGTTCCGGGGCGAGCGGATCAACCGCTCCGAGAACCGCTCGGTCCTGCACGTGGCCCTGCGGATGCCCCGTCACCGTTCTCTGGTGGTCGATGGCGTCGACGTGGTCAAGGAGGTTCACGGGGTGCTGACCCGGATGGCCTCCTTCTGCGAGGAGGTCCGCTCCGGCCGCTGGCTCGGACACACCGGCAAACCGATCCGCAACGTGATCAACGTCGGCATCGGCGGCTCCGACCTGGGGCCGGTCATGGCCTACGAGGCGCTCAAGGACTACTCGCAGCGTGAGATGGACTTCCGCTTCGTCTCCAATGTCGACGGGACCGACTTCTTCGAAGCGACCCGGGATCTCGATCCGGCCGAGACCCTGTTCATCGTCGCCTCGAAGACCTTCACAACTCTGGAGACGATGACCAACGCCCACACCGCCCGTGAGTGGCTCCTGGACGGCCTTGGCGGCGACAAGAAGGCGGTTGCCAGGCACTTTGCCGCGGTTTCGACCAACGCCGAGGGGGTCAGCGGGTTCGGGATCGACACCAGCAACATGTTCGGTTTCTGGGAGTGGGTCGGCGGCCGCTATTCGATGGATTCGGCGATCGGGCTGTCGACCATGCTGGCGATCGGACCCGACCGCTTCGAAGAGATGCTGGCCGGATTCCACGAGATGGACCAGCACTTCCTCGAGACCCGGCTCGATCTCAACCTGCCGGTCCTCCACGGCCTGCTCGCGGTCTGGTACCGCAACTTCTTCGGTTCCCAGACCCAGTCCGTGCTGCCCTACAGTGAGTACCTGCACCGCTTCCCGGCCTACCTCCAGCAGTTGACCATGGAGTCGAACGGCAAGAGCGTGACCCTCACCGGCGACCCGGCCGATTCCGACACCGGCGCCGTGTTCTGGGGTGAGCCCGGAACAAACGGGCAACACTCCTTCTACCAGTTGCTCCACCAGGGAACCGAGATCATCCCGTGCGATTTCATCGGCTTCAACCACTCACTCAATCCGCTCGGCGAGCATCAGGACCTGCTGATCTCGAACGTGTTCGCCCAGGCCGAGGCCCTGGCCTTCGGCAAGACGGTCAAACAGCTCGAGGATGAGGGGGTCGATGCCGAGCTGATCCCGCACCGCACCTTCCCCGGCAAC
>JAENXK010000238.1 GCA_016649615.1 Thermoleophilia bacterium
CCCGGCGACCAGCAGGCCGATCGTGCCGGCCGAGGTCCAGCCCCAGTCGTCCGCGTTGACCAGGGCGAACACGGACGCGGTCAGGCCGGTGGTCAGCAGAACCAGGCCCGGCCAGTCGATCTTCGGCGGCGAGGTTTCATCACGGATTTCGAGCGCGGCGGCCCGGATGATCACGACAGAGAGCACGACCACCGGAAGATTGACGACAAAAATCAGCCGCCAGTCGATGTCCGAAAGGGCCCCCCCGACCAGCGGGCCGATGCCGAGCGCTATCGCAGAAACCCCGGCCCAGATCCCGATCGCCCTCTGCTGCTCCTCCGGTGGAAAGACGTAAGTGACCAATGCGAGGGAGAGCGGCAGCAACGCCGCCGCCCCGGTTGCCATGACAACGCGGCCCGCGATCAACACGTCAGGGTTCCAGGCCGCGGCGCAGAGCACGGACCCTGACCCGAAGATCACCAACCCGAAAAGGAAAACACGACGCCGCCCGAAGATGTCGCCGAATCTGCCGGCGGTGACGACGAACGCCGCGATCACCACCAGATAGGCATTGAGGACCCACTGGAGCTGGCCGTTGGAGGCGCCGATGTCACCCTGGATCGAGGGCAGCGCCAGCGCGACCACGGTCGAGTCGAGCATCAGCAGGAACAGCCCGCCGCTGGTCCCGATCAGGACCCACCACTTGCGATTTGCCTCAGTCAGCCCCGGCACCGGACGAGTCTACCCGCTCGGTCGATGCCCCCCGGCCGCTCCAGGGTGAGGGCGCCTAATGCCGATCCAGCCCTTTGCTCATCCTCCGGTCCCGGGGCGCGAACCGCGTTGCCGTCGCATTGACTGATTTGCCGGCACCAGAGTCTGACCAGGGACCGGAACAGCCGGACCCGGCCTCGGTCATCAGGAGCAGACAGTTCGTGGTCCTGCTGGTGCTCGCTTCGATCGTCGGCGTGATCGCCTCGGTAGCCGCCTGGGCGTTCCTGGAACTCATCTACTACGCCCAGGTCTGGGTCTTTACCGACATCCCGAACGACCTCGGCTACGACTCGGCCCCGATCTGGTGGTCGCTGCCGATCCTGGCGATCGCCGGTGCAGTGACTGCCCTCGCGATAGACCGCCTGCCGGGGCAGGGTGGCCACGAGCCGTCCGAAGGCCTGGTCGCCGGAACGATTCCTCCCGTGGAGCTGCCCGGAGTGCTGCTCGCGGCAGTCGCATCGATCGGTCTCGGGATTGTGCTGGGTCCCGAGGCGCCACTGATGGCACTCGGCGGCGGCATTGGTTTCCTCACGATCAGAGCTCTCAGGAAGGATTCGCCGCCCGCGGCCGGGCAGCTGCCCGGCTTCGAGATGTCGGCGGCGGTCGCAGTCTGCGTCGGTGCCGCCGTCGTCGCGGTCCTGCGGTTGCCCGTCGCGGCGACGATTCTTGCGGCCATCCTGGCGATGAAGGCAGGGTCGGGGGCGATGCCGCTGGTCATCGTCGGGATCGCCGCGGCGTACCTGACCACCCTCTACA
>JAENXK010000071.1 GCA_016649615.1 Thermoleophilia bacterium
CGAGCTGTCCCAGGGTCCTGCAGAGCGGAACGTAAGGGGCGAGTGCCTCCATCACGGCCGGGCTGACCGCGGGAATGTTGACCGCATTGGTGACCACGCCGCCGGTCAGGGCCGCCGTCGCCTGTGCCGCGGTATCGGTACCGGCCCGGTCCTGGGCTTCGGCGGTCGAGGCGCCCAGGTGTGGCGTGACGACCACATCCTCGCGGGCGAATACGGGGTGCTCGGTGAACGGCTCTTCGGGGAATACGTCGAGGGCGGCTCCTCCCACCTGACCCGACTCGAGTCCTTCGATCAGCGCGTCCAGATCGATCAACTCGCCGCGGGCACAGTTGACGATGCGCATACCGGGCTTCATGGCGGCGATCGCCCCGGCATCGATCCAGTTCACGGTCTCCGGGGTCTTCGGCAGGTGGATCGTGAGCAGGTCGGCCCGCCGGTAGATCTCCTCGGCCGACTCGACGCCCTCGACCCCGAGGTCACGGAATCTCTCGGCGGAGACGAACTTGTCGAAGGCCAGCACTTCCATCTCAAAAGACTGAGCCCTCTTGGCGACCAGCTGGCCGATCCTGCCGAAACCGATCACGCCAAGAGTCTTTCCGTAGAGCTCCGAGCCCTTGTACTTCGCCCGGTCCCAGCGTCCTTCAACCAGCGAGCCGTGGGCCTGGGGAACGTTGCGAAAGAGCGCCAAAGCGAGTGCAAGTGTGTGTTCGGCCGCGGCGACCGAGTTCGATTCCGGTGCGTTGGCAACGATTATTCCCCGCTTCGTGGCGGCCGGGATGTCCACGTTGTCGACCCCGGTCCCCGCCCGGCCGATCACTTTCATGCGGTCGGCCCGCTGGATCAGCTCGGGAGTCAGCCTGGTCGCCGAGCGAATCAGAATCGCGTCGTAGTTCCCGATCTGATCGGCAAGTTCCTCGTCGGACATCTCGAGTCCGAGGTCGACGTCAAACTGTTCCCGGAGCAGGTCAACCCCGGTGTCGGCGATCTTCTCCTTGACTAGTACCTTGGCGCGCTGACTCAATTTCTTTCCCCTCAGCCGACCGGTTCGGGCGAGCCGGCTTCGATCAGGACTTTTTCGGCGGCGCCCGCGGCCGTTCCCGGTACGCAGTCGTAGCCGAGCTCGATCAGAGCCATTTCCAGTCCGGTCAGGGCAACCACGATGTCGAACGCTCCGTAGTAGCCGCAGTGGGCGATCCTGACGATCTTGCCTTTGAGGTGGCCCTGTCCCCCGGCTACCGTGATTCCGAGACCGTCGCGCATCAGCTTGGGCACCCCGGCTCCGTCGATCGAGTCAGGAAGGTGCGCGGCGGTAACCACGTTGGCCCGGTCGTCGTCGGGCCCGAATCGCTCCAGCCCGATTGCGGCGATGCCGGCGCGGGCTGCCCCGGCCAGGGCTGCGTGACGGGAATACACGTTGTCGAGGCCCTCGGTCTCGATCATTCCGAGGGCGACGTCCAGGGCCCTCCAGACAGACACGGCCGGCGTGAACGGGCTGTCGGCCGGTGTCTTGCGCTGGCCGGTCGCCGTCTTGTTCCAGTCGAAGTAGTAACGCCCGGTCGGATTTGCCGAGGCGGCCTCCAGGGCCCGGTCGGAGACCGAGGCAAAGGCCAGACCCGGCGGGCACATCAGAGCCTTCTGCGATCCGGCTACCACGACGTCTACGCCCCACTCGTCCTGCGGAAGAGAGACGGCACCCATCGCCGATACGGCATCCACGGCGAGGATCGTGTCATGCCTCCGGGCGACCTGGGCAAGGGTCTCGACGTCATGGAGCACACCGGTAGAGGTCTCCGAATAGGTGACGAACACCGCTTTGGCGGGGCGATCGAGCCCGGCCAGAGCCTGATCTACCTGCTCCGGATCGATCTTGGTCCCCCACTCGAACTCAAGGTGGGTCAGGTCCGCGCCGTAGGCTTCGCACAGTTCGGCCCAGCGTTCGCCGAATTTGCCGGCGGAGGCGACCACCGCCGGCTCGCCCGCTTCTACCAGGTTGGCTACCGCCGACTCGAGCGCACCGGAGCCGGACGCGGCGAAGCTGAGCACGTCGTTGCCGGTCTGGAAGACGGTCTTCAGCCCGCTCAGGGCGCGCTCGTAGATTTCGATGAAGCCGGGCGCCCGGTGATAGAGGATCGGCAAGGCCATCACCTGGCTCACCTCAGGGGGCAGCGGGGTCGGTCCGGCGGTCATCAGGTAAGGCTTGTTGTAGATGCCTGGGCTCATGGAGACGGGAGGATATTGGTCCGGTGCCCCGGGCCGCCGGGCGGCCACCCGGGCGCCAGCTCAACGCGCTCTGGACGGAGTCCGCGGCGGCCGATAGGATCACCGCCAGAAGGATTCGCGAGAACTGCGATCGAGACTCGGAGGAGACATCTTGTACCCAGTCACATACGAAGCCGACTACCTCAAAGAACGCAACCGATGGACCACGTTCTTCCGGCTGATCGTGGCCATTCCCTGGATGATCGTCGGCATCTTCTACGCGATTGCTGCCACCGTGGTCGTCGTGATCGCCTGGTTTGCGCTCTTGATCCTGGGTCGCTATCCGTTGGGTATGTACAACTTCGTCGGCGGCGTTCTCAGATTCTCGATGCGGGTCAACGGCTTCGTGTCCCTGCAGACAGACGCGTGGCCTCCCTTCGGGATAGGCGAGGACCCCGCCTATCCGGTCCGCATCCGGTTCAACCAGCCCGCGGCAAGGCAGAGTCGCCTGAAGACCCTGTTCCGTTTGATTCTCGTCATCCCGCTGTTCTTCGTTTACGGTGCGATGTCTTCGATTCTCTCGGCGGTGTCGATGGTTTCCTGGATGGCCATCGTCTTTCGTGGCTATCAGCCGGCGGCGATCCACAACGCAATGGCGTACACGATCGGCTGGGAGACCCGGTTCAGCGCCTACGCGCAGCTGATGCGCGACGAGTACCCGCCGGTCGGGGACGAGATCCCGGTCGTAGTCGACCCACCCGCGGCCACCGAGGCGATCGCCAGCGAGGAACCGGAACCGGCGTCACTCGATCCAGGGGCGTCAACAGCGCAGGAGAGTCCTGCCGGAGGCGAGGAGAGCCCGCCGCCCCCGCCCGCCGCGACGGGTTGAGGCCCGCGAGCAGGCTGAGTCGTATCCAGAGTTGACTGAAGCGTTACGACCGCGCCGGGCCGTTGTCGGCTCCGGCGCGGGCTGTGCGCCCGGCGCGTGCTACTCCTTGAAGATGATCGTGAAGAATGAGCGGTCCGCGGGAGCCTCCGCTTCTTCCACCACCCAGGGCATTTTCCAGGATTCTGGGATACGCCAGCGGCGAGACCACTGGAGTCGGCAGAGCGCGGGCGAGATCGTGGCCCCTGCCCACTCTCGCCCCCGTGTAGTAGCATCGTTTCATGGCTAGAGAGGTGGCAATTGGAGGATCGTTCAGTCCAGCGAAGGTTCGAAACCCTTGGGGGGTGCTGGGGCTATCGCTAGTTACCCTTGGCATCTACTCGATATTTTGGTGGTACTACATCAATCGAGAGATGGCCGACCTGGGTAGAACCGAGGGTCATAATCTGGGAACGTCGCCTGGGACCTCGACTGCTGCTTGGATATTTGGTGGGTTTACCCTTTATATCTCGTACGTTTGGACGGTCGTAACAACGACTCAGCGTATCCAAGCATCGCAGAGAGTGGTTGGAGTGACGGATGTCACCAGCGGGTGGCTGGCGGCTGCTGTCTGGATCCTGACTCTCGGCATTGGTGGGCCGGTTTTCACTCAGTACGCCATAAACAAGGTTTGGGAAGGGCGTCCCGATTACTCATACCAGGCCGCCGGTACCTCGCAAGTGGCTGCCACGGCCGATCCAGATCTCGAGCGGGTTCAAAAGCTGGCCGCCCTGAAAGACAGTGGCGCTATCTCCGAAGATGAATATCTGGCTGAGAAATCCAAGGTGCTACCGGTCGATGACGACCCGGAATCTACGTCTTGAAGATCGTCTCGACCCGGGCCTGAAACCCCACCTCTGCATCCGGAAGACGATCGAGTATTCAGCGATTGCCGGCAGCAACGACTGAATTCTCCGGGAGTGCGAATCAAGCCCGAGGGCTCGGATTCAACCGCAGCCAGGTTACGGAAGCCCTCAGGTCAGCGAGCGTCGATAGCCAGGACTGAGAAAGCACTTCTCCTGGGACCTGGGTGTGGCTATCCAGAAGAAGCCCGATTATGGGTGGCACGCAGCCAGCACTCGTGTCTTCGAAGCGCAAACCACGAGTGCCTGCTAGTTGGTCGTTGATGCTGGTCGACACCACTCCTGGGTCGCTATCCGTTGGGTATGTACAACTTCGTCGGCGGCGTTCTCAGATTCTCGATGCGAGTCAACGGCATCGTGCCCCTGCAGACAGACGCGTGGCCGCCGTTCGGGGTTGGCTCGGACCCCGCCCGCCGCGACGGGTTGAGGCCCGCGAGCAGGCTGAGTCGTATCCAGAGTTGACTGAAGCGTTACGACCGCGCCGGGCCGTTGTCGGCTCCGGAGCGGGAGGTTCGCCCGGTGCGCGCTACTCGTCCTCGTCCCAGGTGAACGGCGGATACTCGGTGCTGAGCCAGTACGCATAAAAGCTCGCCCGGATCTGCCAGTTGAAGGAGATCCTGATCACATCGAAGAGATCGCCCGGGATCCTCTTGGTGAAGATGATCGTGAAAAAGGACAGGAAGGCGCAGATATGTCCGACCACGGCGATCAGCGACGCGACGATCATGTACGGCACAATCAGCAGCCAGGCGACCAGCGGACGCCAGCGCGAAACGTGTTCGGGGTAGACGGCCTCGAGCCGGACGGCGTCTCCCGGCTCCTCCCTGAGTGAAAACGGCGGGTATTCGTCGGTGATCAGAAGCAGATAGGCGCCAACCCGCAGCACCCAGCGCTCCACGCCGACCATGAAATCCCACATTCCGGGCGGGTAGCGCCCGGTGAAAAGGGTCGCGAAGAAGGCGACGAAGGCGACCAGCGCGGCCCCGATCCCCAGAAAGAACAGGACTATGTAGTGGGGCACGAGCAGCAGCCACTTGACCAGTGGCAGAAGGCGCACGTACTCTTCCTGCCGGTCGGCTTCTACAAGAACGGGGTACCCGGCTGGCACCGGACCCGATTCGACAACCTCGGCCGGCCTGGCCGGCTGCTCCTCGGGCGGGGGGCTCGGTTCGTCGTTCATGGGACATCTCCTCCAGATTGGACGCACTCCCGGGAGGATCCCGGGATAACCGGTTCCAATCTATCCCCTGGCCGGGAGATTCACAAGCAATGAATGGAAAATCCCTGTTGCCCGGCCTAGAACTCGGTGTCGATCCAGGGCATCATGTCGCGCAGTTCCTTGCCGACCACCTCGACTTTGTGGTCTTTGCCCTCCTGGCGCATCCGGTCGAAATTCTCGTTGCCCGCCTGGGTTTCGGCGATGAACTCGGTGGCGAACTCGCCCGACTGGATGTCGGCGAGGATCTTTTTCATCGCCTGGCGTGACTCTTCACCGACCACTTTCGGCCCCCGGGTCAGATCGCCGTACTCGGCCGTGTTGGAGATCGAGTAGCGCATGCCCTGAATGCCTTTTTCGTACATCAGGTCGACGATCAGCTTGAGCTCATGGAGGCATTCGAAGTAGGCCAGCCTGGGGTCGTATCCGGCCTCGACAAGGGTGTCGAAGCCGGCCCGGACCAACTCGGTCGCACCGCCACACAGGACAGCCTGCTCCCCGAACAGATCGGTTTCACACTCGTCCTTGAAACTGGTCTCGATGATTCCGGCCCGGCCGCCGCCGATCCCGATCGCGTAGGCCAGGACCAGGTCGTGAGCGTTGCCGTCAGCGTCCTGTTCGACCGCCATCAGGCAGGGCACCCCGCTGCCTTCCTCGTACTGGCGCCTGACCATGTGTCCGGGTCCCTTCGGGGCGACCATGCCGACGCTCACCCCGTCCGGGGGCTGGATCTGGTCAAAGCGGATCGCGAAACCGTGGGCGAACATGAGCAGATCGCCCTCGGTGATGCCGTCGGCGATCTCGTTCGTCCAGATCTCTGCCTGCTTCTCGTCGGGCAGGAGAATCATCACGATGTCGCCCCTGGAAGCAGCATCGGCAACTGAGAGGACTTCGAGTCCGGCCGCGACGGCCTGCTCGCGGCTGGGGGAACCCTCCCGCAGGCCGACCACGACGCTGACCCCGGAATCTTTCAGATTGAGGGCGTGGGCATGCCCCTGAGAACCGAACCCGAGGATGGCGACGGTCTTGCCCTCCAGCCTGGAGAGGTCACCGTCCTTGTCATAAAAGATGTCTTGAGTGCTCATGTCCGCGGATGCTACGCGGCCGGTGGCGTCCCGTGTCAGCCGGCTTCGGACAGGGCGGCGCGGTGGAGTTTTCCGGAGGCGGTCCTGGGGAGGGATTCGACGATCTCAACCCGCTTGGGAACCTTGTAGGAGGCGAGCGAGCCCGCGCAGTGAAGCCTGATGTCCTCTTCTCCGATCGAAGCCCCCGAGCTGAGAACAATCACCGCGGTCACCGCCTGCTGCCACTCGGGATCCGGTCGTCCGACCACGGCGGCCTCGAGGATTTCGGGGTGCCTGACCAGGACATCTTCGACTTCGGCCGGGACCACGTTCTCACCCCCGGTGATGATCATCTCGTCGGTCCGCCCCTCCACGTAGAGGAACCCGTCATCGTCAATCCGGCCGAGGTCCCCGGTGTGGAGCCAGCCGTCAGCGTCGAGGGCACTTGCCGAAACCGTCGGACCCTGGACCAGGATCTCCCCTTCGTGGATCCGGAGGTGCGAAGTCAGCAGCGGCCGGCCGACCGAGCCGACCTTGCGCTTCGCCTCGCTCACTTCGAGCGTGGTCACCTGGGAGCAGGTTTCGGTCAGGCCATAGGTCTGGATCACCGGAGCGCCCCGGTCGAGCGCTTCTTCCAGCGCGCTCTGTGGCACCGGACCGCCGCCCACCAGAATCGCCCTCGGCGCCGAAAGATCAACCCCGTCGTCAAGCAGGCGCAGCAGCATCGTCGAGACCAGCGAAATCACGCTGACCCCGTCCCGGTCGATCGCCGCCTTCACCCTCTCAGGATCGAATTCGTCCTGCAGGACCATGGTGGTTCCGTAGATGACCGAGCGCATCGCGATCGAGAGTCCGGACACGTGGCTCAGCGGCAGGGCGCAGAGCCAGCGGTCGGACGGGTCCACTCCCATGTTGAAGGCCGAGCCCATGGCGCTGAACAGGTGATTGCCGTAGGTCAGCGGGACCGAGTGGGCAACCCCGGTGGAGCCGCTGGTCATGATCCGGCAGTGCACGTCTTCCATGTCGTGCTCGCCGAGCAACGGCATGTCGGCCTCGGTCTGAGTCAGGCGACTGGTGTCGTCAAGGTCGACCGTGACCCCGCACGACTCGATCACCCTGGAGCGCTCGGCCGCGGAGAGCCTGGGGCTGAGCGGCAGCAGTTCGGCTCCGGTCTTCATCAGAGCGTGGATCAGCACGATCTGACTCCGGCCGCCGCCCATGGTCATCGCCACGCAGGCGCCGCGGCGGACTCCGAACGCGGCCAGTCTGCGGGCCGCATGTACCGCCTCGTTCTCGAGTTCGGCGAAAGTCGTCTCTTCGTCCCCGCAGATCAGAGCGGGCCGATTGGGACAGCTTTGCGATCTCTGTGCCAGCCAGTTGTCGAGTTTCAAAGGACCTTCCTGTCCATCCCCGGTTATCGTTGCTTACGCATTCTTGCGATCCGCAGGCCCAAGAGGCTGTCACCCTGAAACGGAGTCCCCGACTTGCCCGAACGACACCGCAACGCGCCACCCGAAGAATCGCTCTACGGCCCCATCGACTGGCAGAAGGCGAGCGAGTTCAATGACATCCTCTATGAGAAGGCCGAAGGCATAGCCAGGATCACGATCGACCGGCCAGAGGTCCGCAATGCATTCCGGCCGCAGACTCTGGCCGAATTGCGCGACGCCTTCGGGCGGGCTCGTGACGATCTCGGGGTCGGCTCGATCATCTTCACCGGCGCCGGGACCGAGGCCTTCTGCTCCGGGGGAGATCAGCGCATCCGCGGGGATGACGGATACATCGGCGACGATGAAGTTGCCGGTGAGGGTGTCGGCCGGCTGGATGTCGGGGACCTCCACGTACAGATCAGGCGGCTTCCGAAGCCGGTGATCGCCATGGTCGCCGGGTACGCGGTGGGCGGCGGGCACATCCTGCATCTTGTCTGCGATCTGACGATCGCCGCCGACAACGCCCGCTTCGGTCAGACCGGCCCCCGGGTCGGCAGCTTCGACGGAGGCTTCGGAGCCAGCCTGCTCGCCCGCAACGTCGGCGTCAAGAAGGCCAAGGAGATCTGGTTTCTCTGCCGCCACTACACCGCCGAAGAAGCCCTCGATATGGGCCTGGTCAACGCGGTCGTCCCGGTCGCTGATCTGGAGAAGGAGACGGTCGCCTGGTGTCGTGAGATGTCTCACCTTTCGCCGCTGTCCCTCCGCTTGCTCAAGTCGAGCTTCAACGCCGAAGAAGACGGGCTGACCGGACTTCAACAGCTCTCGCACGACGCCACCCTGCTTTTTTACATGTCTGAGGAAGGCCAGGAAGGCCGCAATGCGTTTCAGGAGGGCCGTGCGCCGGACTTCGACCGCTTTCCGAAGCGACCCTAGGTTGCCGGGGTCCGGCAGTTGAGAATCTGGCTGAACGCAGCCCGGCCACGCACGCTGCCGGCGGCGATCGCCCCGGTATTCGTCGGCACGGCCGCCGCCTACTCGGCCGCCGGCGAACTGCCACGGTGGAGTGGCTTCATCGCCGCCCTGACCGCCAGCGTGCTCATCCAGATCGGAACCAATCTCGCCAACGACTACTCCGACGCCCGCCGCGGGGCAGATTCGGCCGACCGGCTGGGGCCGGTACGCGTCACCTCTGCCGGTCTGGTCACGCCGCAGCGGGTCCTGGTCGCCACCTGGATCGCCTTCGGTCTGGCCGCCCTGCTCGGCGTTTACCTGGCGGTGCTGGCCGGCCCGATAATTCTCCTGGTCGGTGCGCTTTCGATCGCCGCCGGCGTGCTCTACACCGGCGGACCCCGCCCCTACGGCTACGCCGGCCTCGGCGAGGTATTCGTATTCCTCTTCTTCGGCCTGGTCTCGGTCAATGGTTCCTACTACGTGCAGCTCGAGTCGCTCTCCTGGGTCTCCTTCGGGCTTTCGGTC
>JAENXK010000004.1 GCA_016649615.1 Thermoleophilia bacterium
GGCACTCACCGTCCCGTCCTGGGCGCCGGCTCTGGCTTCGACCGGGCTGAGCACCGCCGACTACAGCTGGAGGGCGAGTCGCAACCCCTCAACCTGCAGTGGTCCGATCAACAGCCAGACCTCGAGCCCCCAGACCAAGAAGAACAGCAAGCGGCGTTACGGATGCAGCTTCAGCGGAGCACAGATGCTCTATCGGGCGACGCTCAGCGGCAAGGTGTCAGGCGGGGCATAGGACCAGCACCGGAATGCACCTGCAACAAAAAGGGCGGCCGAAAGGCCGCCCTTTCTGCAGGGGAGAGGTGGTTCAGGCGGCTTCGGGAAGAACCCTCGGCGTCGCCTGATCCTTCGGGAGGGCCGCCGCAGCGGCCATCACGCTTTGAAACTCCCCGAGGGCGACATGGGCCAGGGCTTCGAGGATCTGCTCGTCATCCCACCCGGCCTCTCGTGCTTCCTCGTGGAGATAGATCGGCGGGTCGCCCTCGGCCTCAAGGGCGGCTCTGAGGTAAGTCAACAGGGCGGCCTCCCGCGGATCGGCAGAGCTGAAGCTCCGGGCCCGTGAAACCTCGTCGAGTCCGAGCCCTGCGTTTCGCGCGGTCTTGGCGTACTGAACGACGCTATAGCTGTCGCCGCGATGCTCGGCGACCGCCAGGGCGATCCGGTGGCGGGTCGCCTGGGGCAGTTCACCCTGCTGCAGCTCGGCCCGCATCCGGGTGTAAGCCCGGAGCACCGCCGGCGAGCCGGCCAGCACTCCGACCAGCTTGTTGACCGAACGTCCTCCGACCTGGATGCTTTTCAGGATCGGCGCACTTTCGTCGGGGGCGGTTAATTCGTCGTGGATGTGAAACCGGCTGACTTCTGTTTTTACGGTCACGGTGCTCACGCTTCCCATTCGTTCGGTATTGATCCCTCCTGGCGGTCTTTACGAGCCGCTTAGGAGGCCATTACTTTACTTTTAGCTTGTTACTTACCGCAAGTAAGTTATACCCCTTATCCCGGCGTTATGCAAGCCCGGTCCCGTATCGTTTCGGCCACGGCGTCACCAAACCCGTCGATCGAGCAGTTCTGAAGGAGCCGAATGGCAGAACAACCCAAGACCCCGAGCGATGTTCTCGAGCTGGTTGAGCAGCACGGAGTACGTTTCGTGCAACTCTGGTTCACGGACGTGCTCGGGCACCTCAAGAGCTTCTCGATCAATTCGAGTGAGCTCGAGGGTGCGTTCGAGCGGGGGATCGGGTTCGACGGGGCGTCAATGACCGGCTTCAACCCGGTCGAAGAGTCGGACATGTTCGCCCGCCCGGTGCCGGGAACCTTCGCGCTGATTCCGTGGCGCCCCGAAGGAGCAAACGCGGTCGCCCGGATGTACTGCTCGATCGAGTTTTCCGGTGGGCGACCCTACGAGGGCGATCCCCGGTGGATACTCGAAAGCGCTCTGGAGCGGGCCGCCGGGATGGGTTTCGACGGATACATGGTCGGTCCCGAGATCGAGTTTTTCTATTTCGCCTCTTCGAGGCCGGCCGACGGCCGGCCCGAGGTCCTCGACGAAGGCGGCTACTTTGACCTGACCACTCTCGACGCCGGATCCGAGGTGCGCAGAGAAACGGTGCTGGCCCTGGAGCGGATGGGTGTCGACGTGGCCTCGTCACACCATGAGGCCGGACCGTCACAGCACGAACTCGACATCAAGTCTGGCGGGGCGATGAATACCGCCGACAACATCATGACTTCGAAGATCGTGGTCAAGGAGTACGCGGTTCAGGAGGGGTGGCACGCAACCTTCATGCCGAAACCGCTCGGCGATGCCAACGGGTCCGGCATGCACCTCCACCAGACCCTGACCCGCGACGGGGCCGATGCCTTCCAGGACCCGAAGCGCCCTGACGGTCTTTCGGCCACAGCCAGCTCGTTTATCGCCGGCCAGCTCCGTCACGCCCGCGAAATCTCGCCGCTGTACGCCCAGTGGGTGAATTCCTACAAGCGCCTCGTCCCCGGATTTGAGGCACCGGTCTACCCGTCGTGGTCGCGGCGCAACCGGTCATCTCTGATCCGGGTGCCCCAGCTGCAGGCCACCGGCGAGCCCGATACCCGGGTCGAGTTGCGCTGTCCGGATCCGTCCTGCAATCCATACCTGTGCATGGCGGGCATGCTTCAGGCCGGGCTCGAGGGCATCGAGAAAGGCTACGAACTGCCCGATCCGATGGAAGAGAACCTGTACCACCTCGACCCCGACGAGATGGCCAGAAGGGGGATCGACCGGTTGCCGGCCACTCTCGGGGAGGCACTCGAACTGGCGGCTGGCTCTGAACTGGTCCTGCGCACGCTCGGTGAGCACACATTCCGCCGGTTCATCGACCTCAAGCGGCAGGAGTGGGACGCCTACAGGATTCAGGTGACGCCATTCGAGATCGAGCGCTTTCTCCCGGTCCTCTGAGCACCGGGCCGGGCTGGCGGCCATGGCGCCCGGAAGGGCCCGGACGGGTGTCGGTCAGCGCAGACCCCTGAGCCTGGCCAACGCCGAGGTCCTGAGGTTGAACACCCCCAGCATCGTCCTTTCGGCGACCGAGCCTGCCGCCGGCATCGCGCCCAGCTGGCGGGCCAGGTCGGCGCCATTGAGGATCGCCGTGATCTCCTGGAGCAGCCCGTCTTCGATGGTCACCAGATCAATGCCTTCGATCCCGATCCTGGCCCCGTTCGGTTTCAGCCCCTCGAACTCCCCGGTCCCGGAGAAGGTGCCCGTTGCCGACCAGCAAACCGACGCCCGGTTGCCCTCGGCGATGATCGACTCGACCGACATCGTGAAATCCGGGAAAGCCCTGAACGTGGCGCCGAACCACTCCCTGATCCCGTGCGGGGCGGTGAGTTCGACGACTCCGACTATCCGGCTCCGTCCTCCCGGCTTCCACCGGCTGATCATGCCTTCGAGATCGCGACGTCCGACGGTGGCGAAGTATTCGCCGGCCAGCTCAGCTGTGGTTGGCATCGAGTTCCTCCTTCAGTGCTTGCGGGTCGGTAACTGGGGCTCGACAGGAAAAACCCTCGCAGACATAGGCGGTGGGCAGTCCTTCGATCGCGCGGCGATCAAGCATGAGCGGCGGTGCCGAGGTCCCTTCCGGGCCGGCGGCGATGACCAGCCCCGGTCGGTAGCGCGAGTGGACCACGTTCAGCAGCGCCGCCATTGCAGCCGGATCGACCTCTCGCCCGGCGATGACCAGAGCCAGCTCCCATGACGGGGACAGGTAAAGATCCAGCGCCTGCAGCAGATGCCCGAACGCGTCCGGCTGGCGCGCCGTCGCCGGGGCCAGCAGCTTCAGCACCCCTTCCGCCTGACGGATATACCTGCGGTCACCAGTCAGATTTCCCAGGCGAAGAAGGCCCAGGGCGGCCGAAGAGCTGCCGGACGGGATCGGATGGTCCCCGACGTCTTTTCGCCTGGCTATCAGGGTTTCGTGATCATGGGAGGTCGAGAAGAACCCGCCGCGGTCCGGGTCGGCGAAGCGGTCGATCATCGATTCGGCCAGACCCCGGGCACGAGTGAAGACGGTTTCGTCGAAGCTCGCCTGGTAGAGGCTGAGCAGGGCCTCGAGCAGGAAGGCGTAATCCTCGAGGTATGCGTTCAGCCGGCCATCACCTTTCCGCCAGCTCCGGAGCAGGGAGCCCTGGGGATCCCGCATTTCCGACCAGACGAAGTCCGCGCACTCCCTGGCCGCCTCAACGTAGTCGCTGCGGTTCAGTACCGCCCCGGCTTCGGCCAGAGCCGAAATCATCAGCGCGTTCCAGGAACAGAGCACCTTGTCGTCGAGCCCGGGCCGGACGCGTCCGGCGCGCTCTCTGAGAAGATCTGCCCGAACCGCCTCGACCTCGGGGTCGAGTTCATCCGGGGGCACCCCGGATGGGAGGTGGAGCACGTTTCGCCCTTCGAAGTTCCCTGAGGGCGTGACCCCGAACGCCGCCATCGCCACTTCGGCCCGGTCTCCGAGAGCGTCACGGAGCTCGTCTGCCGTCCATGTGTAGAACAGGCCCTCGCCACCGTCCGAGTCCGCGTCGAGTGATGCGTAGAAGCCGCCCGCGGGGTCGCTCATCTCGGTCATTGCCCAGTCAAGGGTTCTCTCGGTCACCCGGCGGTAGCGTTCGTGGCCGGTCTCCTGCCAGGCGTGCAGATAGGTCCGCGCCAGCAGCGCATTGTCGTAGAGCATCTTTTCGAAGTGGGGGACCCGCCAGGCGGAGTCGACCGAGTAGCGCGCGAATCCACCACCGATCTGGTCGAAGATGCCGCCGGCCGCCATTCGGTCGAGCGCCAGCTCGACCGTTTCGGTCTCATCCCGGGCAAGCAGGAAGTCGAGGGTGGAGGCCGGTGGGAATTTGGGTGCCGATCCGAACCCGCCGTTTTCGGAATCGCCGAGTTCGACCAGGGCTGCCGTCCGCTGATCGAGCAGCCCCGGATCGAGATCACCCTCCCGGGCCGAGATCATCGAAACCGCGCCCAGCCGGGTTCTGACCTCCCCCGATTGAGCCCTGATCTCATCGCGGCGTTCGTCGAAGGCTTTGACGACCGCCTCCATCACGGTCATGAAGCTCGGCATTCCCCGGTTGCTGTCCGGGGGGAAATAGGTGCCGCCGTGAAATGGCACCCCGTCCGGATCAAGAAACACGGTCAGCGGCCAGCCGCCCTGACCGGTGATGGACTGGACCGCCTCCATGTAGATCGCGTCGATGTCGGGACGTTCTTCCCGGTCGACCTTCACCGGTATGAAATGGCGGTTCATGTAGTCCGCGGTTTCCGGGTCCTCAAACGACTCGCGTTCCATCACATGGCACCAGTGGCAGGCCGCGTATCCGACCGAGAGCAGGATCGGAAGGTCCTTTTCCCGGGCCACCTCAAGCGCCTGTTCGCCCCACGGGCGCCACTCGACCGGGTTGTCCCTGTGCTGGAGCAGGTAGGGGCTGGTTTCGCCGGCAAGCTGGTTGGCCATCGCTTCTATCTTGGCACTACCGGAGTCCCCCGGCCGTTCGACCGGACCGGGCCGGCGGGTGGGGTGGGCGAACCGGGCCGGTCTGCCTCGCCCGGTCGGACTATTCTTGCGAGGTGGTCTTCGCCTCGATATTCACCCAGTTCTGGAATGACCAACTGGTCGAGAACAGCCAGCAGGGGCTGTTTCTGATCCTGGTCGGCTTTCTCGGCTCGTTTCTTTTCATCCGGATGAGCGCCCGCCTGATGCGGAGCCCGCGGGTGCCCTGGTGGCCCGGCAGCGTGGTCAGCGAAAGCGGCGTTCATCTGCACCACCTCGTATTCGGGATCGTCACGATGATGGCGGCCGGCACGTTCGGATTCACCTTCTACAACGAGACCCCGGCGCTTGAGATCTGCGCCCTGCTGTTCGGTGTCGGCGCGGGACTCACGATCGACGAGTTTGCCCTCTGGGTCCACCTGGAGGACGTCTACTGGGCAGAGGAAGGGCGTCGCTCGATTGACGCCACGGTGGTCGCGGCCGTCGTCATGGCGCTGCTGATGTTCGGTGGTCGGCCGTTCGAGGTGGCAACCAACGACGGCGTGGCCCCCCTGATCGGCACCATCGTGTTCGCGACCTTCCTGTTTTCGATGAGCGCGATCTGCTTCCTGAAGGAGCGCATCCTGCACGGTGTGATCGGGCCATTCTTCTTTCCGATATCCGTCTACGGAGCCTGCCGGCTGGGCAAGCCCGACTCGATCTGGGGACGCCGCCGCTATCGCGGGCGCAACCCCCGGAAGTTAGCCAAGGCCGAGGAGAGATTCAGTCCGGACCGGCGGACAGAGCGACTCAAGGAGTGGTTTCGCGACAAGGTCGGCGGCGGCATCAGCCAGCACTGAGCGAAGCCGGCGCAGGATGCAGCCGGCAGCGACCGAAAGTGACCGAAGGAGGCCGCGGCCGAATCTGCGGAAATGCCCGGAGGCATCACCTCCGGACCGCGTTCAGGCGGTTGAGGTGACGTCGCGGGCGAACGCTTCGAATGCCTCGAGGTAATTCTCCAGATCCTGGTCCGAGTGGGCGATCGAAAGCGTCCACTCCTCTTCCACTCCGGGGGTCATGAAGATGCCGTGATTCATGTGGTAAAGCCAGGCCAGGGTCGAGAGCTCCTCGTTCACCTTGGTCAGATAGTCACGGTATTCGTAGAGCCGCTCGGGCGAGAAGACCACGCAACCCTTGCAGCCCATCCCCTCGGTGTAGGCCGGAAGGCCGTAGCGGTCGATGATCTCCTGACAGCCGTCGAGCAGCTTCCTGTTCTTGGCTTCGAGCTCGGCATAGGCCTCATCGGTCAGCACGTCGAGCAGGGTGGCCTCGGCGGCCGCCATCACCAGCGGGTTGCCGTTGAAGGTCCCGTACTGCTTGACGTCGTCTGCCTCGATCAGGTCGGCCAGTTCCCGGGTCATCCCGATCGCGCCTCCCGGGTAACCGCCGCAGGTGGCCTTGGCCAGGGTGATCATGTCGGGAATCACTCCGAAGCGGGCGGTGGCTCCGCCGGCCGAGATCGTCGCCCCGGTCTTGACTTCGTCAAAGATCAGCTTGATTCCGTACTGCTCGGTCAATTCACGGACCCGCTCGAGGTAGCCCTCCTTCGGCGGGATGATGTTGATGTTCATCATCGAAGGCTCCATGATCAGCCCGGCGACCTGGTCACCGATCTTCTCGAAAACGCTTGCGAGCGCATCGGCGTCATTGAAGGGGACCGCCCGGGTGAGTTCGTTCATGGCGTCGGGCGTGCCTTTGCCTTCCGGCACGCTGACCGGGTCATCACGGTCGCCGAGCGCTTCGAGCGGTGGGTAGACCGAGACCATCACCGAGTCGTGGTGGCCGTGGTAGGACCCCTCGATTTTCAGCAGGATGTCGCGCCCGGTGGCACCCCGGGCGAGGTGAACCGCGTCCATGGTCGACTCGGTGCCGGAGTTGGTGAAGCGCCACTGGGGAAGGCCGAAACGCCTGGAAAGCTCCCTGGCGACCGTGATCGATCCCTCGGTCGGGGCGGCAAAGTGGGTGCCTTCGTCGATACGTGCCTTGACCGCCTCGCCGACGATCGGGTTCGCGTGTCCGATCGCCATGACGCCGAAGCCGTTGTGAAAGTCGGTGTACTCGTTGCCATCGACGTCCCAGACCTGCGAGCCCACTCCGCGATCGAGATATACCGGCCACGGCTCGTTCACCTGGAAAGACGAAGGGACCCCGCCCGGCATGAACTCCTCCGCCCGCTGGAAGGTCTCGGCCGACTTGCCGGTCCGGTTGCGAAAGGTCTCCTGCTGCTGTTCGGTCAATGCGGCGATCCGTTTGGGGTCGAACGGTGTGGGCTCGCCGCCAGTGCTCTCTTCAGTCATCGTTCCTCCGGTTGGTGATCTCGATTCCGGCCAGACTACTCTTCCCGCGCCCGGAGTTCGGCCCTCTTGATCTTGCCGCTGGACGTCTTCGGCAACTCGTGGACGAACTCGATCAGCCGCGGGTACTTGTAGGGGGCGGTCGCCTCCCTGCAGTGCTGCTGAAGCTCGCCGATCAGCGGATCATCCGAGCGTCGGTTACCGGGGTCCGCTCCGGCGTCACGGTCAGCTTCGGCGCGCAGGACGACCACGGCCTTGACGACCGTCCCCCGCTCGGGATCGGGCGCGGCGATCACGGCGGCTTCGGCGACCGCCGGATGGGTGAGCAGCACCGATTCGACTTCGACCGGGCCGATCCGGTAGCCCGCCGATGAGATCAAGTCGTCGTTTCTGCCCTGGTGAAAAAGAAAACCGTCGCTGTCGGCCGTGACCAGATCACCGGTCGGCCACCACTCTTCACTGAACGAGGTGCCGTCGAGATACCTGGAAAAGAAGGTGGGGGAGGTGCTCACCCTCACCTGGAGTTCTTCGTCAGCTATCCGGGTCTCTATCCCCGGCAGCGGACGGCCCATCGAACCCTCTCTTCCTTCCAGCTGGTCTCCGGGTCGGATCCCGGTCACAGCGCCGGTTTCGGTCTGTCCGTAACCATCGGCGATCTCGAGACCGGTCGTCTTGCGGAAGGCGTCGATCACCTCGGGGTTCAGCGACTCGCCGGCCGAGACCATCCGCCTGACCGATGGCATCGGGGAAAGCTCGGTCCTGCGAGCCAGGATCCGGAACTCGGTCGGCGCCTGGCAGAGCACGTTGACCCCCTGATCACGCACGATGTCGAGCCGGGTCGCCGGGTCGAAACGCTCGTCGACCAGAAGTGATTTGGCCCCCGTCAGCCAGGGGGCGATGAACGAATTGCGGGACGACTTGGACCATCCGGGGGCGGCGGTGCACCAGGCCAACTCCCCGGGCCGGGCTCCCAGCCAGTGCTCGGCCTGAGTCTTCTGGCCGAACAGGTAACGCTGCGAATGGACCACACCTTTCGGATCGCCGGTCGACCCGGAAGTGAAGACGATCAGGGCGGGGTCACCGGGATCGAGCTTTGCGCTGGCCGCGGGGGTGGCCTGGGACCGATCTTCGTCGAAGATCCGCTCGAGGTCGTCCATGTCCAGGTAAGGAACGCCGTCGGGAAGGTCGGCCAGGTGGCGGGCCTCTCCGATCGCAAGAGCCGGGTCCGTTGCTGCCGCCCGCTTGGCGAGGTCCGCCGCAGTGAGCTGGGTATTGCAGGGCAGGGCGATCGCTCCCATGCGGAAGCAGGCCAGCATCGCGATCACCCACTCGATCCGGCTGCCGGTCAGAAGCATCACCACGTCGCCCCGCCGCACCCCGTTGGCCATCATCGCCCCGGACAGCCCGAGGCTCCGGGTGAACAGATGGCTGAAGTAGTGGACCTCCCTTTCGCCTCCGGCATCAACCGTGATGACCGCCTCCTGCGAGAAAGGAAACCTCTGTATTACGTCTTCAATGAAGTTCATCGACCCGGATCTTAGGCTGAGACCGGAGCCGGAGCGGAGGCTGCTACTGCTCGTAGAGTTTGATGATCCTGATCGAGCCGGCCGGGGCGGTCTCGATGCAGAGGTTGCAGAGTACGCATTCGTCCAGGGCCGGCACCTGGATCTCGGTGCCGGCTTCGGTCGCCTTGAAGATGCCGACCGGGCAGACTTCTTCCAGTTCTGTGGCGAGCTTGATGTCCGACTTTGCCGGTTCGTCGATCTCGACGTCGATGAAGACCTTGTTCAGGGTTTCGGAGCTCATTTTGCGATCTTCTCCTTGACTGCGTCTGGAATCTCGTCGATTCGCTCCACCACGGTGATCCCGGCCGCCTGGAGGCGGGCGATCTTCTCGGTGGCAGAATCCTCTTTGCCTTCGACGATCGTGCCGGCGTGGCCGAAGCTCATGCCCTGCATCTCGTCCTCGTCCATGAACTTGCCGGCCATGAAAGCGACGATCGGCAGCCGGGAGTTGTTCTCCTGGACCCACTCCGACAGCTGGGCCTCCATGCGGCCACCGGGCTCGGTGTAGATCACGATCGCTTCCGTCTGCTCGTCGGCCTCGAAGTAGGGCATCAATTCAGCGTAGGTCGAGCCGATGATTGCGTCGCCGCCGATCGAGATCGCGGTCGAGACGCCCAGCCCGGCCGCGGTCAGCGACGACGAGATCTCGGTGGTCATGCCCCCGGACCGGGACATGACGCCGATAACCCCGGGCTCGTACGACTTTGCAGCGTCTTTGGCCGGGCCGCCGATGCCACCCATCTTGCAGACCTCGGGGACGATCAGTCCGAGGCAGTTGGGCCCGATGATCCGGGCGCCCCGCAGGTCAGCCAGTTCGACCATCTGGGCGACGTCTCCGCGCGGGATGCGCTCGGTGACGATCACGATCAGCTTGATCCCGTTCTCGATCGCCTCCAGAACGGCATCCTTGGTGAAGCCGGGGGGAACCGTCACGACCGAGCCGTCGATCGGGCCACCGTGGTTTTCGACGGCCTGGGCGACCGTGTCGAATACCGGGACCCCGTGGACTTCGCGGCCCTTGCGGCCGGGAGTGACTCCGCCGACGATCTTCGAGCCGTAGTCGAGACACTCGCGGGTCAGGTTGATCGCTTCGCGCCCGGTTATGCCCTGGACGATGAAGGTCGTGTCCCGGTTGAGAAGGACGCTCATGCTGCCTCCCCCTGGATCTTGGCAACCGCCCGGCCGGCGGCATCCCAGAGGGAGACCGACCGGTCGCAGTACTCGACTCCATACTTGTCGAGGATCTCGAAGCCTTCGTCTTCCCAGGCCCCCGGGATGCGGAAGATCGCGATCGTCTCGGCCGGATCAAGGCCCAGTTCGAGGCAGGCCTTGATCACGCCCCGGGCGACGATGTCGACCCGGGTGTTCGAGACGATCGACATCATCACCGCGATCTTCTCGACGCCGTCTTTCTGAAGAACCTCTTTGGCCAGGCCACAGGCCTTTGCCACCGAGGGGTTGCCGCCGATCTCGGAATAGTTTGCCGGCCTGCCGCCCTGGTTGCGGACCGCGTCGGTCAAAGTGAGCGAGCCGCCGCCGGCTCCGATCACCAGGCCGAGATCGCCTTTGAATCCGTGGTCCTTGCCCTGGATCACGCCGCGATGGTCGGCGCCGTCGATCGCCTTCACGTTGCGCTCGAAATCGCTCGGCTCATAGTTGTCGCGGGTGTCGTCCTCGGCGATCTTCAGCTCTTTTCGCAGCAGCTGCTTCTGACGCCCGATCGCCTCTTCTTCCATGTCCATGTGGGCATCGAGGGCGACGAATGATCCGTCGTTCAGCTCGGCCAGCGGGTTGATCTCGGCCAGGGTCATGTCGTACTTGAGGAAGAGCCGGGCCAGGCGGGCCAGGATCGGGGTCGCCCGGTTGAGCTGGCTGCCGGTGACGCCTGTGGCGGCGATCACCTGTTTTGCCTCGAAGTCGAAAACCGGGAGCAGATTCGAGATGTGGGCGCGGCCGACGTAGTCTGGATGTTCTTCGGCGACTTCTTCGATATCGATCCCGCCCATGTAGCTGAACAGCATCAGGGGCTTCTTGGCGGTGCCGTCCCAGACGACCGAGACGTAGTACTCGCGCTTGACTTCGGCTTTCGGATCGACCAGGACGCCACGCGGCATCAGGCCGTTGATCTCCAGATCAAGGATCGTGGCGGCGTGGTCCGCGGCCTCGTCGGGGGTATCGGCGAACTGAACGCCACCGGCCTTCATCCGGCCGCCGCTCAATACCTGGGATTTGATCACGACCGGGCCGTCGATCTCCTCGGCGACCTCGCGTGCTTCGTCAGCTGTCTGGCAGAAGCCGTACTTGGTGACCGGGATCCCGGCCAACTCGACGATCTTTCTGGCCTCGTATTCGTAGAAGCGCATATGCGGCGGAGAATCTATTCGATGGGGGCGTCGACTGCTATTCCGATCCGGACGGTAGGAATCGGCGGACTCCGCCAGGTATAGGCTCCGGACCGTGACGACCGTGTCCTCTCACTCTCTGCGGGTCTCTCTGCTGGTTCCGGTGGTCGCGCTGGCCGGATGTGCCGGAACGGTGATCGATTCGCAGAAGGCCGAGGATGCGATCGCCGACAACGTGGAAACGGCCACCCGGGTCCAGGTCAAGACGGTCACCTGCCCAGACGATGTCGAGGTGGCGACCGGGGCCCGATTTGACTGCGAGGTGACTACGGCTGACGGACGCCGGGCGGTGGCCGAACTGAAGATCCTCAACGAAGACGCCGACGTCCGTGTGGTGAGGTTGAGCAGGCAGTAACGGATCGGTGCCCGGTGGCGCCGGATCGCACAGCACGGCAACGGGTATCTGCGCAACAATCAGGGAAAGGGCCCGATTAGGGTTCCCTCAACAGTCCCAATCGCCCCTATCGTCCAGGGTCGCAACAAAGGAGTTAGAGCGCTCGTGAGTGAGACCACCGAGGTATCCGCGCCGACCGACAACGCCAGGCTTCTCGCCTGGGTGGATGAAGTCGCCGAACTGACCCAGCCAGACTCGATCCACTGGTGCGACGGTTCGGCCGAAGAGTACAACCGGCTCGCCGAGGGACTCGTCGAGGCCGGGACCTTCGAGCGGCTCGACCAGGCCAAGCGACCGAACTCATACCTCGCCTCATCCGACCCGGCCGACGTGGCCCGGGTCGAAGACCGCACCTTCATCTGCTCCGCTCAGGAAGAGGACGCCGGTCCGACCAACAACTGGAAAGGCCCGGAGGAGATGCGGGGGATTCTGAATCCGCTGTTCAAGGGCTCGATGAAGGGCCGGACCATGTATGTGGTGCCTTTCTCGATGGGCCCGCTCGGCTCGCCGATCGCTCACATCGGGGTTCAGCTGACCGATTCGGCCTACGTCGCGACTTCGATGCGGATCATGACCAGGATGGGCGCCGGCGCGCTGGACGCTCTCGGCTCGGACGGCTTCTTCGTGCCCTGCGTCCACTCGGTCGGCATGCCGCTCGACGAGGGTCAGGACGACGTTGCCTGGCCCTGCAACGCCGACAACAAGTACATCGTGCATTTCCCCGAGAGTCGCGAGATCTGGTCATTCGGGTCCGGGTACGGCGGCAACGCCCTGCTCGGCAAGAAGTGCTTTGCGCTGAGGATCGCCTCGGTAATGGCGCGCGACGAGGGCTGGATGGCCGAACACATGCTGATCATCAAGGTGACCAATCCCGAGGGTGAGGTCAAGTACATGACCGGCGCTTTTCCTTCGATGTGCGGCAAGACCAACCTGGCGATGCTGGCCCCCAGCATTCCCGGCTGGACGGTCGAGACGATCGGCGACGACATCGCCTGGATGAAGTTCGATGACGACGGCAGGCTGCGGGCGGTCAATCCCGAGGCCGGATTCTTCGGGGTGGCCCCCGGAACGGGCGAGGAGACCAACCACAACGCGATGGAGACGATCGGATCGAACACGATCTTCACCAATACCGCCAGGACAGATGACGGCGACGTCTGGTGGGAGGGCAAGAGCAAGGAGGTGCCCGGGCACCTGATCGACTGGCAGGGCAACGACTGGACCCCGGATTCAGACCAGCCCTCATCGCACCCGAATGCCCGCTTCACCGCTCCGGCCTGCCAGAGCCCGAGCATCGCTTCCGAGTGGGAGGACTCGGCCGGAGTTCCGATCGATGCCTTCCTCTTCGGCGGCCGGCGCGCCACGGTCATTCCGCTGGTGACCGAGGCTTTCGACTGGAACCACGGCGTGTTCCTCGGCGCGACCATGTCTTCGGAGACGACCGCGGCCGCGGCCGGCGCGGTCGGTGAGCTGCGCTTTGATCCGATGGCGATGCTGCCGTTCTGCGGGTACAACATGGCCGAATACTTCGGCCACTGGCTGAATATAGGTCAGCGCGAAGGGGCAGTGTTGCCGAAGATCTTCTACGTCAACTGGTTCCGCAAGGACCCCACCGGGAACTTCATCTGGCCGGGCTTCAATGACAACAGCCGCGTGCTCGAGTGGATTTTCAAACGCTGTGACGGGGAAGGGGAGACCTTCGAGACCGTGCTCGGCCTGCTGCCTTCGATCGGCGACCTCAACCTGGAGGGAATTGACATTTCGGCCGAGGCACTCGACGAGATCCTGACCGTTGACGACGACGCGGTCAGAAGGCAGTTGCCGCAGACCGAAGGGCACCTGGCCAAGTTCGGCGATTCGCTTCCTGAAGGGATCACCGAGCAGCTGGAGGCCCTGAAAGAGCGTCTGGCCTGACCGCCGGAAGAGCCTGATGCTGGCGGTCATCGGCGGCAGCGGTCTCTACCTCCTCGGGGGGCTGGAGGTCGAAGACAGCCGGATCGTCCGGAACCGTTTCGGGGCGACCTCGGGACCGCTGGTCAGGGGCCGCCTCGGCGGCGAGGAGATCGTCTTTCTCGCCCGTCATGGCGAGGATCATTCGATCGCCCCGCACCGGATCAACTACCGGGCCAACGTCGACGCCCTGCGCGGGGCCGGGGCGGACCGGGTTCTCTCGATCGCCACCGTCGGTGGGATCGGCCCGGGCTGCACGCCGGGCGCCCTTGTCGTGCCCGATCAGATCATTGATTACACCTGGGGCCGGGAGCAGACCTTCAGCGAGGCCGGCGATCCGGTCGTCCACGCCGACTTCACCGACCCCTACTCGCCGGGCTGGAGGTCCGAGATAACTGCCGCCCTGACCGCACTCGGCATAGAGCACATGGACGGTGGAACCTACGGGGCCATCCAGGGGCCTAGATTCGAATCGGCGGCCGAGATCAAGCGGCTGAGCCGGGACGGATGCTCCGTCATCGGAATGACCGGCATGCCCGAGGCGATCCTGGCCCGCGAGGCCGGGCTCGCCTACGCCGCACTCTGCCCGGTGGGCAATCTGGCCGCCGGGATCGGGGGCGATCCGCTCGAGGCCGAGCAGGTGGTCGCGGCGGTCGAGCCCGCGATGGCCCTGGTCGAACCACTTGTGAGAGAACTGCTTGATCGCGGCCCTGCCGATTAGCGTTAGCATCGGCCGAACGCACCGGATCCGAGCACGAGGAGAGCAATGACCGAGGAACAGACAAAGTACATCCTGCCGGAGTCTTCAATCCCGACCAGTTGGGTGAACATCCTGCCCGACCTCCCCGGTGAACCCCTGCCTCCGCTCAGCCCGGCTACCGGCCAGCCGGCCGGACCGGACGACCTTTCGGCGATCTTCCCGATGGATCTGATCGCGCAGGAGATGTCGGCGGACCCCGAGATCGAGATACCTGAAGAGGTCCGCGAGATCTACAAGCTCTGGAGGCCGACTCCTCTGGTCAGGGCGCGCCGGCTGGAAAAGGCACTCGACACACCTGCCCATATCTACTTCAAGTACGAAGGAACCTCGCCGGCCGGATCGCACAAACCGAACTCGGCGGTCGCCCAGGCCTTCTACAACCGTGAGGCCGGAGTCGAGAAGCTGGTAACCGAAACCGGGGCCGGCCAGTGGGGCTCGGCGCTTTCGATGGCCTGCCAGATGTTCGGGCTCGAGTGCGAGGTGTTCATGGTCGGTGTCTCCTACGACCAGAAGCCATACCGCCGGTCGATGATCGAGACCTGGGGCGGCACGGTCCACCGGAGCCCTTCGGGGCTGACCGAGGCGGGCCGTTCCCAGGCGTCACACCCAAGTGGCAGCCTCGGCATCGCGATCTCCGAAGCGGTGGAGGTGGCGGCCGGCTCGAGCAACGCCAACTACGCGCTCGGCTCGGTGCTGAACCATGTCTGCCTGCACCAGACGGTGATCGGTCAGGAGGCGATCGAGGCGATGGAGATGGCCGGCGAGTACCCCGACGTAGTCATCGGCTGTGTCGGCGGGGGGTCGAACTTCGCCGGGCTGATCTACCCGTTTGTCCGCCAGAACCTCAAGAGCGGTAAGAACACGCGTTTTGTCGGCGCCGAGCCGGCCGCTTGCCCGACTCTCACCAAGGGCGTATACGCCTACGATTACGGCGATACGGTCGGGATGACCCCGTTGATGCCGATGTACACGCTCGGCCACGACTTCGTGCCGCCGCCGGTCCATTCAGGCGGATTGCGCTATCACGGCGATGCCCCGAGCCTGTGCGCCCTGGTCAAGTCGGGAATGGTCGAGGCGACCGCCATTCCGCAGGGGGCCGCCTTCGACGCAGCGGTGCGCTTTGCCAGGGCGGAAGGGATAATCCCGGCCCCCGAGCCGGCCCATGCCCTCCGGGCTGCCTTCGACGAGGCTGAAGCGGCGCGCGAGGCTGACGAGGAGCGGGTCATCCTGGTCGGGATCTGCGGCCACGGCCACCTCGACCTGGCGGCCTACGACGCTTTTCTGGCCGGCGATCTCGAGGATCTCGAATTCCCCCAGGGCGAGCTTGACGCAGCGATTGCCGGCCTTCCCGAGGCTCCCTCAATCGCCTGATTGCGCGGCACCCCCGCAACCCTGCGGGTAGCGGGGGTTTTCGGGTTCGTGGAGCCGAACCGGAAATCCGTCAGCCCGGGAAACAGCGGAGCGCGCCCGACGGCCTGGCGCCTTCTGATCGCCAGCATCGCAACCGGACTTCTTGTGGCCTTCGGACTCCTGGTCCTCTGCCACCCGAACGCCCGGGCCGCCGAGCCCTACGTGACCCAGAGCGACATCAGCTACGACCTGGGTTCTCCGCCGGCCGATCCGGCCCAGAACCGGCTCGATATCTACCAGCCGCCCGGACCGTCCTCAAACCTTCGACCTTTCGTTCTGCATATCCACGGTGGTGGCTGGAGACGGGGCGACAAGGCGAATGCGTCGATGCCTGACAAGGCGGCCCTGTTCACCGGCCTCGGCTATGGACTGGTCAGCATCAACTACCGGCTCTCCCCGAACACCGGTGACCCTGACAACCCGGACCCGAACCGGATCATGTTCCCCGACCATCCCGATGACGTCGGTGAGGCGATCGGCTGGTTGGACCGAAACGCCGCCGCCTACGGCCTCGATCCCGACCGGATCATCCTGATGGGCCATTCCGCGGGAGCCCATCTGGCTTCCCTGGTCAGCACCGAGCCGAAGTACATCGAGCGCTACGGAGTCGACAGGCGACAGATCCTCGGCACGATCCCCCTCGACACAGCCGCCTTCGACATCGAGCAGTCGGTCCTCGGCAGTGACCCGGAAGAGCCTTCAGCACTGTTCGCCAGCGCTTTTGGTACGCCGGCCGAGAACGCCGTCAGCGATATCTGGGCGACCGCTTCTCCGCTGACCTGGGCCGACCCGTCGGACCCACGCCACCTATTCGTCGTTCAGACAATTCCCTACCGGATCAGCCGCCAGGTGGCGATGGCGAGCAAGCTTGGTCAGGAGGAGTCTTCCGTAGTCGCAGTTCCCCTGAACCACAACGGCGTCAACCGGGCGATCGGCTCGCCGACCGACACCACCCAGGCCACTCCGGCCGTGGTCCAGTTCGTCGCCGAGAGGCTTTCTTCTTACCGCGAGCCTCGCGTGAAGATTCTCAAGCGGCCTTCGAAGCTGGTCCGGCTCGGGCGCAAGGCCCGCAGCGGCAAGCCGAAGAAAAAGACGGTCCGCTTCGCTTTCAAGGGCTTGGAGAACGTTTCAGGTTTCCAGTGCCGGATCGACGGCGCCGACTTCCGAAGCTGCACGTCGCCCCGCCGCTATCGGGTCGGTCCAGGGAAGCACCGCTTTCGGGTAAGGCCGCCCTACCCGAGTGGCAGACCGGGCGAGGTGAAGCTGATCAAGTTCAGGGCTCTGGTGAAGAAGCGGCGCTGATCAGCCGCGCTTCACCTGCCGGCGCTGACTACATCCCGTACTGCTCGGCCAGCTCGGGGTCCTTGGCGGCCAGCATCTCGGCCAGCTCGACCATCACCTTGCACTGCTTCCAGGTGGCGTCGTCCTGCATCTTGCCGTCGATCATGTGGACTCCGCGACCGTCGGGGATCGCCTCGATCACCTTCCTGGCGAAGATGACTTCGTCTGCCGGGGGAGAGAAGACCTTCTTGGCGATCTTGATCTGGACCGGGTGAAGTGACCAGGCGCCGACGCAGCCGAGCAGAAAGGCGGCGCGGAACTGCGTCTCACAGCCCTCGACGTCCTTGATGTCGCCGAACGGGCCATAGAAGGGCAGGATGTCGTTCGCGGCGCAGGCGTCGACCATGCGGGCGATCGAGTAGTGCCAGGGATCCTGCTGGGCAGTCACGCGGGCGGCCTCGAGATCGTCGAGGTCCGGGTCTTCCATCGATCGATAGCCGGGGTGACCGCCGCCGACTCTCGTGGTCTTCATCCGGCGCGAGGCGGCCAGGTCGGCCGGGCCGAAGCTCATGCCCTGCATGCGCGAGCTGGCCGCGGCGATCTCTTCCAGGTTGGTCACGCCCTGGGCGGTCTCGAGGATCGCGTGGACCAGGATCGGCCGCTCGACCGAAGCCTTGGCTTCGAGCTGGGCCAGCAGCTGGTCGATGTAGTGGATGTCCCAGGGACCCTCGACCTTGGGCACCATGATCACGTCGATCCTGTCGCCGACCTCGGTGACCAGGGTGGTCAGATCGTCGAGGACCCAGGGGCTCTCGAGCGAGTTGATCCTCGTCCAGAGCTGGGTGTCGCCGAGGTCGGCTTCTTTGGCGACTTTGACCAGGCCGGCCCGCGCGGCCTCCTTGTTGTCGACCGGGACCGCGTCTTCGAGGTTTCCGAGCAGGATGTCGGCCTGCTTGGCCATGTCGGGCACTTTGGCCGCCATCTTCTCGTTCGAGGCGTCGAAGAAGTGGATCATCCGTGAAGGCCCGAACGGGATCTCGGTTACCGGATCCGGGGCGCCGATGGCCATGGGCTGGAAAAAGTTCCTCGGGTTTCGCAAGCTGCTCCTTCGATTCGTTTGGAAAGACCGCCGACCGTGCGGCGAGTGTCGCCGGACTACGCGACGGTCCCAATTTATATGGGTTCGAACCGGAGCGGCGGTCGCTGCCGGCGCTAGGCTGGCCGGGTGAGCTATGCAGTCCGAGAGGCCGTCGTGGGCGAAGAGGAAGCGATCCTGCCGCTCTACGACTGGCTCTTCGCCGATCCGGGTACCCGGCCTTCGGGCTGGGAGCCCGGCTGGGCCACCGCGGCGCTGGTGACGGCCCTGGAGGGCCATGAAACTGCCGTATTGGTGGCCCAGATGGGAGGGCAAGGGCGTTTTCTCGGCTTCTGCACCGCCTACATCGACCTGCCGTCGGTGCGTTACGGGACCCGCTGCTGGGTTGAAGACCTGGCGGTCGACCCCGGCCACAGGTCATCCGGAATCGGCAAGCTGCTGCTCGACCGGGCGGAGTCTTGGGCGGCCGGTCTCGGGGCGACCCACCTCGAGCTGGCCACCGGTGCCGCCCGGGTCGATTCCCAGCGGTTCTACGAATCCAGAAACCCTTCGGAGAAGAGCGTCATCTACCGATGGAGGCTGGATCCCCGGGGTTCCTGACCCCGGTATTCTTCAGTTTCTTGCGCGTTCGCCGACCGGGCGAGCCTCCATTTCCCCAGACCCTTCAAAGAGGAGCCATGTCCCAAGCGAGCTACCAGGAGATGACCGAGGACCAGAAGGCCATTATCGAGATGGTCCGTCAGTTCGTCGACGAGCAGATACTTCCCAACGCCGAAGAGTATGACCACGAGGACAAGTTCCCGGAGCCGATCGTCGAGCAGATGAAAGAACTCGGCCTCTTCGGGGTGACGGTTCCCGAGGAGTACGGCGGCATGGGGCTGGACCTGACCACCTACGCGATGATCGTCGAGGAACTCTCCCGCGGCTGGATCTCGATCTCGGGCGTGGTCAACACCCACTTCATCGGTTCCTACCTGCTGATGAAGTTCGGCACCGACGAACAGAAGCAGACCTTTCTCCCGAAGATGGCGACCGGCGAGATGCGGGCGGCCTTTTCGCTCTCCGAACCGGAAACCGGCTCTGACGTCCAGGCCATCAAGGCGAGCGCCAGGAAGGACGACGACGGCATGTGGGAGATCAACGGCCAGAAGATGTGGGTGACGAACGGCCTCGGCTCCAGCCTCGTGTTCGTCCTCGTCAAAAACGACGCCGACGCCGACCCGCCTTACAAGGGCATGACCTGCTTCATCACAGAGAAGGAACCGTGGGTCGAGACCAATACCGGCGACTTCGCCGGACTGGTCGTGCCACCCAAGATCAAGAAGATGGGCTACAAAGGGGTCGAATCGACCGAGCTGGTCTACGACGGCTACCGCTGCCCGCCGGACCGTATCCTCGGTGGCGAGGAGGACGGTCTCGGGAAAGGTTTCACCCAGATGATGGACGCGCTCGAGGTCGGCCGCGTGAACGTCGCCGCCCGCGGCGTCGGGATCGCCCAGCGGGCCCTCGAGCTCGCTCTCCGCTACAGCCAAGAGCGCAAGACGTTCGGCAAGCCGATCGCCCAGCACCAGGCGATCCAGTTCAAGCTTGCCGACATGGCGACCAAGATCGAGGCCGCCCGTCTGGTGACCCGCAAGGCCTGCCGGATGAAAGATGCCGGCGAGCGCTCCGATCTCGAGGCCGGCATGGCCAAGCTGATCGCATCCGAGACCGGCAAGGAGTGCGTCGAAGACTGCTTCCGGATCCACGGTGGCTACGGCTACTCGAAGGAATACGAGATCGAGCGCCTTTACCGCGATGCCCCGCTGCTTCTGATCGGCGAAGGGACGTCGGAGATTCAGCGCATGGTGATCGGCAAGAAGCTGCTTCAGCGCCACAAGATCTGAGCGCCGCAGGGGTCGTGCAGAGCGAGGCGGGAACCCAGGACGAGTACCTCGACAGCCTCCCGGAGGAGCGCCGCGAGGCGATCGCCGAGGTTCGGGAAACGATCCTGCGAAACCTCCCCGAAGGTTACGAAGAGACCATGCAGTACGGAATGCTGAGCTACGTGATTTCGCTCGGGCGCTACCCGGAGACCTAACGGTCAGCCACTCGGCTATGTGGCCCTGGCCTCGCAAAAGCGCTACATGTCGCTCTACCTGATGGGGACCTACGGCGAGGTCGACGGGCGCAACTGGTTCGAGGCCGAGGCCGCGAAACGCGGCGCCAAACTCGATATCGGCAAGGCCTGTGTCCGGTTCAAGCGGATCGAGGACCTGCCGCTCGACCTGGTCGGGGAAGCGGTGGCAATGATCGGAGTCGAGGATTTCATCGAGAAGTACGAACGGAGCCGGCCGGGGGACTGAGCCGAAAGCGCCCGGTCCCTGATAGACAGTCAATATGGCATCAACTGCACAGCTGATCGAGCAGGCCGTCACGCACCTGCAGGAGGAGGTTCCGGCCCTCAAGAAGCTGAAGCTGGTCTTCGGGCTGGATCTCAGGGCCAAGGGAGACACGCAGACCTACCGGGTCGAGGTTCCCGGTCCTGAAGTGAGCAAGGGACGAGGAGAGGATGAACGCTGCCGGATCGAGATCGACCGGGCACAGTTCAACCAGTTGGCCGACGAAAAGAGCACCGTCGGGTCGTACCGGCGCGCCGCGGAGACGGGCCATATCCGCTTCGACGGTGATCCGAACGTCGCCAAGCTGATCATCAGGGTCTTCGAGACCCATGAGCAGCGGGCCAAAGTAAAAAAGGTCCATTGAGAACCAATCAGGACCGCTGACGCGGTCCACCAAACAAGGAAAGTCACCAGACCCATGAGTGAAGAGTCAACCAGCGAGTTCACGACCGACCAGGCCGAGCGCGAAGCGACCGGGGCCCATTCCTACGGCCGCTATCTCGAGGAATTCGAGGTGGGAGCCACCTACAAGCACTGGCCCGCCAAGACGGTCACCGAGAGCGACGACCACCTTTTCTGCCTGATAACCATGAATCACCATCCGCTGCACCTGAACGACGTGTACGCGGCCGAATCGCAGCAGAAGCAGAACGTCGTGGTCGGCCCGCTGGTCTACTCGCTGGCCCTGGGCATGTCGGTTTCAGACGTTTCAGGCAAAGCGATCGCCAACCTGGCGACCGAGGAGCTGAGCCACCCGAATCCGGTCTTCCATGGCGACACCCTGTTCTGCGAGTCCGAGGTCCTCGACGTCCGTCCCTCGAAGTCGAAGCCCGACCGCGGCATCGTCAAGGTTCATACGCGTGTCCTGAACCAGGACGGCGTCCTGGTCGCCGAGTTCAAGCGAACGGTGCTGATCCCGCGCAAGGAGCATGGCGCGGCTCACACCGAAGGCAACGTCGAGTAGTCAAAGGGCGACGGCCGGGACCGGGCAGCGTCAGCTCCCGGCTGTCCGCGGCGCTAGTGGGGGCTGTCTGAGGCGTGGGCCGGGGGGCGGGACTCTTCGGCCAGGGAAGTGATTTCGAGAGCACCGCAGGCGGCGCCATCAAGAACTTCGGTCGCCTCCTCCGGCGAACGGGCGTACAGCTCGACCAGCAGGTGAACCGAGATCTGGTCGTCGTGGTGCTTGTGAAAACGCACATGGGTGAAGAACTCGCGGATGCCGGGATCGCCGAGTGCGCCGTAGGTCAGTGCCTCGACTGCGTCCGGTCCTGAGCAGGCCTCGACCTGATCGGCGCCGACCGTGACGGTGCAGGAGGCGATCCAGGGGGTTCCGGCGACCATTCGCTCCCAGCGGTCCTCGATCGGGACGACTCGTTCCCCGTCAAAGGTCAGGTGCGGCTGATCGTGCATGCAGTCGAGGCACTGGACCACCGATTCCTGAATTTCGTCCACCCCCTCGGCCGGGGCTCCCGATTCGGAATCGACCCTGCGGATCGCGTCGTAGTGGTACTGGACCTCGAGGTTCCGGGACCAGCAGCGATAACAGCGGAGCCACGACGATATTTCACCGTTCATGGCTTCCATTCCTGCGCCCGGGAGGGTCCGGCGCTACTGGGCCTGATTGATCGCCTTGATCAGTTCGTCGGCTGAATTGGCGGGAACAACCTCGACTTTGCCCTTGCTGTCCCGAATCGCAAACGACGGGGTGCCGGTCAGGCCGAGCTTGCTGGCCTGTTCATCGGTTGCCGCAAGATCATCGTCCCAGCGCGGATCGTTGCGATCCTCCTCCCACTTGTCGATGTCGGGGACGCCGGCCTTCTCGGCGATGCCCTTGAGGAAGTCGTCGGTCACGTAGCCGGAGTTCTCAAAGCCCTGGTCGGCGTAGAAGTTCTCGACGAATTGCCAGTATTTGCCCTGCAGCGAAGCTGCCAGCGACGCCCTGGCCGCAGTAACCGAGTCTTCGCCGAGGATCGCCCAGTTCTGGAATTCAAAGTTGGCGGTGCCGTCCTTGACCGGCCCGGAGACCACGTCCGGAACGATCGTTTCGGAGGCCTGCTTGCAGGACGGGCACTGCAGGTCGCCGAACTCGATCAGAGTGACTTTGGATGCCGGGTCGCCGAGAACGGTTCCTTCCTGTGGGATTCCGGCCAGCAGTTCGTCGACCTCGCCGCTGCTCTTTGCCGGCTCGTCCGAACCGGAGCTCGAAACGACGATTGCGACGACGATCGCGATGACCGCGACGAATATCGCGGCACCGATGATCTTGACCATGTTCTGGCGGCGATCGGTCCCTTTGGCGGCGGACTCTGCCGCCAGGCGCTTTTCGCGGAGTTCTTTTCTCTTCTGCTGCGGTCCGGTAGCCATATACGGGTGATCCTACCTAACTGCCGGGCCCGGGTACCGGGTCTGTTCCGTCCTGGTCCGGCGGTTGCTGGTCGAGCCCGAAGTAGCCCAGCACACGGGCCGTGTTGACCGCGAACAGCAGGGTCATCACGGTCGCGCTGGCGATGCACCACTGGCAGATCGCCTCGATCACGAAGAACTCGAGATAGGTCAGATAGAGGCTGAAGCCGAAGCCGAACAGTGAGAGCACAAACGCGGTTATCCGGCCGGGATCTCCCCGCCAGAGCGTGGCCCCGAGAATCGAGGCGTACCCGACCAGCCCGAAGACCGAAACGTGGATTCCGATTATCTCCGAGTACTTGCTCTTTTCCACCGTCGCGCAGCCGGTACTGCCGCCCACGCACTGGGGGATGCCGCCACCGGCCACGGTGATCGCCACCGAGCCGGCGATGCCCAGCCCCAGCAGGCAGAGCACGGCAGCCGCGATCCTGAGGTGTCGCTCGGAGGGCATCGGGAATCCTGGGCCGGCTCGCCGCTAGGCCCTGGCTCCGGCCGGCTCATGGCGCCGGGCGACCAGTTCGACCATCTCGCCCATGATCTCGTTCATGTCGAAATCCTTTGGCGTATAGACCCCGGAGACCCCTTGGCGGAGTAGATCCCCGGCGTCTTCGGGCGGGATGATCCCTCCGGCCACCACGGGAATTTCGAGCCCCTCCGCGGCCAATAGCCTGACCACTTCAGGAACCAGCTCCAAGTGGGATCCGGAGAGGATCGAAAGGCCGACCAGGTCCACATCTTCCTGAAGCGCAGACTCGACGATCTGCTCCGGGGTCAGCCTGATTCCCTGGTAGACGACTTCCATGCCGACGTCCCTGGCTCGCAGCGCTATCTGCTCGGAGCCGTTGGAGTGACCGTCCAGCCCGGGCTTGCCGACCAGAATCCTGACCCTGTGGCCGATCTGCTCCGAGACCTGGTCCACCTGGGCCCTGGTCTCGGCCAGCACGTCCCGGTCCCCGGCCGGTGCGGCGCCACTCACCCCGGTCGGGCCGCGGTAGGCACCGAATACACCGCGAAGGGTCTCGGCCCACTCACCGGTGGTTGCACCGGCCTTTGCGGCCGCAATCGTGGCCGGCATGATGTTCTCCTCTTCTGCTTCGGCCACTCGTGCGACCTCTGCCAGCGCGGAGTCGACGGCGCTCTGGTCGCGATCGCGGCGCCAGGCCTCGAGAGCCTCGATCCGCTCGCGCTCGACCTCGGGATCCGGCTTCATTATGCCGCCGTCGACACCTTTGGTCAGGGGTGACTCTTCGGTCTCGACATAGCTGTTGAGGCCGACCACCTTCTGTTCGCCGTTCTCGATCCGGGCGAACCGTTCGCGGTGGGACTCGACCAGGCTGGCCTTCATGTAGGGGACCGCGGCGACGGCGCCTCCCTTTTCTGCGACGACGTCCATCTCCCTGTGGGCGCCGGTGGTGAATTCTTCAACCAGGCCCTCCATCACCTGCGAGCCCTCGAAGATGTCGGGGTACTCGAGCATGTCGGTCTCGTAGGCGAGAACCTGCTGGATCCTGAGACTCCACTGCTGATCCCAGGGGCGGGGGAGACCCATCGCCTCGTTCCAGGCGGGAAGCTGAAGCGCCCGGGCCCGGGCATCACGGGCAAGGGTCACGGCCAGTGCTTCAAGCACTATCCGCTGGACGTTGTTCTCCGGCTGGGCCTCGGTCAGGCCGAGCGAGTTGACCTGAACCCCGTAGCGGAAACGCAGCATCTTTTCGTCCGTGACCCCGTAGCGTTCACGGCCGATTTCGGTCCAGATCCGGCCCATCGTCTTCAACTTGGCGATCTCCTCGATGAAGCGGATACCGGCGTTCACGAAGAAGGAAATCCGGCCGAAGACCTTGGGGAAGTCCTCGTCGGCCACCTGGCCCCGGGCCTTGACTTCGTCGAGCACGGCGACTGCGGTCGAGATCGAATAGGCGATCTCCTGGATCGGGGTGGCGCCGGCCTCCTGCAGGTGGTAGCTGCAGATGTTGACCGGATTCCAGCTCGGCACCTCGTTCACGGTAAAGGCGACCATGTCGGCGATCAGCCGCATCGAAGGCTCTGGCGGGAAAGCGTAGGTGCCACGCGAGAGGTACTCCTTGATGATGTCGTTCTGGGTCGTGCCCTTGAGCTCCGCCCGGTCTACGCCGGTCTCTTCGGCCGCGGCGACGTAGAGGCCGAGCATCCAGGCAGCGACCGCGTTGATCGTCATCGACGTATTCATCGTGCCCAGCGGGATCTGGTCCATCAGCGCCTCCATGTCGCCGAGGTGGGCCACCGAGACGCCGACCTTGCCGACCTCGCCGCGGGCGAGGATGTGATCGGGGTCATAGCCGGTCTGGGTAGGCAGATCGAAGGCGACCGAGAGCCCGGTCTGGCCTTTGGCAAGGTTGTTCCGGTACAGCTCGTTCGACCGGCGGGCATCGGAGTGGCCCGCGTAGGTGCGCATCACCCAGGGGCGGTCGCTTTCGGGCAGGCGGTGTTCGCTCATACGACAGAAGATACTGCGAACGTCGCCAATTACCCCCGGCCATGGGGTCAGCGATCCGCCGGGAGTCGCTGCCACCGCCCGGAAGTCACTGCCGATTCCGTCCGGGCCCCGGCGCAACTCTGGTTGGCCTCTTCGGCCCGGTCTGCGGCCGAAACGGTCCCTGGACGGACTCCATTGCCGCCGCGGCCGAATCTGAAACGGGCCCGAGCGGCATTTTCCCGTTCTCGACCCGGGGCCGCACCCTTTCGGAGGTCGGTGTGTTTAGGCTTTTTGTATGCATTCACTCAACTTCCCCTCGATATCCGGCCCGCTGCGGATCGCCCTGGTCGCGGTGCTTGCCGCCGCCTGTGGCCTCGCATTCGCCCCGGCAGCTCATTCGGCCAGCGCCCTGACCATCTACAAGAACGACCTGCGCACCTCTGACGGTCGCGGAGATATCCGTCAGTACGGCAGCAAAGCCAATTGCGAGCGCGGCGGTTCAGATTCGGCCTTCCGGATCAAGGTGGGCAAAAAGACGAGGGACTGTTACTACTCGATCCCTGTGGTCGGACGGGATCTTCAGGTTGCGGCGACCGCGCGCATATTCAAGTCGACGCCGAAGAAGGTGAAGCCCAAGGTATTCGCGGCCGTCAGCCTGCGGCAGGGCAAGAACGGCAGCCGCTATCAACTTTCCGTCTACCCGAGCGGGAACCGCTACCGGGTCACAAAAGTCTCAGGTAACGGCAACAAGAGGGTTCTCGCCGGCGGCAAGGCCGGCAAAGCAGTGAACGGCTTCGGTGAGGCAAACCGGCTGACGCTTCGGGCTTTCAACGACGTCAAGGGCCAGCCGGCCGGCTCGGCCAGGCTGCTGGCGATCGTCAACGGCAAGCGACTGGCCGTGATCAACGACCGTGAGGGCGGAAAGCTCGAAAGCCGGGACTCGACCTTCTCGATCGGCGCCGACCAGAACGCGACCGGAGCCGGCGGCAGCTTCGTCAATCTGAAGCTGGGAGTGCCGGACCCGTTCTAGAGATAGCTGGCGACGGGGCGGCTGCGCCGACCCGTCAGCCCGAGATGATCGGGGTATTCCAGACCGGCAGCAGCGGCTTGTCGTAGAGGTCGACGATTCCGGCGCGGTACTCGGAAATCTCATCCGAATACCAGTAGTCCTCGAAATCGCTCTTCCTGTTCCACACCGACAGCTGCCGGAACCGCAGGGGGTCATCATTCGACCGGTAGATCTGCCAGCTCTCGGCTCCGTACTCGGTCGCCTTGGCCGCGGCCGGGCCCCAGAGATCCAGCCAGCGCTGCGTCCGGTAGGGGGTCACGTGCCAGGAGATCTCGGAAATGTATGCCATGGAGGCTGCTCCCTCTCCTTGTTCAGGCGCCGACTTCGGCCCGGATCGCGCCCGGTCCCTCGGTCTCTCGCCCGTCGTCTTCGTCTTCGGCTCCGACCAGAATCGCAATCTTGCCGAGGTGCTGGTTCTCGTGAAGCATCTGGTGTGCTTCGGGGACCCCGTCGAACTCCATCGTCTTCCAGAGCACCGGCCGGATCTTGCCCTCGGCCATCAACTGGTTGGCCTTCATGCACTCGTAGGCATTGGCGAAGTGGGAACCGATGATCTGCTTCTGGCGCATCCAGAGGTACCGCACGTCGAAGTCGAGATTGTAGCCCGAGGTTGCGCCGCAGATCACTACTTTTCCGAACGGCTTGACCATGAACACCGAGGTCGGGAAGGTTGCCTGCCCGACATGCTCAAAGACCACATCCGGTGCGTCACCGAGGATCTCCTTGGCCCGCTTGGCGAATGCCCGCGACACCTTGAAACGCTCCTTTTCCTCTTCGGGCGTCTCGTTTCCGGTTCGCATCATGCCCGAGAACTCGTTGCGGTTGATGTAGTCGACCGCGCCCAGCTTCTTGACCAGCTCGCCCTTTTCGTCGGAGGAGACCACTCCGACCGCGTTTGCCCCGGCCGCCTTGCAGAGCTGAACGGCGAACACGCCGAGCCCGCCGGCTGCGCCCCAGATCAGCACGTTGTGACCGGCCTGGATCCTGGCCTGGTCCATCAGCATCCGGTAGGCGGTGAAATAGGTCAGCCCGTAGGAAGACGCCTCGGCCCAGGAGAGGTTTCTGGGCCTGGGAAGCAGTTGCTGGGCCTGGACCTTGGTGAACTGGGCGAATGAGCCCCAGGTGGTCTCGTAGCCCCAGATCTTCTGACTGGGTGCCGCCATCGGGTCGAGGCCGTGGACTTCGACGTCCTCATACGAGGCCTGGTTGCAGTGGACCACGACCTCGTCACCGGGCTTCCATCTGGTCACACCGTCTCCGACCTTCCAGACGACGCCGGACGCGTCGGAGCCGCCGATGTGGTGTCCGTACTCGGGGTGATCGCCGTAACCGAAGACCGAAACCGGCTTGCCGAGAGCGGCCCAGACGTTGTTGAAATTGACCCCGGCGGCCATGACTCTGACGATGACTTCGAAAGCGCCCGGTTCGGGGGTCTCGATTTCTTCGAGTTTGAAGGCCTCATTCGGCTCGCCCATCGTTTCGGGGCGGATAACCCAGGCAGCCATCTTCTCGGGGAGATCCCCCGGCTGCACATCGAGGCTGCTTACTTCAGCGAGGTCTACGGGCACTTAGTTCCTCTCGGGTCAGGTCGTGGTGGAAACGTGCGGTCATCCTACATTCGCGGACCGGAAAACGACTGCTGCACCCCCGGTGCGATCCGGAGCGGGCGCCTCCGGCGCCCCGCTGCTACGGCGTCAGCAGGTCGCCCGATGACGAGACCCGGCTCGGTCCGACCAGCAGCCGGGCGGTACCCCGGCTCAGATTCGAGCTGAGGCGGTAGATCCCGGTGGGGAGACCGGCGGTGAACGAGCCCGACCCGTTGGCGAAGAGCGGCTCGACCCTGCGGATCGGACCCGCCAGAAGGAGTCGCCCGCGGACCGAGGTCGCGTTCGCCAGAGCGAACTTCACGTCGAGCGGCACACCGCGTTCCGCCTGGTTCTGGGGGGCGGTCCGGTTCTGGTTGATGTTCGGCTGGCGCTCGAGGGGGAGACCGACCGCCTCGGGTTCGACTTCGACGCCCTTGGCGGTGACCGCGACGCTGATGACGGTCGGGATCGGCTGCCTGGGATCATTTTCGTGGCTCTTGGCAGAGCACCCGGAAAACAGCGCGGTAGCCGCGAACAGTGCAGCGAGACAGGACGAGATTCCCCTCACGACCCGGAATCTATCCGACTCGGGGGCGTCAACCCATCCAGACTGACTTGCGCCGGCCGACCATCTGGTCGAGCTCGATCTGGATGTCGGCCCGGATTCGCTCGGAGATCTCCTGGATCTCGGCCGGGTCCGAGGCCGTTTCGGGCGGATATCCGCTCAAGTCAACCGGCTTGAGAAAGCGGATTTTGAACTTGGCCGGCATGTACATCATTGCCGCAGCAAGCCCGAATAGCGGAAAGGTCGGAGTGAGCGGAAAATAAAGCAGGCCGGAGAGCTTCTGCAGGAGGCTCAGGTGGGCGAAAATCGGCATCGCTTCTTCACCACCCACCAGTGCGACCGGCACGATCGGGACCTTTGCCCGGAGCGCCGTGCGGACGAATCCGCCGCGCCCGAACCGCCGGAGCCGGTAGCGCTGCCAGTAGAGCTTGCGGGACCCCTTCTGGCCTTCCGGCATGACTACCGCCAGTCGGCCCTCGTCGCTGAGCAGGCGCTGGGCGTTGTCCCGGTGGGCCGGCACCACCCCCATCTTGTTGACCACCATCGATACTCCCGGGAAGCCCTTGAACCAGTGTTCGCCGAGCATGTAAAGGGGGCGGGGGTTGGGGTGCTCGTTGCGGATCGCCTGCATGATCATCGGGCCGTCGGGCGGCAGCGCCCCGGAGTGATTGGAGACCAGCAGTGCCCCGCCATGGCCGGGAACGTTCTCGATCCCTTCGGTCTCGACCCGGAACCAGTAGCGGTAGTAGAAATTGAGCAGGGGGTCAAGCAGGGAGACAAATGCCTCCGATCGCCCCCAGTCGTCGAGGGAGCGGCCGTCTTCGGCCGCGGGGAGAAGATCCCGGAGGTCTCGCAGCTGGGCTTCGGCTGCGGCCAGCTCCTGAGCAGACGGAACCGGGTCGGTCTCGGCGACGTAAGGATCGGACCTGGGATCCCAGGGGGGGATCGGCTCGGGGGGAGACGCTTCCGCATCGCCGCCAGTCTCCGGTTTCGGCGTTCCACCGAAAAGCGGGCTGTCCGAGCCGAGTGGTGACCCGCCGAGTCCCTGGTGACGGGAACTCATTCGTGTGACCCCTTCTCAAACGGGAGCCCGGCAACCTCGGCCGGTACCTCTCCTGTGGCGGTCTCAATGGTCACGATGTCGCCCGGTTCGGCCTCTTTGCGCAGGATCGCCAGCCCAATTCGGCCGAAAGCCGGTGATACGACCGCGGTACCGACCGAGCCCAGTTCGCGCTCGGAATTGCTGACCGTATCTCCGCGTCCGACGGGGCCTGAAAAGCGGAGGCCGCGCAGGTGGCGATTGGGCCGGCCCCTGTAGTGGAGGCGGGCGACCGGTTCCTGGCCGATATAGCAGCCCTTGTTGAAATCGACGGCACGCTCGACTATGCCTGCCTCCGCCGGCATGGTCGCTTCGCTCATTTCGATTCCGTAGCGGGGCCGGCCCGATTCGACCCGGAGAATCTCGGCCGCCGCCGGCGTGACCGGAACTGCGCCCCGCCTCGTCAGCTCGGCCACTACTTCCCCACGGTCTCCGGAATCACAGATCACATCCTGGCCCAGGTCGGTGCCCGCGACCAGGCAGCTCGCGCCGGCCAGGGAGAGGTCGGCGAAGTCGTGTTCCCCGCCGGGGGTGAGGCCCGTCACCTCGGGAGATCCGGGTCCGATCAGCGAGACGATCGATCGCTCTGACGAGGTGACCTCCACCTCCCGGCCGATCTTGTAGGTGGTCAGATGCCTGATCGCCCGCGGGGCCGAACCGGTGCCCGCGTCAAGCCAGAATTCGTCCTCGGCGATCCGGAGAAGACGGAGGTCCGTCTGGATGTGGCCCTTCCGGTCGAGCAGGGCGGCATAGCCACCGCTGCCCGGCTCCAGCGTCTCGGTTTCGTTTGTGATCTGCCCCTGGAGGAATTCCGCGGCCTCGGGACCCTTTACCGTGAAAGTTGTCCGGTCCGTTTCCTCCAGCAGGCCGCAGGCTTCGCGCATCTCCCGGTACTCGGCATCGAGATCGGGACGGACGTTCTCCGACTCGCTCTGCTCAGTGCCGGGTTTGATCTTCGGGCTCATGGGACGATTCTAGAAGAGGAGGAGCGGTAGGCTTGCCGCATGCCGCTGACCGACGACTTTCAGGACGTGCTCGATTCGCTCCCTGAGGACTGGACCGACCTCGAGTTCGACCTTCGGATCGACGACGAGTCGCGCTACATCGACGCGGCGGTGGAGCTGACCCGGATCAACGCCCAGCCCTACTCCCGGGCCGACTGGCACTGGCGAATTCCGGTCGCCCACCATTTCGGAAAGGCCGCCGCCGCCCAGACCGTGCTCGGCGTCATGAACCGGCTGGACGCCGGAGGCTACTCCGGCGAGATTCAGCTGCGCGAAGTGCGGGAGGGACGTTCCGAAGTGGTCCAGATGTGGGGCCGCCCGGAGAGCGTTCGCGAAGAGTTTCGCAAGCGCCGCTCGATCTGAGCCAGGGTGGCGCGAGTACTTGCCTGCGTAGCCGATCTGATGCTGGCCAGCCGGGTCAGCGAGTCGCTCGGTTCGGCAGGCCATCAGGTCGTGGTCACGGCCGCCCCCCCGGAAGCGACCGACTGCGACCTGGTCGTCTGTGATCTCGAGACCTGCGATCCGGCGGCAGTAGCCGGGCTCGGGCCTCCGGCGATCGGCTTTTACTCCCATCTCGACACCGGGACCCGCGAGCGGGCGACCTCGGCCGGGGTCGACCTGGTGATCCCCCGCTCGAGAATGGCCCGCGAGCTGCCGGCCCTGGTCGACCGGATGCTCGGTCAACGTTGAGCGCGTTCGGCGTGCCCGGCCGATAGACTCGCGGCCGCACGGAGACCCTGACGGGTCAGGATCGGGCGGGACGGCTAGACTTCGCCCGCCCGGCCGAATGCCGGCAGGTACTAATCGACAAGCCACGGAGGTTGGATTTCATGCAAGAACGCGGTCTCGCCGCATATATCGCCGAACTGGTCGGGACTCTGTTCCTGGTCTTTTTCATCACTGCGGTAGGTGTTCTCTACATCTCGGTTGGAGATTCCGCGCAGTTCGGATCCGACTATGCCGTTCTCGGTCTGGTCTATGGCTTCATCCTCATGGTCCTGATAATCGGGATCGGCATGGCCAGCGGCGGTCACTTCAACCCCGCGATCACCCTCGGAGCGGCGATGATGAAGAAGATCGCGCCGGTCGACGCGGCGATCTACATGCTGGCCCAGCTCTCCGGCGGTGTGCTCGGCGCGCTGCTGACCAAGGGACTGCTGGAGGATGAGGGTCGCGCCTCCAACTGGGGCGCGGCTACGGTCAGCCCACTTCTGGGCGGGGCCTCCCAAGGGGCCATCGTGGAGGGCCTCGGCACGTTCCTGCTGGTGCTGACCGTGCTTGCTGTGGCACTCGGGATAAAGGCGAAGAAGGAATGGGCCCCGCTGGCGATCGGTCTCACCTTCGCTGCGATCGGCATGGTCTTCGGGCCGCTCACCGGCGCCTCGGTCAACCCGGCACGCTGGTTCGGACCGGCTCTGGTCGCAACCGACTTCTCCGATGCCTGGGTGTACATCATCGGCCCGATCGTCGGCTCGCTGCTGGCGTTCCTGTTCTACAAGTTCGTGATTGCGAAGGGTGATGCCGAGGAAGAGACCTCGGTCGCGCCCGGCACGCAGAACTAGCTCAATCGCCGCCGAACCTCTCGGCGGTGCGCGCAGTGACCGGAGGGCCCCGTACGGGGCCCTCCGCCGCTTAACGAGGCCCCGGTGATCCGCCGGGACCGCCGCTCCCGGCGATGCCACGACGATTCAGGACACATCGATGAGGCCGGCCCGGAGCCGGGCGGCACGCCGGGCCACTGATTTCCGCCTGTCCTGGGTGAGGCGAACGAGTTCGGGAATCAGCCACCCGGCCAGGTCGGGATCCGTGGCCGACCACTCGGCCAGGATCGTCATCGAAGTGTTGAGCACGATCCAGTCATCGGACTCGGCCAGGTAGCCCTTCACGAGTGCGGTCGCACGGTCGCGCTGCCCGGTTTCGAGCCGTTGCCGAAGGTGCTGGAGGATCTGGGCCTAGTGCCACTGGACCGACGGCTGGTCGATCGATCCGATTTCCGTGAGGATCGTTTCAGCGTACGGCTCGAGCCACTGCGGGCGCTCGCGGCAGACTTTCTCGAGCGCGTCGCCGGCCCGCATCCGCACCAGCTCGTCGGGAGATTCGAGGGTCGCAAAGAGCTCCTCAACCCGACCCGGGTCGGCCAGAACCTCGCCTATGACCTCGTCGGTCCGGCCCAGGGAATTGTGATGGCCGCCGCTGAGGACCTCTGCAAACGGCTCGCTCATCCGGCCTCCGCGGCTACTTGACCTTGAGCGTTCCTTCCATGCCGGCTTCGCGGTGGCCCGGAACCGAACAGTAGAACGTGTAGTCGTCCGCCTTGGCGTCGAAGCTCACTACCTCACTCGAGCCGGTGATCACCGAACTCCCGGCGACTTTCTTGCCATCCTGCTCGATGACCACGTCGTGGCCGACCGGGGAATCGTTGGTGAAGTCGATCTGTACCTTTCCCGGCTGCTCTGCGGTAAGTGTTTTCTGCTCGTAGGCCAGAGCCCCGCTCGGGTCGGCGGAGAGCTCGAGAACGTCACCCTGGGCGGCCGCTTTGTCTTCGTTCGCGCTTCCCGAAGGCTGCTCGGTCTGGGTGGTGCCGGTCGATGTGTCGGTGCTCGACGAATCAGATGAGCTGTCATCGCCGCCACAGCCCGCCAGCAGGACGATCGCGGTGAGGGGCAGGGCTAGCAGGGTTGCTGTCTTCTTCATGCGGATCTCCTTGAGAGTGGCTGTGCGGCCTTGTGGCTCCGGGTTCACACTACTTCAGAGGGAATCTCCAAGTGGCTTTTCCCCGGCCGTATTTTTGCTGCCGCTCGGGAGCGAAGGCGCTGCGATAGTTTGACGGGGCGATGCGCAGGATCACTTTTTCCCGCAACTACACGATCTCCCTGTCGCGGACCTGTCAGTGCTACTGCAAGTACTGCGCCTTCGCAACTCATCAGGCTCACATCCATCCGCCGGACGAGGTGGAATCGCGTCTGGACGAAGCCGCGCGGCGCAACGTCAAGGAACTGCTCTTTCTGACCGGCGAAAGCCCTGAGGTCAACGCGGTGGTCGCCGAGAGGCTGCGGTCATGGGGGCACGATGACTTCACCTCCTATGTGGTCTGGGCGTGTGAGCGGGCGCTGGAGCGGGGGATCCTGCCCCACACCAATATCGGTGTCGTCGGGACCGAGGATCTTGCCCGGCTGAGGGAGGTGACCGCTTCCCAGGGCCTGATGCTCGAGTCATCCTCGGATCGCCTGATGGAGACCGTCCATGCCGGTTCGCCGACCAAACACCCGGACCGTCGACTGGCGACGATCGAGGCCGCCGGCCACATGAAGATCCCGTTCACCACAGGCATCCTGGTCGGGATCGGAGAGACCCCGGAGGAGCGCATCGAATCGCTCGAGGCTCTTGCGGATCTCCATTCGCGTTACGGGCACATCCAGGAGGTGATCATCCAGAACTTCGTCCTGCATCCCGACTACTACGGCCGGGAGCCCGCCGAGATCGCCGACCGGGCGTCGGCCGAGCGATGGACCGGCCAAGGCAGGTGGTCCCCCGAAAGCGGTGTGTGGGAGACCGGAGACGGCGTCTCCGAATCCGGAGGGGAGCGGGAAGAGACCCCCGGGGAGCCGGCCGTGCCGATGCCGGACTGGGCCTGTCCGGTCACGATCGACGACCTCAGGTTTCTCGTGGCTGAGACCGCGCGGCTGATGCCGGGCGTCGGGATCCAGATTCCCCCGAATCTCTCGGACTGGTGGATCGAACTGGCCGAAGCAGGGGCGACCGACTTCGGAGGACTGTCGGCCAACGGGGACCACATCTCACCCGAGCACCCGTTCCCCAGCCCGCACCAGATCCGCAAGCAGCTGACCCCGCTCGGCTTCGCCCTGACCGAGAGACTGTGCGTATATCCGCAGTACATGAATGCGGATTGGATGGAACAGGGTGTGCTTGACGTGATCAAGCTGAAGTACTGGAGCTTCATACCGCGGCTCGGCTCCGGGCGGCGGAGCGACGAAGAGACCGACCCCGGGGTCGCCCCGGAAGCGATCGCGAAAGGACGCGAAGGCGCCGGCCTGAGCGAGGATGAGCTGACTGCGCTGTTCGCGGAGACCCGGCCGGAGGTGATCGAGGAGATGAGGGTCGCGGCCGATGGCCTGCGGGCCGAACTGGCGGGGGATACGGCGACCTTCGTGGTTAATCGCAACATCAACTTCACCAATATCTGCGTGGTCGGCTGCGCCTTTTGCGGGTTCGGCCAGGGAAAGCGTTCCCCCGATGCCTATGAGTCGAGCCAGGAGGAGTTCATCGGCCGGGTTGAGGAAGCGGTTGAGTTCGGGGCGACCGAGCTCTGCATGCAGGGAGGAATTCACCCGGAGTTGGACCTCGAGACATACGGCGGCTGGCTCAGGCTGGCAAAGCAGGTGGCTCCGGACATCCACCTCCACGCCTACTCACCGATGGAGATCAACCACATGTGCGAGCGGTCCGGTCTGCCGCCAGGCCAGGTCTTCGAGTATTTGATCGAATGCGGGCTCGGCTCGACTCCGGGGACCGCGGCCGAGGTACTCGACGACGGAGTCCGCCAGCGGATCTCACCGAACAAACTGCCGGTGGCCCGCTGGGTCGAGATCATCGAGGCCGCCCACGCCGCCGGACTTAGGTCGACCTCGACCGTGATGTTCGGTCACATCGAAGAGCCGCGGGAGCTGGCTCGCCACATGGAAGTGGTCCGCTCGCTCCAGGAGCGCACCGGTGGCATCACGGAATTCGTCCCGCTCAGCTTCATCCCGTTCAACACCCTGCTCGGCCGGACCCACGGGGTCGCCGAGATATCGATCGAGGAGAACCTCAAGCACACCGCGGCCTTCCGGCTCGCCCTGGGGCATTCGATCACCAACCTACAGGCGAGCTGGGTCAAGATGGGACTCGAAGGAGCGACCGAGGCCATGCGCTGGGGAGTCAACGACCTTGGCGGGACCCTGATGGAGGAGAGCATCTCGCGGATGGCCGGCTCGCAGCACGGGGTCCGGCTCGAGATCGAAGAACTGGTGGCGGCAGCCCACCGGGCCGGCCGCTTCGCCGCCCAGCGCAGCACCGGGTACGAGATCCTCGAAACTTTCCCCGAGGCGGCCCCGGAGCCGGCCGCCGCCTGAGATGAAGGCGATGCTGCTCGAAACCCAGCCCGGCCGGCTTCGGCTGGCCGAGGTCCGGGAGCCGGAACCGGGTCCCGGGGAGGTCGGGCTCGAGGTGTCAGCCTGCGGGGTCTGCCGTACCGATCTCCACCTGATCGATGGAGAGCTCGGGGGTGCGCGGTTGCCCCTGATCCCGGGCCATCAGATAGTGGCCAGAGTCAGCTCTCTGGGAAGCGGAAGCGGACGTTTTTCGGTGGGTGACCGGGTCGGTGTTCCCTGGCTCGGCTGGGCATGCGGCGAGTGCCGCTACTGCGTGTCGGGGCGGGAAAACCTCTGCCCGCGGGCGCTGTTCACCGGCTTCACCGTGAATGGCGGTTACGCCGAGCGGACGGTCGCCGACGAACGCTTCTGTTTTCCCCTGCCGGACGAACTCGGCGACATCGAGGTCGCTCCCCTGCTCTGCGCGGGAATGATCGGGCACCGGGCGCTCAGAATCGCCGGCGACGGCGACCGGCTCGGCCTCTATGGCTTCGGCTCGTCCGCCCACATCCTCTGTCAGATCGCGGTCGGCCAGGGGAGGAGGGTTTTCGCTTTCACCCGGCCCGGGGATTCAGACGGTCAGGCCTTCGCCCTTGAGATCGGTGCCGAGTGGGCCGGGGAATCGGGCGAGACCCCGCCGGAGCCGCTTGACGCGGCGATCATCTTCGCCCCGGTCGGAGAGCTGATGGTCACCGCGCTCAAGGCGAGTGCTCCGGGGGCCAGGGTCGTCAGCGCCGGAATCCATATGAGCGATATTCCCTCGTTTCCGTACGAACTGCTCTGGGAGGAGCGCAGCCTGCATTCGGTCGCCAACCTGACCCGGGCCGACGGCGACGCGCTGCTGGCTCAGGCGGCCGAGTACGGGGTCAGGACCCGGGTCGCCACCCGCCCGCTCGAGCAGGCCGGTGCGGCGCTGGAAGACCTGCGCTCGGGCCGGATCCAGGGTTCAGTCGCCCTGGACATGAATCTCTGAGCGCCGCTGCTGCCAAACCGGGCCGGGCCCGGGGGCGGGTCGTCTCAGCGGAACAGATCCTCTGAACCGGATCTGATCTGCGCGCCACAACCGGGGCCGTCGTCTGCTCCCACATACCTGCCGAGTCCTCGAACCAGGGCTGCCGGGGTCCCGCTCGTCTTGTCACGGATCAGGTCGGCAGCCGCAGCGATTTCGTCGGCGATTCCGATCGAGGTCGCCTCCAGAACCGTGCCGGCACGATCTGTCCGGCCGCGCCAGTCGTCGAGCGGCCCGATCCCGGCCATGCCGATCGCTACTTCGACCTGACCCAGGCGCCAGGCGCGGCCGAAGCTGTCGGAGATTATTACCGCCGGTCTTGTTCCGGCTGCGGCCGTAATTTCGGCCCTGATGCGCCGGGCCGATCCGTCGGGGTCCTCCGGCAGAAGCGCCACGGTCCCGGGGTGGCGGAGGTTCGAGGCATCGATCCCGGCATTGGCGCAGACGAAGCCATGCCTGGTCTCGGTTATCAGGATGCCCCGCTCCGGATCGGCCCGGACGATCCGCCGGCTCTCGCGCAGGATCAGCTCGACCAGCCGGGGATCGTGGTCCAGCTCCGCCCCCATTTTCTGCGCCACCGCCCCCGGCTCGACCGCCGAAAGGTCCACCAGGCGGTTTTCCGCCTTGGAGACGACCTTCTGGGAGATGACTATGACGTCTCCGTCGGCGATGTCGACCGAGCCGGCCAGAGCCGCTCCGAATTCGAACCCGGGAACGATCTCCGGCAGTCCGGGGACGGCCGTGACTGTGATCTCCCGGCCCTGTTCCACCGGCTCAGATCCCGAGTACTGAAGCGGTCCGCGGGGCCCCACCCGGTTCGGCGGCGAGCCTGGCGGTCAGGGCGACGATGTCTGCCGGCGTGTCGAGGTCGAGCGCCAGGCCGGCCAGTTCCTCGGTGACTCCGGGGACCCCGGCCGCCCGGGCCGAATCGAGGTGACGTGCGCAGCTGCCTTCGCCGAATGAAGGTTCGATCGCGTCGGGCGGCGACAGCACCAGCGAGTTGGTCCCGGTTCCGTGGCGATCCGGGACGACGGTCGCAAAGGGGGAGGGGACTCCGGTGAGCAGATGGTCGAGCTCCCGTGGTTTGAGCAGCGGGCAATCTCCCGGAAGGAGGATCACCGTTTCGGCACCCCGTTCGAGCGCCCGTTTCACCCCGAGCACTGCTGCGGCGGAGTGTCCGATGCCGCCGGGGTCGGAAACGACCTCGGCTCCGCAGGATTCGGCCAGCGCGGCGGCGGCCGGCTCGCCGGTAACGACCAGAATCTCCCCGATCATGCGGGAACCGACGACCGCCTCGAGAACATCGCCCAGCATCGCCTCGACCAGATCGCGCCGGAGGCCCGGATCGACCGAACCGACCATGCGCTGCTTGGCCTCACCGAACTGCTTGGCCGTGACTACCGCGACCGCTTTCATGTTTCCGCGAGCTGAAGGCCGACCTTCAACACCCCACGGGCGACGGTCTGGCGGCTTTCAGTGCTGTGCATCAGGGTCGAGGCGGAAAAGGCCCGAACCCCCGTGGGGGCGGGGTCGGGGTCGTCGGCGTCGCAGATCATCGCCTCGATGATTCCCTCGTAAAGGGACGCTACACCGGCTGCGGTGGTCGACCGTCCGATCGCCTTCATGAACAGGTCGGTCGGTCCCTTGACCACCTTTCCGGCAACGTAGGGGCTGACCGCCACGACCGGCGCGGAAGCCTCGATGATTGCGTCTCTGATCCCCGGTACGGCGAGGATCGGTCCAATGCTGATCACCGGGTTGGAAGGGCCGATCACGATCAGTTCGGCTTCGGCGATCGCGGCAAGCACCTCCGGAGTCGGCTCGGCTTCGGCGATCCCCTCGAGCTCAACCCCTTCGACTTCGGCAGCGCCGCCCTCGAGGATCAGGTACTCCTGAAGGCCGCGCCAGCTGCCGCTGCTCATGATCCGGGTCCGGACCGGCTGGTCGGACATGGGCAGGACCCGGGCGGCGATGCCCAGCCCCCTGCCGATCTGGGCCTGGGCATCGGTCAGCCTGCCGCCCTCGGTCACGAAGTCCCTGCGGTAAAGGCAGGCGGCGAGATCGAGGTCGGAGAGCGAAAACCAGTCCGGGGCGCCGAAGGTGGTCATGCGCTTGAAGACGTTGAAGGTGTCGTCTTTGATCCCCCAGCCCCGGAGCTGGTCAATCTGTCCGGCAAGCCAGTAGGTGACCAGGTCGGGGTCCGGCGAAACGTACACACCGAGTGCCTCGATGTCATCGCCGGTGTTGGCGATGACATCGAGTTCATCCCCGACCACGTCCTGCATTCCCGCCGCGAGTTTGGCCCCGCCGGTACCGCCGGCGAGAAGTGCGACCTTCACGATCGGCGCGCCGGGGGAGGCGCGGTGCGCAGTTCTCCGAAGGCGGGAGCCCTCGGGGCTGCGGTTACAGGACTCATGAAAACGGGTCCCCTTCGGGGAGGCCGGTGAAGCGGACCCCGGCATGGGTCTTGTAGCGAATGTTGATCGAGATGAGCAGCGGTGTCAGCTGTTCGACGATGCGCGAGGTCTCGAGACTGCCGGCGTTTACCGGGCGGAGGCCTTCGATTCTCCCGATCAGTCGGGCGACCTTCGCTTTGTCCTCTTTGCGGTCGCCACAGATCGGCACGTCTTCCCCGGGTTCGACCGAAAGGTCGGCCAGGCCGGGACCACTCACCGTGTGAAGGGCCGAGACTACGGTCACCCCGTCCGGGGCCATCTCCTGGGCCTGCTGGGCAGCCGATCCCTGCCAGATCCCGATCGTCCGCGTTGCCTTGCCACCGATCGCCGCAGCCAGCGGGACCGAGCAGTCGACCAGGATCTGACCCTCCCGGAGGACCTCCCTGAGGTTGGTCATGTACTCCGACTGGTTGCGGAATGGCACGGTCAGAAAGATGACTTCGGCCATTCGGGCCGCCTCCTGGTTGGTCAGCCCGGTCACCACGCCGCCGCTCTCGGCGGCCGCTTTCCTGGCCGCTTCCGCGGCTCGGCCGGCGTCGCGGGAGCCGATGATCACTTCGGCGCCGCTCTTCGCCCACCGTTTGGCCAGCCCCGAGCCGAGGGCCCCGGTTCCGCCGAGGACAGGAATGACTGGACTGCTCTGGTTATCGCTCACGGCGCCGGAGTCTATTCTTCGGCCATGTCAATAATTGACCAGGTAGGAAGCGAACGCGAAGAGACCTTCACCGTCGATGGATGGTTGACCACGGACGTGGGAGGGACGATCGGTGCTCACGTTCTGTCCACCCCGGGGATGATCGGGACGATGGAGCACAACGCGACCCTGCTGGCCGCGCCTTACCTCGAGGAGGGAACGGCCACGGTCGGGTTCGAAGTCTCGATCAAGCACGTGGCCGGGGCATTCAAGGGAGCCGAATGCACGGCCTGGGCCAGGCTGGATGAAGTGATCGACGGTCGCAAGTTACGTTTCGCGGTCGAGGTCCGGGAGGGTGATCGCACGATCGGGACGGGCACGCACGAGCGCCGGGTGATCGAAGTCCCCGACACCGGGACGGACGGTTGAGCCCGTCCGTCGAAACGGCACTGCCGGACGAGGTCCGGATCCGCGAGGTCGGTCCCCGGGACGGCTTTCAGAACGAGCCCGAAGTGATCGCCACGGCCGACAAGATCAGGCTGATCGACCTGCTCTCAGCCACGGGACTCAAGCGGATCGAGGTGACTTCGTTCGTCCGCCCCGACGTGATCCGGCAACTGGCCGACGGGGAGGAGGTCCTGCGGGGGATCGAGCGTCGCGAGGGCGTCGCATTTGCGGTCCTCGTTCCGAACCGGCGCGGCCTCGACCGCGCACTTCAGCTTCGTGACCGCTTTGATGACGCCAGCTTCTTTCTATCGGCCTCCGAGACCCACAATCAGAAGAACGTCAATCGTTCGATTGAAGAGTCCCTGGTCGGGCTCGAGCAGTCGATCCCGGTGGCCAGGGAGGCGGGGATCGGGTGCACCAGTGTTATCGCCACTTCGTTCGGTTGCCCGTATGAGGGCAGGGTCCCCACCGAGCAGGTCTTTTCCATCGCCGAGCGGCTGATTGCCGCCGGCAGTGATGAAATCGGGTTCGGTGATACCACCGGGATGGCCAATCCGGTCCAGGTCGGCGCCTTTTTCGAGGAGGCACGGCGCCGTCTGACCGGAGTCGAGCTGACCGCCCATTTCCATGACACTCGTGGTCAGGGACTGGCCAACGTGCTGGCGGCCCTCCAGGAAGGGGTCGGCTCGTTCGAGTCCAGTTTCGGCGAGCTGGGTGGCTGCCCGGTTCCGCCCGGGGCCACCGGCAACGTCGCAACCGAGGACGTGATCTCGATGATCGGAGAAATGGGGATCGAGACCGGGGTGGACCTTCCGCGGCTCATCGAGGCCTCGGCCGCAGCCCAGGAGGTGCTCGGCCGCCGGCTCGGCTCCCATGTGCTCAAAGCCGGCCCGGTCGAGTGGCGGTAGGCTGAGTCCGTGAAAAGCGACGCGTTCAGAGCAGCGGCCGAGTCCAAAGATTTTGATGCAGCAGATGATCTCTTCGCGACGGAAGTCGTATTCAACAGTCCGTTCGTATTCAGGCCATACCAGGGGCTGGATGCACTGAAGATCCTGCTCGGCAACGTGATCGAGGTGCTGGAGGACTTTCGCTACATAGCCCACACCGAGACCGGCGACAGCGCGACTCTGGTGTTCGAAGCCGCGGTCGGCGACCGGCTGCTCCAGGGGGTTGACGTGCTCCGGTTCGGTGAGGACGGCAAGATCGCCGAGATGTCAGTGATGATCCGGCCGATGAGCGGCCTCCAGGCGGTCGGTGAGAAGATGAGCGAGCGCATGGCCGCCGCCGGTATTGAACCGGCCTGAGCCGGCCCGGGACCGGGCCCGACTCGCCTTCTGATTCCCGTTAGGCTCTCAAGCCTGTCGTCCGGTCAACCGGGCCGAAAACCTTTCCACCAGGAGGACATTCCGTATGGAGATCAAGAAGGTAGGCGTCGCCGGGTGCGGCCTGATGGGTCACGGCATCACCCAGGTCAGCGCCGAAGCCGGCTACGAAGTGGTAGTGACCGAGCTCACCCAGGAACGGCTTGACGCCGGGATCGGCAAGATCTCCAAGCAGCTCAACCGCGCAGTCGAAAAGGGAAAGCTCGAGCAGGCGGAGGCCGACGGCATCATCGGGAGGATCACTCCGACGCTTGACCAGAGTGAGTTCGCTGACTGTGACCTAGTGCTCGAGGCGATCACCGAGGACCTGGATCTCAAGCTGGATCTCTGGAAAGAGCTGAGCGGGATCGTCAAGGACGGCGCGCTTTTCGCGACCAACACGTCTTCACTACCGGTGATCACCCAGGCGGCGGCCACCGATCGCCCCGAAAGCTTCATCGGGCTCCATTTCTTCAACCCGGTTCAGCGGATGCCGCTGCTGGAGGTGATCCAGTCGGTCACATCCTCGCCCGCGGCGATGGCGGCCGGCCTCGCCTACGGCGAGAAGCTCGGCAAGACCACGGTCGAGACCAAGGACAAGGCCGGCTTCATCGTCAACCGGCTGCTGGTGCCGTATTTACTCGACGGAATCAGGGGGCTGGAAGAGGGGATCGGTTCGATCGAGGAGATCGATCTGGCGATGAAAGCCGGGGCCGGGCACCCGATGGGCCCGCTCACGCTGGCCGACTTCGTCGGCCTGGACACCCTCGATTCGATCGCCGGCGTGATGTTCGACGAGTTTCGCGAGCGCCGGTTCGCCGCGCCGCCAACTCTTCGCAAGATGGTCGCCGCCGGCTTCTACGGGGTCAAGTCAGGCCGGGGTTTTTACGACTATTCCGGCGAGAAGCCCGAAGCCGTCAACCCGGGTCTCTAGACCCCGGAGACCGGGGCGCCGGCCGTGACCAAAGTGGATCTCGACCCGGCACTCCGGGCCGCGCTCGGGGGTGGTCCGGAGCGCCATCACGCCAAGACCGCCGGACAGGGCAAGCTCCCGGTGCGGGAGCGTGTCGCTCTGCTGCTCGACGAGGGAACATTTGTCGAGGAGGCGCTGTTGGCCAACTGGGACCAGGACGGTCTCGGAGCCGACGGGGTGGTCACCGGAACCGGGCTGATAGACGGGCGGCCGGTCGCCCTGATGGCCAACGATCCCACGGTCAAGGCCGGCTCCTGGGGTCCGAAGACTGTCGAGAAGATCCTCCGCATTCAGGAGAAGGCGATCAGGCTCGAAATCCCCATGGTCTACATGGTCGATTCGGCCGGAGCCAGGATCACCGAACAGGTCCGGATGTTCCCCGGCAGGCGCGGGGCCGGACGGATCTTTTACAACGAAGTGAGGATGTCGGGCCGGGTTCCCCAGGTTTGCCTGCTGTTTGGCCCCAGCGCCGCCGGAGGCGCCTACATCCCGGCTTTCTGCGATGTCGTGATCATGCGCGCGGGCAACGCCTCGATGTATCTGGGCTCTCCGAGGATGGCCGAGATGGTGATCGGCGAGTCGGTCTCTCTGGAGGAGATGGGCGGGGCGAAGATGCACACTTCGAAGTCGGGCTGCGGCCACTTCCTGGTCAAGACCGATGAGGAGGCGATCGAAACCGGTCGCCGCTACCTCGGCTACATGCCGACGAACTGGCGTGATGAGCCGCCGGCGGCCGAGTCCAGAGCGCCCGAATCGACGGCCGGGATCGACGGGATCATTCCGGCTGACGAAAACGTTCCGTTCGACATGGTCGAAGTGCTCGACGCGCTGCTTGACGCAGGTTCGTTCACGCAGGTGCACAAGCGCTGGGCCAGGGAACTGATCGTCGGCTATGGCCGACTCGACGGCAAAGTGGTCGGCGTGGTGGCCAACCAGCCCCGCCAGAAGGGCGGGGTGCTATTCGTTGATTCGGCCGACAAGGCGGCCCGGTTCATAAGCACGTGCAATGCGTTCAACATCCCGCTGCTCTTCCTCGCTGACATCCCCGGCTTCATGATCGGCACCGCGGTGGAGAAGCAGGGCATCATCAGGCACGGGGCGAAGATGATCTCGGCGGTGTCCGAGGCGACGGTGCCGAAGATTTCGGTGGTCGTCCGCAAGGCCTACGGGGCCGGTCTGTACGCGATGGCCGGGCCCGCCTTCGAGCCTGACTGCTGTATCGCGCTTCCCAGTGCCTCAATTGCCGTGATGGGCCCGCAGGCCGCGGTCAACGCCGTCTTTTACAACCAGATCCAGGCAATCGAAGACGAGGCCGAGCGCGAGCAGTTCATCGCCGGGAAGCGGGAAGAGTACGCCGAAGGCGTGGACCTGCTCCACCTTGCGTCGGAGATGGTCGTCGATGCCGTAATCGAATCCGCAGATCTCCGGGCGGAGCTGATCAGCCGGTTCGCCGCGGCCCAGGGCCGCGACCGCTCCTTCACCGAGCGCCGCAACCCGATCACCCCCGCCTGATCCGGTTGCCCGGCCTCCGGCCGAACAGGTTTCAGCGGTGAATCCCCTGACCAGACGGCTGCTTGCCGGCGCACTTCTCTGCGCTGCGGGGGTGGCGCTCCTTGCGCTCTTCTTTTACGGATCCGATCGCTTCAACCACTACGACAGCACCCTGACCGCCCACCTGCTGGCCGCGGCCGGGTCGGGACGCGAAAGTCTCGCTGAACTCGCTTCGGACGCGGCCAACCCGCTGCCGTTGCTGGTCGCACTGGCCGGCATCACGGCCATGGCCGTGGTCTGGGGCCGGCCCTGGCACCTGCTCGCGGCGGGCGGAGTCATCCTGTTCGCCAACCTGACCACCCAGATCATGAAGCTGGTCCTCGCCCACCCGCGGCTGCAGGGAGCGCTCGGGGCGAGCTACCCGATCGAGATCGGGTATCCGAGCGGCCACACCACCGCGGCCTTCTCGGCCGGCTTCGCGCTCTGGCTGGTCGCCCCTCCACGCTGGCGGGGCTGGGCGGCGGCGGCCGGACTTGCCTACGGCTGTATGGTCGGGGCGGGCGTAGTGGTCGCAGGATGGCACTTCATAAGCGACGTGCTCGGAGCAATCCTGGTGGTCGGTTTCTGGGGTCTGCTCGCACTGGCCGCTCTGGTCGCGGCCCGGCTCGAAGCCCCGGACGATTGGCTTCCGCGTCCGGAGTAGGTCGGTCCGCCCGCCGGGGGCTTCCATCGGGTCCGACCTGCCGTTTCATTTCAGCTTCGCGGCGTAATCGGCAAAGAAGTCGAGGCTTTCGGGGTTGGCCAGGGAGTCGCGGCTGGCGGCCTTTTCGGCCGGAGTGCCGGTGAGGATCCGTTTGACCGGTACCTCGAGGATCTTGCCGCTCAGGGTCCGGGGAATCGATTCGACCGCGACCAACTCGTCCGGCACGTGCCGGGGGGAGCAGCGCGTCCTGATTTCCCCGGCAACACGCCGCCTGAGTTCGTCGTCCAGTCGGGACCCACCGGCAAGGACCAGAAACAGCGGCATCCAGCCCTCGGTTCCGGCTTTCGGGATGTCAACGACGAGCGCGTCGGTGACTTCGGGGAGGGCCAGCACCGCGCGGTAGATCTCGGCCGTCCCCATCCTGATTCCA
>JAENXK010000115.1 GCA_016649615.1 Thermoleophilia bacterium
CGGGAAAACGCGGTCGAGCGTGCCTCTGCGGCGCGGGAAAACGCGGTCGAGCGGGCCGGAGTCGCCAGGGAAGCGGCGGTCGAGCGCGCCCACGCGATCAGGGATTCTGCGGCCGAGACGATCAAGGCGGTCAAGCCGAAATTCCGGGGCGTTTCCCACGAATGGGCATTCTTTCTTTCGCTCGGCCTCGGAATCTCGCTGCTGATCATCGCCGACACCCCGCGAAAGCTGCTCGCGGTCGGCATCTACACCGCCTCTCTCTGCGCCCTGTTCGGCACCAGCGCCCTCTATCACCGGGTCAACTGGCAGACCTCGAGAGCCCGCATGCTGATGCGCCGGCTCGACCACTCGATGATCTTTCTGCTGATCGCCGGCACGGTCACACCGTTCGCGCTCCTGACAATGTCCGGGACCTGGTCGACGGCGATCCTGATCGCGGTCTGGGCCGGGGCGGCAGTCGGCATCGCTGTGGAGCTTGTCTGGACCAGCTCACCCAAGTGGGTCAGCGCCCTGATCTACGTCAGCGTCGGCTGGATCGGCGCGGTCGCCTTTCCCCAGATCGTCGGCACGGCCGGGGTGGTGGCCGGGCTGCTGATCGCGACCGGCGGAATCCTCTATACCGTCGGCGCGGTGGTCTATGCCACCCAGCGCCCCGACCCCAACCCGACCTATTTCGGCTACCACGAGGTATTCCACCTTCTGGTGATCGGCGCGGCGGCGACCCATTTCGCGGCGGTCGCCCTTTTCGCCCTCTAGTGGAACGGGGGTGAGCGCGCGATGATCGTCGACGAGTCGCCGGAGTGGAGTTCGATTTCTGTGGGACCGGTCACGACGAGGTTGCTCCAGGCCGGGCCCCACCAGGCGTCGGAGGCGGTTGTCTTCCTTCACGGAAACCCCGGTTCGGCCGCCGACTGGACCGCCCTGGTCCGGGAGGTGGGCAAGCGGCGGCGGGCGGTGGCCTTCGATCTGCCCGACTTCGGCCAGACCGTGGCCGGTCCTGACTTCGGCCACACGATCAACGAATACACGGAGTTTCTCGACGAGGCCCTCGAAACGCTCGGCATCAGCCGGGTGATCTTCGTCCTGCATGATCTCGGTGGCTTCTTCGGCCTCCAGTGGACCGCAGCCAACCCGGACCGGGTCGCCGCGGTAGCCCTGATCAATACGGGAATCCTCCCCGGCTACAAGTGGCACCGGATGGCCCGGGTCTGGCAGACGCCCGGTCTCGGCGAGCTGGCCCAGGCCGTGACTACCCGGGCCATGTTTCGCCGCCAGATCAGCAGTCAGGAGCCACGCGGGTTGCCCCGCGAGTTCATCGACGAGATGTACGACAACTTTGACCGCCGGACCAAGGCGGCCGTTCTCGAACTCTACCGCGACGCCAGGTCGATCTCCGACGATGCGGCCATCCTGGCTCCGACCCTGGCAGCGGTGGACCTGCCCTCGCTGGTTGTCTGGGGAGTCGGCGATTCCTACCTCGGATCCGAATTGGCCGAACGCCAGAAGGAGGCCTTCCCCTCGGCCGAGGTCCACCTCCTGCCGGACTCCGGCCACTGGCCGTTCATCGACGATCCGGCCACGGTTACCCGGCTGCTCGTCGATTTTCTCCGTACGGTCGCTTAGGGAATATTCCCACGCACGTGGGCGACTCGGCCGGGCCCGGCCATCGCTTCAAACCGGAGTTCTACCTGTAGCCGGGGAGAGATCCTGTGCAATCACCCCTGGCATACAGGGGTGATTGCACAGGATCGAGGCGATCGGTCCTTTTGTCCGGGTTGCGCGACGCTCCCCCGTCAGCTTGAGTGACACACCTTCAGGAAGCGAAGTGACCGCGCCGCACTGGCGATTCGTCTCAGCCGGCCAGAGAGTCGGTCGCCGCCGCCCTGGCCGAGTCGATCAGCCCGGTCAGTTCGGCTTCCCGTCCCGACCGGATCAGCTCGACCGGATCGGGCTCGCCGTTGACGATCCCCTCGAAAAATGCCTTGCGGTCCTGGTAGGTCGGCAGGGTTGACTTCGCCCAGCCCCGGGCCTGGTTGAGGATCACCGCCAGGCGGGCGTATTCCTCGCCGTAAAGTTCGGCTACTTCACTCTTGATCCGCTTGGCCAGGGCCGGGGATGCGCCGGCGGTAGAGATCGCGATCGCCAGTGGGCCGGTGCGCACGATCGCCGGAAGGATGAAGTTGCAGAGCGGCGGCACATCGACCACGTTGACCAGCATCGCCAGTCCTTCGGCGTCGTCGAAGACCCTGATGTTCACCTCCGAGTCGTCGGTGGCGGCGATCACCAGAAACCGCCCCTCGAGATCGCCCGGCCCGGTGTAGGTCCGCTTCTGCCAGCCGATCGAGCCTTCGGCTGCCAGATGCTCCACCTCGGGGCAGGCGTCGGGCGCGATCAGCTCGACCTCGCCGCCGCAGGCGAGCAGGCCCTCGATCTTTTCGAGGCCGACGCCGCCCCCGCCGACGACCAGGCACTTGCGGCCGGTCAGCTTGAGGCAGGCGACGTAGAAAGGGGTCTCCAGCATGTCGCTGACGCAGGTCTGGTCACAGACCGGCTTGCGGTGCCGGCAGACGCACTTTTTCCCGGGGTAGGCCTGGGCAGGCATTGAAACAGGGTAGAAGGTCGTATCCGGCCGCTCCGGCCGGGGACTCTCAGAGCGCGGCGAGCGTGCGGCGGAGGCCGTCTTCCAGGCCGACCGTCACCTGCCAGCCGAGCTCGCTTTCGGCCCTGGCCGGATCGATCGAGATCCGTTTGACCTCTCCCTCAACCGGCGGGTCGTATACCGGGTCGAAGCTGTTGTCCCCGGGCCCCGCCGCGGACAGGCCTTCGAGCAGTTCGAGCAGGCTGGTCTCGACCCCGGAGCCGATGTTGACCGGTCCCTCCATGCCTGAGTCGGTGGCCGCCAGGACGGCCGTGATCACGTCGTCTATGTAGACGAAGTCGCGCGTCTGGGTGCCGTCTCCGAAGACGGTCGGCTGCCTGCCCTCGAGCAGGAGTTCCCCGAATATCGCGACCGCGCCGGCCTCGCCCTTGGGCCGCTGCCGGGGACCGTAGACGTTGGCGAAGCGGAGCGCGACCGAGCTCAGCCCGTACATGCGCCGGTAGAGCAGCAGGTACTGCTCGCCGGCCAGTTTGCTCAGGCCATAGGGACAGAGCGGCTCGAGGCTTGACGACTCGACCGCCGGCAGGTCCAGCCGGGAGCCCTCGCCGTAGATCGCACCTCCGGACGAGGCGAGCATGAACCGCCCGACCCCTGTCACCCGGGCGGCCTCGAGAAGGTTGATCGTTCCGACCACGTTGACCGAAGCGTCAAAGGCCGGCTGTTCGATCGAGCGGCGGACCTCGCCCTGGGCGGCCAGGTGAAAGATCACGCCCGGTTCGGCCCCGGCGACGGCGTCTTCGATGAACTCGCGATCGAGCACGTCTCCCTCGATCAACTCGGCCCCGCCGGCGAGTGCCGAGGCGAGGTTTTCCCTGGTTCCGGTGGAGAGATCGTCGATCACGGTGACTTCGTCACCGCGTGCGAGCAGGGCGTCAGTCAGGTGAGATCCGATGAATCCGGCGCCGCCGGTAACGAGGCATTTCACGGGGGTCGATATTAGGTCACAAAAGGGTGAAGAAGAGCCGTGCCCGTCAGATCGGCTTCCCGGTGCCGCGCGCCGCCCCTGCTACTCTCGCCGCCAATGCGACTGATCATTACCGAGAAAAACAACTCAGCCAAGAAGATCGCCGAGATACTTTCGGGGGGCAGCGTCAGCAGCGACAAGTCCTTCAAGGTCCCTCTATATATGTGGTCCGATTCGGAGGGCGATCAGATGACGATCGGTCTCAAGGGCCATGCGGTCGAGCGCGCCTTCCCCGAGGAGAAGGAGTTCAAGCAGTGGAAGCTCGACCTGATCCACGGCCTGATCGACGCCCCGCTGGTCACCCGGCCGACCGATGGAAACGTGATCCGGGCGGTCAGAAAGCAGGCCAAGGCAGCCTCCAGCCTGATCATCGCGACCGACTTCGACCGCGAGGGCGAGCTGATCGGCCTCGAGACGCTCGAGGAGGCCCTGGCGGTAAACCCCGAGCTCGAGCCCACGGTCAAGCGGGCCCGCTACTCGGCCCTGACCCGGGACGAGATCGAGCGCGCCTTCAACAACCTGGACGAGCTTTCCTATCCGCTGGCCTATGCCGGGGCCGCCCGCCAGGACATCGACCTGATCTGGGGCGCCGCTCTGACCAGGGCGGTCTCGCTCTCGGCCAAGGCCTATGGCAGCAACTTCCTCTCGGTCGGCCGCGTGCAGAGCCCGACCCTGGGCCTGGTCGCCGAGCGCGAACTCGAGCGCCGCGCCCACGTGGCCAAACCCTTCTGGGAGCTGTTCGCCAAGTTCGAGCACCCGGGCGGAGCCAGTTTCGAGGCCCACCACGCGACCGACAAGTTCTGGGAAAAGGCAGAAGCCGACGCCGCCCTGGCCGCGACCTCGAGTCCGGGCACGGTCAAGTCGGTGACCCCGCGCAAGAACACCAACAAGCCGCCGACCCCTTACAACACCAACGTTTTCCAGCAGGACGCCTCGAGTCGTCTGGGGATCACCCCGAAGTCGGCGATGAGCATCGCCGAGGATCTCTACATGGACGGCTTCATCTCCTACCCGAGGACCGACAACACGGTCTATCCGGAATCGCTTCCGCTCAAGGAGACGGTCGCCTCGCTGGTCAGGATCGACGACTTCTCGGCCGCCGCCGGCCTGCTCGACGGGCCGCTCAGCCCGACCCGCGGCAAGAAGACCGACCAGGCCCACCCCCCGATCTACCCGACCCAGGCCGTCTATCCGAGCGCCCTCGACGGACCCAAGAGGCGGGTCTACGAGCTGATCGTGCGGCGCTTCCTGGCCACCTTCATGACCCCGATGATCACCGAGTCGACCCGGGCCGACATCGAGGCCGGCAGCGAGACCTATTTCGTGCGCGGCAAGGTCGTGCTTGATCCCGGCTACGCCGCGGTCTACACCTACGCCCGCTCGGCCGACGACGAGATCCCGGCGCTCGAGGTCGGCCAGAGCCTGCCGATCGACGGCAGCCCCTGGCTGGTCGACAAGGAGACCCAGCCGCCCTCGCGTCTCTCCCAGGCCAAGCTGATCCAGCTGATGGACGAGCAGGGCCTGGGGACCAAGGCGACCCGGGCAGACATCATCCAGAAGCTCTACAGCCGCCGTTACGTGCGCAACAACCCGCCCGAGCCGACCGAGACAGGGATGGCGATGTACGAGGCGTTCAAGCAGTACGTGCCCAACATGGCGACCGCCAGGATGACCTCCGAGCTCGAGGCCGAGATGGACCAGATCGTCGAGAACGAGATGACCAAGGACGAGGTCGTCGGCGACAGTCGCGAGCTGCTGCATGAGACCTTCGACGCGATCCTCGCCGGCGAGGAGGAGCTCTCGAAAACGATCTGGGCCGGCATGGACAAAGACCGGATCCTCGGCCCGTGCAAGGTCTGCGAAGAGGCCGGCCGGACAAGAGACGACGGCTCACCCAACATGCTGCGGATCATCCGGGCAAAGAAATCGGGCAAATCGTTCGTCGGCTGCACCGGCTGGGAGCAGGACAACCCGGACTCCTGCGAACAGACCTTCCCGATGCCCCAGCCCAACTTCTACGAGGTGACCCCGCTGGAGGACAACTGCTCGATCTGCCACCGCACCCCCCGGGTCACCGTCAAAGCGAGAGGCCGGTCCGGCCGTCCCTGGAAGCTCTGTTTCAACGACGACTGCCCGACCATGGTCGAGATGCGGGAAAAGAAGGCTGAACGGCTGGCCGCGCAGGAGGCCAAGAAGAAAGCTGACGGGACCACCGGCAAGTCGAAAGGAAAATCCGGAGGCAAGAAGAAGACCGCGGCCAAGGGCGGCTCCGGGAAGAAGTCCGGCGCCGGAACCTCTCGCTCGAAGACCGTGGCGGCCTCCAAGTCGGGACCGCCCGATCCCGGAACGCGCCGGGTCAAGCGGGCCGGCGGCCGATCGCGCGGCGGCGGCTCCCGAGGCTGAGGGAGCCGGCCTGTTCA
>JAENXK010000157.1 GCA_016649615.1 Thermoleophilia bacterium
CCTTCGGTTTCGTAGATTGCCGGTCAGGTGCCGGGTTGGCCTGGGTTTCGACGGTGGCGGAGCGATACCGCCAACGGAAGACCTACTTCTTGACCGTAATCTTCTTCTTCACGATCTTGCCGCCGGCGTCGGAGGAAGTCACCTTGAAAGTGAGCTTCACCTTGCCCGGCTTCTTCGGCTTCGAGCTGGATCAGCGCCCGGCCCGCGTCGGTCACTTCAGCGCGTATACGGGCCAGGGCTCCTCGATGCCCTTGAGCTCGTGCTCGCCACGATCGGCAAACGAAAGCTCGCTGCCGACCACTAGATCCCGGACCGTGCGCGAGGCGAGAACTTCTCCCGCCCCCGCCAGGCCCATGATCCGCGCTGCCACGTGCACCGCCAGACCGCTGATGTCATCGCTCCCGACCTCGACCTCGCCGGTGTGGACGCCACTTCTAACCTCGAGGCTCAGCGACCTCGCCTCGGCGATGATCTGGCCGGCGCAGCGAACGGCCTGTGCCGGACCCGGGAACGTGGCCAGCACGCCATCACCGAGCGTCTTGACCGTCTCGCCGCCGTGGCGCTCGACCGCGGCCCTGGCGGAACCGTGGTGCTTCTCCAAGAGCGCACTCCAAGCCGCGTCGCCCAACTCGGAGGCACGCTCCGTCGAGCTCACCAGATCGGTGAACAGCACGGTCGAGAGTACCCGGCTGGTCGCCGGAATCGGAGCGCGGCCGGTGACGAACTCCTCTATCAGGTCGGCCAGCCGGTCGACATCGAGTGGATAGATCATCGACGAGGCACCCGAGATCTCGGTGAACTTAGCACCGGGGATCAGGTCGGCAAATTCGCGAGTCGCCTCAACTGGAAGCATGGGAGATCCCTGTGGTCCGATCACCAGGGTCGGTGCCTGCACGAGCGGTAGCACGTCGTTGATTTCGGTGTTGGTCGACATCCTGAAAAGCCGCTCGGCCTGCCTCGGCGTGGCCGAAGTGCGTATGTAGCGAACAAGTCGATCACGACGTTCCGGATCGTCGGCCCACTCAGGCGCGAAGATGTCGACGACCCCCTCGGGCCAGTCGGGATCGGCGATCGCTCGAGCCATCACCTCGGCGATCGCCGGCCGGGCATCTCTCGCGAGGCCGGGACTCGCGGCGATTGCGATCAGCCCGGCAGCCCGGTCAGGGTGGACAGCGGCCAGAGTCGCGAAGGCCCGTGCCGAATCGGTCGCCCCAAGAAGGACCGGCCGCTCGACGCCGGCCGCCTCCATGACCGCCAGCGCGTCGGCGACGTGTGCCTCCAGTGTCAGGTCGTCGCGGATCGGATCGGACACCCCCGAATCGCGTCGGTCGAAGAAGATCACGCGCGCGAAGCGACGTAGCCGCTCGAAGAACCGAACAGCCTCAGGAAGGTTCCAGACGGTTTCTATGTTAGAGGCCGAGCCGCCGCTGAACAGGAGATCTTGCTCACCCGAGCCGTGGACCTGATACGCGATCCGGATATCACCGCTGGATGCGTAGCGGGTCTTGGGTATTTCCATGAATCAAGCTTATGCCCGAATAGCTCACCCAGCTGACCGCGTCGGGCCGGCCGCCCGGCCCGCCCGGCTAATCCAGTACTGACTTGAGCTCGTCCACGCTGAGCCACGGACTCTTTCGGTGAATCATCCGGTGGCAGTTGGCGCAAAGCAGAGCGAGATACTCAAGCTGGCGGGGACCCGCATCCGCAGGCAGGTAGCCGAGCTTGATCGGAAGGTCAAGGCCCAAGTCGTCGCACTCGAAGCTGGGAGTTTGTTTGGGAAGAGAGCGGCGGCCCCAAAACCACAAAGACCCCTTGGCGATAGGGCGCCTTGGTGTTGTCCCGAAGGGCATAGCGGGGGCCCGCTTCGTTTCTCAGGGGACGCTCGGATACTGGAGCGGGTGGCCGCCTGGCAGCCCGGTACATCGCAATCCCCCGTCGCCCGGAGCGGGCGCCACGCCCGGCGAAACACCGGGTCGGTTGCAGCTCCCCGGATAGGATCGGGCGATGAGTGATCAGGAGTCATACCCGCTGCCCGAGGACCCGGTCCTCGCCGACGCAGCGCGAGCGATCAGCGACACGGGTCACTGGGCATGGATTGTCGACGACCGCTGGCGCCTTGCCTGGGCCAGCGATGAAATACGCCTGACGTTCGGGGCCATGGAAGAGTTGGTTCCTTTCGCGTTAGGCGCCCGCACGTTCGGCCCGGAGTGGGTCAGGACGAGTACGGCCTGGCCAAATGGCCCCAACACCATCGAAATCAACCGTCTCTTCTTCCGCAGAGTCGGCGGCCTGATGCTCACCGACACTCCCGGGGGACGGGACGAGCTGAGGGAAATCGTCGATCCGGCGCTGCGCGACATCGTCGATGAGCTGACCCCGACCGACGGAACCATGACGTCGTTCACTGGAGTCGGATTCAGTTTAGGTAGAGAGACGGACTTTCCGATGATCGCCTCTCGCGTCCGCGACACCAGCGGCCGACTCGCCGGCACTGCGCTGATCGCCAAGCCTCCCGCCGGCATGGCGATGCTCGGCGCCATGACCTTTACGGCCGACCTCGGCCATGTCGCGCGAATGAAACTCGTCCAAAAGGCCGGCCGGCGGCCGGCGGCAATTCTCTTCGCTGACCTGGAAGCGTCCTCGCCGCTGTCCCGGCGCCTGTCGACCGCCAGCTACTTCAGGCTCGGACGCCGTCTGGTCCGCGCCGCCGACCAGTGCGTCGTCGACGCCGGCGGCCTGGTCGGACGTCACGTCGGCGACGGGGTCGGCGCGTTCTTCCTGGCCGAGACCGCCGGGTCGGAATCGGCTGCGGCGCAGAGCTGTATCGCCTCCGTTCGCGCTCTGCGCGAAGCACTCGGCGACGTCGCAGCCCGCAGCGACCTGCAGCCCGAGGAGGTGGTGCTGCGATTCGGGCTGCATTGGGGGGCGAACGTCTACGCCGGCCTCATCCACACTGCCGGACGCAACGAAATCAATGCGCTGGGCGACCAGGTAAACGAGGCCGCGCGCATCGAAGCCTGCGCCAGTGGCGGCCTTGCGCTCGCCTCCAAGGACCTGGTCGAGCGCCTCGAACCCGACGCCGCAGCCGCTCTGGACCTGCATCCGGACCGCATCACTTACACCCCCCTCGGGGACCTGGCGACAGCGACTGAAAAGGCTCGCCGCGACGCCCCGTCAATCGCCGTGTGCGAGATCTAGAAACGACGATTCCCGCACTCTCGCTTCCCATGCGAAGCGGCACCTTCCTTTGTGCCCGGATCCGTTCGTCGAGGGCCAATCAAGTGCCGCTGCCGGCTGCCCCGTGATCTCGCTCAGAGGCGCGTCCCGCGCCTTCCCCGGGACGACGGGACAAATAGGGACGACGGCTTGAGGATTCCGGGCTGCGACTCGGTCCCCTTGGAACGAATACCCGACCCAATTCGAACCTGAGACTCTCCGGTTACGGGACCGCTCCGGGTCGCCCTAGTGAATGCTTCACGTCGCGGAGATGCCCGCGGGCTTGTCTGAGCGATAGTCCTATTCGGCTTGAGGACAGGAACGGATGTTTCGACCGAATTGGGCAGATCTCGCCGGCGCCGCGGGACTTCGCACCGTTGAGCGGAAACCACCGCCTTCGGAGAACGCGCCCGACAGGATTCGAACCTGTGACCTTCGGTTTCGTAGGTGATCCCGGGTCATTTCTTTCCCAGTGTCAGCGCGATCTCCGGCTTCAGGATCTGTATCTGACTGCCCGTCTGACTGCCCCCTCAAAAGCGAAAGGTCCGATCGGAGGGGTTGGCAATTTGACCAGTAGCTTCATAGGTAGACCTTTATGGACACGGAATTCCCAGACCGAAAACCCAGGACCGTATCGACCAAGCTGAGACCCGAAGAGCTGGGGAAACTCGATGATCTGGCTCTGGAAAGGGGAGAAAC
>JAENXK010000070.1 GCA_016649615.1 Thermoleophilia bacterium
AGCAAGTCCGGGGCCTGAGCAGAATCTCCAGCCGAGGGGCGATGATGCCCGTCGGCCGAGCGGGGAGGCGCCCGTCCCGCGCGGGCGCCTCTTATGCTCCCGGTTAACCGTGGAACCTCTTTCGATCGTCCAGTTCACCCCGTTCCCCTGGAGCGAGCAGGGCGAGATCAACCGTTATGTCAACCGGGTGTCGGATGAACTGGCCGGCCGCGGTCACTCGGTTCTGATCGCGGCGCCTTCAGGCGGGCGCAGGGCCGTCGCCGAAAGCCGCAAAGCGGTCGCCGCCCTGGCCGACGATCCCGATGTGCTGTTCGCTCCGGGCGAGGAGCCGCGCGTCCTGTCGATGGGCGGCGGGGTCTCGGCTCCGCGAGGTTCCGGCAAGCGGCCGGCTCCGGTATCGGTCGATCCCGGAAAGCGGGTGGAGAACCTGCTGGGCACCGCCAGGCTCGACCTGGTCCACGTTCACGACCCGTTCGTACCGAACTTCTCTTCGACCGGGCTGCGGCACTCTTTCTCGCTCAACGTGGGCACTTTCCATGAGACCGCAGAGCGACCGTTCGCGACCCAGGTCGCCCGGCCGCTCCTGGAGATGTTTTTCGGCCGGCTTGATGCCCGGACAGTCTCTTCAGGCGCCTCGGCGAGACTGCTCAACCGGTACTTCCCCGGGTCATACGAGCTGACCCCGCCCGGTGTCGATGCGATCACCCCCGACCAGGACGGCGGCGACACCCTGCGGATCGCCTATGCCGACTACGAGGAGAAGGGCGCCCTGCGGCTCTTCCTCCGTGCCCTCAGGAGGCTTCCGCCCGAGCTCGACTGGTCTGCCACGATCTATTCGGACGATCCGGGAGAGGTAGTGATCCGGGTGGCCAGTGCCATCCGCGACCGGATCAAGGTGATCGGGCCGGGCCAGGTTTCGCTGGCCGAGCTGCTCTCGACCAGCCATGTCTTCTGTGCCGCGTCCAACGGGCCCCGGCCTTCACCGGCGTCGGTCCGCCAGGCCCTGGCCGCCGGGGCGTGCCGGTCGTCTCGACCATCTCCCGCTATACCGAACTGGTTGGTGACGGGGGCCGGGGCCTGCTCTTCCCGGGCGGGGACCAGGTGACCATGGCAGGTCAGATATCCCGCCTCGGAAGCGACCGGACGCTGCTGAAGAAGCTGCGGGCCGCCGCCGCCGATCCGGAGCTCGAAACCTGGACCGGGGTCGCCGACTCGATCGAGGCGCTCTACCGGCGCCTGGCCGGGCGACGTCACGATCCCGCCACCAACCCGGCGGTCGCCCGCCGGCTGAAGAAGCGGCCGCTGATCGACATCGACCTCCACATGCACACCGATCACTCTTCCGACTGCGCGACCCCGGTCGAGGTCCTGATCGAGACCGCCCGAGACCGCGGTTTCGGGGCGATCGCGATCACCGATCACAACGAGGTCTCCGGGGCACTGGCCGCGGCCGAATCCGCCCGGCGGTTCGACGACTTCAAGATCATCGTCGCCGAGGAGGTCAAGACGGGCGAACAGGGTGAGGTGATCGGCCTCTTTCTCAAGCAGAAGATCCCCAAGGGGCTGACCATGGCCGAGACGATCGCCGAGATCCGCCGCCAGGGCGGGCTGGTCTATGTGCCCCATCCGTTCGACCGGCTGCACTCGGTCCCGGATTACGAGCACCTGCTCGACATGGTCGAGGAGATCGACCTGATGGAGGTCTTCAACCCGCGGGTCGCGATCAGCTCGTTCAACGAGGAGGCCGAGCGCTTCGCCCGCAAGTACAACATCATCCCGGCGGCCGGCTCTGACAGTCACGTGGCTCAGGGGCTGGGCGCGGTTCGGGTGCGGGTCCGGGACTTCGACGGTCCCGAGGAGTTCCTCGAAGCGATGCGGGACGCCGAGATCACCCGCCGGCACAAGAATCTGGTCTACGTACAGGCGCTCAAGTTCCTGCAGACGACCGGCCGGCCGAAGGCTCCCAAGCGCACCGTTTCCGACCCCCGCCCCGCCCGCGGTGGCCGCCAGAAGCAGCGCGGCGCCGGACGATCCTGAGGCAAATCCTGATGCACGAAGCTCCGGATAAAGGAGCCCCGCCCGAGGCGTCAAAGAAGGTACCAGCGATGCCGGTCACCGACGACGAGATCAAAGAGAAGTACCTCGAAAGAGCGATTCGCGAGTTGAATCAGCTCAGTCGCGATCTGCAGAGTTGTGAGGCGTGCAGCCGGACCAGGGTGATGCCGGTTCTCGGTTCGGGCCACCCCCAGGCCGACATATTCCTGCTCAAGTACGCGCCGACCGTTTCCGAGGTCGAGGAGGGCGTCGCCTTCTACGGCCGCTCCGGCAACGCGCTGATGAAGAGCTTCAAACGGCTGAGTATCGACCCGATGGTTGTCTACGGGACCGTCAGTGCCAAGTGCCCGGTCGAAGAATCGGCCGAGCCCGATCCGCAATGCCTTACCCGGGTCACCGACGAGTTCAACATCGTCCAGCCCCGGATCATCGTGGTCATGGGCGGCGACGCCCTGGATCACCTCAACCGGCTGGAGATCCCGCTGTCAAGAACGATCGAACCCCGCGAGGGCGACATCCAGGCCTTCACCCCGGCCTGTGACGCCCTGCTGGTTCCCGACATCGACCAGGCTCTGGACGAAGAAGGCGCCAAGCGCAATTTCTGGCGCGCCTTCCGTACCCTCGGACGCTGGCACGACGACCTGCCGCCCTACTAGGGCCTGACTGCCCCCCGCGCGCAGGCCGGGCTCCGAACCGATCTCAGTCGATCCACCAGTCCGGGAGGATCCGGCCGTCCTTCTCGAAGTGCTGGCCGAAGGCGAGAAACTCGATGCCGTCGGGCCCGGCCTCAAATGCACGTTTGACCTCCGGGCCGACCCGGATCGCGTCGAGACGTGCGATCTCGTGGATTTCATCGTCGAGCTTGACCCGGCCCGACCCGGCGATCACCACGTAGAGCTCCTCGGCCTGATTGTGCTCGTGACCGAACGGCTGTCGCTGCCCGGAGTTGATCCGGTGATGGCTGAACCCGCCCTGGACCAGGCCGAGGTCACCAGAGGCGAAACGTACCTCGGCAAAATCTCCACCCCCGCGGGCCTTTACCGCGTCTTCGACCTCCTCGATGTTCTTGATCGTGAACCCTGGTGCAGGTGAACCCGAACCGGTGTCCGGATCCTGGTCGTCTTCGGACATGCGTCACTCCTCCGTTTTGATTGTCGGTCGATTGCCGGCTGTCCCGACGCTACCCGGACCCCGGCGCCGGCGCAAACAGCGGCCGCCGACTGATTCGGGAACTCAGGCGGGGGCGCTCGGCAACTCAGCCGGGAGCGGCGGCGCGAGCGAGCTCGGTCATCGGCTCTACCCGGGCCGAGGCCAGACCACGGACCACGATCAGGTCGAGTGCGTCGTAGGCGGCGAGCTTGGCCTGGGCATCGGCCCGGTCGCCGGCGGCCACGCCGACCGTGCCTTCGGGCTCGCCGAGGCGGTCGAAATGGTCGCGGTAGCCCTTGTGGAGATCCCGGTAGAAGGACTCCTCCTTGGCCAGCCGCTCGGCGGCGTCGTCTCCGATGGCGGTCCGCACGTAGCCGAAGACCGGGGGAGTGTCGTGCCCTGCCTCGGCCGCTCCGGCCTCTACCTTCTGCCGGGCGCCGGAGGCGAATTCCGGGGTCATCCAGTTGAAGAAGGCCCCGTCGTAGGACGATCCGGCCAAGGCGCACATCTTTGGTCCCATCGCGGCCATCACCAGCCGGATCCCGGGCAGTCTCTCCCGCAGTTCGGGCAGGATCCCGGTCATCGTGGTCAGCGGCTTTTTGTTGAAGCCGGCGCCAACCCCGATCCAGAGCCGGGACGGGTCGAGCCCGAGCCGGTCGATGTCGGCTGCGATCGTTTCCGGGCTCTGGCGGTCGAGCGCGATCACCGCGACCCCGAGTTCGATCGAGTCGGCCGCCCTGGCGAACTCGGCCAGCGTTTCCAGGCCCTTGGCCCCGGGGTGGTCGTTGGCCCAGATCGAGGCGTACCCGGTCTCCTCGCAGGTGGCGGCCAGCGGCCCGCAGACTTCGGCAGGCAGACCGGCCGCGACGCCGAACGCCCGCTGCTGCTCGGGTCGGCTCATCTGTGGTGTCCCGGCCGGCTCATCGGCTGTGGCTCGTTTCCGGATCGCTCATGTCAGGTCGAACTGGGCGACGCACTCGATGTGCGGGGTCTGGGGGAACATGTCAACCGGCCTCACTCGAACCAGTTTATAACCGGCTTCGACCAGCTGGGCCGCGTTCGGGGCCAGCGTGGTCGGGTTGCAGGAGATGTAGACGATCCTTTTTGCCTCGCACTCGATCAGGCGACGCACGATCTTGGCCGAAAGACCGGCCCGCGGCGGGTCGATCGTCACCACATCGGGCTTTCCGGCCCGTTCGATCAGCGGCCGCGTCCCGGTCCGGGCGTTACCGGCCACGAAGTGGGCGTTACCGATGTTGTTCGCCCTGGCATTCCTCTTGGCGTTCTCGATCGCATCGGGCACGATCTCGAGACCCCAGACCTGTCCCGCCTGGCCGGCCATCGAAAGCCCGATCGTGCCGACCCCGCAGTAGAGGTCAAACAGCTTCTCGCCTCCGGTCAACCCCGCGAAATCGCTCGCGATGCCGTAGAGCTGCTCGGCCATCTCGGTGTTGGTCTGGAAGAAGGAGTCGTGGGAGAGCTGGAGATTCAGATCGAAGATGCGCTCCCGCAGGATTTCCTCGCCGAGTACCCCGGTCGGGCCCGAGGTGTTGCCGGACGGCCCGTCGATCGTGGTGTGGAGGTCGACCGGTGGCTTGGGGAAGTCGGCCACCGAAGTGACCAGCCGGGTCTGGACCTGGCCGGTCCGCCGGCCTTCGCGGACCACCAGGTTGCGCAGGACCCCGCGGTGATCGCGCGGGTCGTAGGCGGTCAGCCCTTCGGACTTGGCCCAGTCGAGCAGGTCGTTCTTGGCTTTGTTGGTCGCTTCCGAGGACAGCTTGCAGTCCTCGATGTCGAGCACCTGATCCCACCGCCCCCGGGGGTGGAAACCGAGCACCAGCTGGCCTTCCTGCTCGCCGAACGAGTACTCGACCTTGTTGCGGTAGCGCCACTTCTCGAGCGCCGGCACGATCGGATCGAGCTCGAACCCCTCGAGCCGTCCGATGCGCGAAAGCGAGTCGTTCACCTGCTCCTCCTTGAAGGCGAGCTGGGTCTCGTAGGGGAGAGCCTGCCAGGACGCTCCCGGACAGGGCTCGCCCTGGTGTATGTCGGAGTCCTCGATCCGATCCGGGCTGGGCGTCAGCAGCTGGACCAAGTTCGCCTCGGCGTAGCTCTTCTTCGATTTGCCCACCCGGGCCCGGACCCGGTCGCCGGGCAGGCCGCCGTTGATGAAGATCACGTAGCCGTCGCGCCGGGCGATCCCGCGGCCGCCGTAGGCCAGGGTGTCTATCTCCGCCTCGAACTCTTCGCCGCGCCTGAGCCGCCCGGAGGGCCGGGGCGCTGCGGTGTTCGCCGTCGACTCCACGTCGTCCGCCCTTCCGGGCCCCGTTGATTCAGTTGCAGACATTGGACCGTTCACTATCTCAGGCGGGCCCGGGTCTAGTATCCCGCCCTTGCGCGGACCAGACCCAAGGAACTTCATCACCGGAGAAGAGATCTCCGGCGGACGGCTGGTCGGCCTGCTCGACCGGGCCGAGCAGATGGCAGCGAACCGTCCCGCGGAAGGTGCCGGGGCGCTGGCCGGCAAGTCGGTCGCCCTGATCTTCGAGAAGCCGTCGACCAGGACCCGGATCTCGTTTGAAGTGGGGGTCGCAGAGCTGGGCGGGACACCGATAGTGCTGCGCGGCAACGAGATGCAGCTCTCCCGCGGCGAGTCCCCAGGGGACACCGGCCGGGTGCTCTCCCGGTATGTATCGGCGATCGTGATCCGGTCGGGCTCCCATGAGGAAGTGGTTGCCATGGGCGAGCAGGCGACGGTGCCGGTGATCAACGCGCTCACCCCGGAGCTCCATCCCTGCCAGGCGCTGGCCGACCTGCTCACGCTCAAGCAGCGCTTCGACGAACTCGACGGGCTCAAAGTCGCCTACGTCGGCGACGGCACCAACGTCGCCCGCTCGCTGGCGATCGCCGGTTCGCTGGTCGGGATCGAGGTCGTGGTCGCGGCTCCGGCTGGCTATCAACTCGACGAAGGAAGCCCGGCCATTCTGACCGAGGATCCGCTCAAGGCGGTTCACCGGGCCGACGCGATCTACACCGATGTCTGGGTCAGCATGGGAGACGAGGCAACGGCCGAACAGCGCCGGGCCGATCTCGACGGTTTCCGGATCGACGCCGGACTCCTCGCGGCGGCCAAGCCGGAAACAGTTGTCATGCACTGTCTGCCGGCGCACCCCGGCGAGGAGATCACGGCCGATCTGCTCTACGGCGAACGCTCGGTGGTCTGGGATCAGGCCGAGAACCGGCTGCACGCCCAGAAGGCACTGCTGGAATACCTGCTGGGCTGAGAACGGCAATCGCCCCGGGCTGAACCCCGGGAGCAGCGGGATCGCCTCCCTTTGCCGATCGGTGAAAGAATCCCCGCGGCGGCCCCGTTGTGTATCGGTTAGCACGCCAGGTTTTCAACCTGGAAGGGCGGGTTCGACTCCCGCCGGGGCTACTCCCTTTCCGGCCCACCTTCTTGCGCGAGCCGGGCATTGCGGCGCCCGCGTGCCGGGCTCGGAAGCCTGTCTGGGTAGGGTCTGTCACCGATGATTCCCGAGATCTCGATCGGCCCCCTGACCCTGCAGACGTTCGGCCTGATGTTCGCCACCGCGTTCATAGTCGGCGGACTGATCGTCCACCGCCGCTTCATCGAACTGGGCAAGCCGGGCGACTGGGCCTACGAGGCGATCTTCGCCGCTCTGATCGGCGGTCTGATCGGGGCCCGGCTCTACTTCATGGTCGACAACTACGACTCGGTCAGAGACGACCTGTTCGGCAATATCTTCTCCGGAGCGGGGCTGACCTGGTACGGCGGCGCGATCGGCGGCACGATCGGCGTGCTGCTCTGGGCCTGGTGGCGCGACTACCTGAATCTGAAGCTCGTCGACATCGCCGCCCCGACCCTGGCCGCCGGGTACGCGATCGGCAGGATCGGTTGCCAGCTGTCCGGCGACGGCGACTACGGCAAGGAGTGGGACGGGCCCTGGGCCATGGGATACCCGGACGGGGTGGTCCCGACCGACCCCGGGGTGACCGTCCACCCGACCCCGATCTACGAGATCCTGACCATGGGCCTGCTCGCCTTCGTCCTCTGGCAACTCAGAGACCGCTTCCGCTTCGGGATCCTGTTCGCGATCTACCTGGTCGGCGCCGGGATCGAGCGCTTTCTGGTCGAGTTCGTCCGGACCAACACCGAGGTCGCGATCGGTCTGACGGCGGCCCAGTTCCAGAGTCTGGCGATCATGGCGATCGGCCTGATCTGGATCATCGCGATCCAGGTACGCTGCGGAACCCTGGCCCGCCCGGCCGACCAGCAGGCGGCGATCGAGGCGGCTCCGCAAAAGGCATAATCACCGTTCCGGGCGGTTAGCTCAGTTGGAAGAGCACCTGCTTTACACGCAGGGGGTCACTGGTTCGAGCCCAGTACCGCCCATCAAGAGCCTCGAATCTGCGGTGACATTTTGTTGGTCGCTTGACGCCGGTTCCTCCTGTTGGCGATGGTGCCCGTTCAGTCCGGGAACCATTCGCGCAGGCGATCGCGCTCGAACCGGTGCTTCTCCTCGGAAGTTTCGGTAGTCACGTCGGCGAAGTTGATCTTCGGGCCATCGGCGGCGAAGAATTCCGCCTCGAACATGGCGGCCTCGTCTGTGCCCGTCTCGATGAAGCAGTGGGCGCTGCCGTCGAAAGGCGGCGGAGCCGACTCGTCCTTCAGGATGGCGGCGATTTCCCGCGCTACGACGAGGCCCTCGAGTTCGGCGACGACGCCCGCCTTCGGGAAGGGCATCCCGTTGTCCAGGGTGATCTGGGTGCAGTCGCCGACCGCCCAGACGCCGGGGGCGGAGGTGGCCAGCGTGCCGCGGTCGACGGGGATGAACGGCCCGTCTCCGGTAAGGCCGCTTTCCTTCACCACGACTGGTGGCCGGTGCGGAGGGACGCCGACGATGAGGTCAGCGGCCAGGTCGCCGTCCTCGAACACCACGCGTCCGTCCTCCACCCGTTTTACGGCGGCGCCGGTGCGCGTCGAAATGCCCCGCTCGGAGAGCATCCCGCCGATCATGGCCGAGCCCTCCTGGCCTGCGTTGGGCATCAGAATCGGCTGGAACGTGGTCAGCGTCAGGTCGCTGCGGTCGCGCAGGCCCTTTGAACGCAGATACTCGTCGATCAGGAAGGCGCATTCGAACGGTGCCGGTGGACAGGTGTACGGCCCGCCGGCGATCACGATGGCGATGGTGCCGCCGTCGAATGCCTCCAGCGCGGCGCTTGCGGCTGGGACCGATGCGGAGTCCCACACGTCATGGGCATGCTCGGCCAGGCCGGTGACCAGGTCCGGGCGCGGCACTGCGCCGAGCGCGATGACCAGGTGGTCCCCGTCGATCGTCCCGTCCTCGGTCCCCAGAGCGCAAGAGGCGGGATCGATGGAGCCGATCGCCCGCTGCTCGAAGGTGATGCCGTGCTCGGCCAGGCGCGCCCGGGGGCGCCGTCCTTCTTCCATCGTGCCATAACCGATGAGCGCCCATAGCTTGCGCAGCCCCATCATGAACGCCTCGTCGCGATCCACGATCACGATCTCGTGGTCGGGGCCGGCCAGGCGGCGGAGTTCGAGCGCTGCACTGACGCCGCCGAACCCTCCGCCGGCGATGACGGTGCGGCTCATGCCCCGCCGCCGATCCGCCGCACGACGTCCAGTTCGGTGGGGGCGAATTTGTCAATGTGCTCCTGCACGCGGCCCATGCGCGGCTTGAATTCGGGGTGCTGCTTCCACCCGCTGACCGCTTCCATGCTCTCCCAGACGGCGAAGCTCACGAACCGCTCGGGCGCGCGCTGGTCGCGGGTGAGCACAGCCTCGCCCGCCCCGGGCAGGGGCGGTCGCCCAGTCCATGAACGATTCCCACTCTTTGAGGAAGGCCTCCTCATGTCCGGTATGCGGCGTCCAGGATCCGGTGGTGTAGATCTGTGACATCTGTTCTGCCTTCCTTTCAGTTCTCAGACCGATGGGTCGGG
>JAENXK010000062.1 GCA_016649615.1 Thermoleophilia bacterium
AATCATGATCACGGTCGGGATCCAGAGGATCGCCAGCCCTCCGATCCTTCGAACCGGCAGAAGGGCGCGGTCGATTCCGGCGATTGCCCCGTAGACCAGCAGGAAAACGAGCCAGCCGGCCGCGATCAGGATCAGGGCCGGTGTGCGACGGGGGCCGAGTTCGTCGAGGCGGTCGCGGTAGGGAGCCAGGGCCCCGGGGTCACGCTCGCCTTCGGGCCGCATGACGCTGCCGGTCATCTCCTCCGGGATCTCGATGCCCAGATGATCGAGAATGGTCGGCGCGATGTCGATCCCGGCGACCAGGTTCTCGGTGTTGCTCGTATCCGAGGTGAGGCCCGCCGGTTCGTCACCGAGTCCGGCCGCCGCGATCGGGAGCAGCGGGAGGATCGCGCCCACCGGAGGCCGCTGCATCGCGATCAGTAGCTGGTCGGGTTCAAGGCGACGCAGGATCTGGCGTAGCTCGCCCTGGCCCGGGCCGCCGGGCGAGGTCACGACAACCGTCAGATCCATGCCCTCGGCCATCTCCAGTGCCTCGGCGGCCCGGTCGCCTGGGTCGGTCACCGCGATACCGGCGATGCGCCCCCGGCGATCAGTGGCCGGGATCGCGGTTGAGCCGTTGTCCGTGGCCGCCCGGATGAGGCGCAGCTGGCGCAGTTCGAACAGATCGGATGCGAGCGTTCCCGGCCGGAAGACCGGATCGACCGTGGAGGGCGGGCCGACCGGTTTCGGGCCGACCCAACCGGTTCCACCGGGGAGTGATCCCCCGAGCAGGCCCGGTTCGACCGACTGGGGGGCCGAGTGGGCCCGCTCGAGGACCCGGTTCCAGCGGCTGACCTGGCCGCTGTCTCCGGGGCCCCGCCTCAGATACACCGGGATCGGCTCGGACGGGGAGTAGGTAGAGCGCGAAACCCGGGCTCCCTGGCTGATGTCGAGCAGGGCCTGTTCGGCGCGGTAGGAGCCCTGGGTGGCGCTGACCAGGCCGAGCGAGAGTTCCGGGATCGATGCCATGCCGGCCGCGACGCTCTCGCTGTAGGAGGGGGGTGCGGCCGGCTTCTGGGGGACCAGGACGAGGATCGCCGAGTCCCGGCCGCCCGCCTGCGCGGGGGGAGCGGACAGGGCGATCACGGCAAGCGAGGCGATCGCCGCAAGGAGGGCGGCGGCAAGGCGGTCGATCACAGCGGCCAGTCTATCCGGCCAGTCCGCTGCCGGACGGGGTGTAGGCTGGTCCGATGAGCCACGAATCGGAGCAGACGCCTTCATCCCGCATCGGTGCCCTCGCCCAGGAGCTGATGGAGCAGGTCGAGCGGGACACCCCCGGTGCCCGCCTTGATCAGCTGGTCATATCGGCGGTGCTGAGTGAAGACGAGGAAGGCGACGAGCAGACGATGCACGTCCAGCTGGTATCCGACTCTTCCGATCCGCTCTCCGTGGTCGGGCTGCTGACCGTGGCGCTAGATCTGGCCAAGGGTCAGCTCACCGGCGAATAACCGGTCCCGCAGGTTCGCTGGGAGACCTTCGCCGGCGGGAAGAGCCTCGCTCTCGCGGGAAGACCCTCGCGGGCGGGCGACGCCAGGAAAGGCGGAAGATCCGGCTAGCGGGAGTAGTGCTCGACTATCAGGCGCTCTTCGATCGGAGCGGCGATGTCGTTGCGGTTGGGGAGGCGGTTGACCGTCCCCTTGAGTCCATCGTGATCGGCCAGCAGCCAGGGCGGGGTCGGCCCGGCTGATTCGGTCGACTGGCGGGCCATCGGCTCGATTGCGGCATCGGGTTTGACCGCGATCTGGTCGCCGGCGGAGACTTCGTATGAGGGGCGGTCGAGGCGCTTGCCGTTGACCGTGATGTGCTGGTGAACCACGAACTGGCGGGCCTGGGCCCGGGTCGTGGCGAGGCCGAGCCGGTAGACGACGTTGTCGAGGCGGGCTTCGAGGTGGCGCATCAGGTTCTCGCCGGCCATGCCCTCTTCCCGGTTGGCCCGGTCAAAGAGCTTGGCGAACTGCCGCTCGCGCAGCCCGTACATCGACTTGGCCCGCTGCTTGGCCCGCATCCGTACCGAGAACTCGGAGGCCCGGCGCCGTCCACGGCCGTGCTGGCCCGGGGGATAGGGCCGGCGCTCCATCGCGCTCTTGCCGCCGAGGGCGCGTTCGCCCTTGAGGCCGAGATCGACGCCTTCGCGCCTTGAAAGTTTCTCTTTTGGTCCGGTGTATCTACCCATGATTGCGGCGTGGGACAGTATCGGATCGGCGGGTTTTCCGCGCTCCGACCCGGACGGGCCGATTCCGGCATATAGTCAGATCCAGCATGAACGAGCCCTCCGATCCCACCCCCCCGGGAGTAGCGGGTAGCGCGCCACGGCGGACGATTCTTGCCGCTGAGCGGACTCAGCTCGCCTGGTGGCGGACCGCCTTCGCGGTGTTGGCGGTCGGTCTGGCGATCGCCAAGATCGTGCCGCAGCTTGCCGGCGACCAGGTGATCTGGCCGTTCACCGTGCTCGGAGCGTTGTACGCCCTCTATGCGGTCGGGTTGATGATCCACGGCAGCCGCCGCCGGGAGCGGGTTGAGCTCGCGGTCGAAAGCGGGGCCGGCTTCGGCACACCGGCTCCGATTCAGTCGCTGATCACCGGCGGTGCGATCTTCCTCGCGGTAGCGACCTCTGCATTGATTATCTTCAGTTGATGGTGGATTCCATGCGCGGAAAGCTTCTGATCGCGGCACCGAGCCTGTTCGACTTCTTTCGCCGGACCGTGGTGCTGGTCGTCGAGCACACCGATCAGGGTGCCTTCGGCGTGGTTCTCAACCGCCGGGCCGGAAGCGAGGTGGCCGAGCTGGTCCCCGATCTCGGGCCGCTGGTCGAGCGCGGGGCCCCGCTATGGGTCGGCGGCCCGGTCGGTCCGGATTCGGTGGTCGTCCTCGGTGAATTCGAGCACGCGGGGCATTCGGCCGGGGTCGTGACCGAAAGGATCGGCGTGGTCGATCCGGACGGCGATACGGATGTGATCAGGGCCCGGGTCTTCATCGGCCATGCCGGCTGGGGGGCGGGCCAGCTCGACGAGGAACTCGAGCGTGACTCCTGGATCGTCGGCGAGCCCGAACCGGATGACGTATTCGCCGAAGGTGACCTCTGGGCCGAAGTGGTCAACCGCCGCGGCGGCGACTACGCGCTGCTGGCGACCATGCCCGAGGATCCGACCCGCAACTGAATCACCGTGGTCGCCCCGCACCGGCCGGCCCCGCTTCATAGGCTTGGCGCATGAACTCTGACCAGACACCCCGGCTGGACGCCCCGGACGGTGAGGTTCCCGGCCTGAACCGCAAGGATCTGGACGATGACCCGATCGCCCAGTTTCTGAGTTGGTTCGATCAGGCCGGTTCGGTCAGTCCGATGCCGGAAGCAATGACCCTGGCCACGGTCTGGGGCGACGGCCGGCCGGATGCCCGCATGGTCCTGCTCAAAGAAGCCGACCGCGAGGGCTTTCGCTTCTTCACCCACTACGAGGGTCCGAAAGCGGACCAGATCGCCGGGAATGCCGCCGCCGCGCTGGTCTTCCACTGGCCGGAGCTTCACCGGCAGGTCCGGGTCAGGGGCACGGTCGGAAAACTGGACGCCGAAGAATCCGACGCGTACTTCGCCTCGCGGGACCGGGCCAGCCAGATCGGGGCCTGGGCATCACCGCAGAGCCAGGTCCTGAAAGGGGGACGGGACGAACTCGAGCAGTACACGGCCCGGACCGAGGCCGGATTCATCTCCGAGCAGGAGATCGAGCGGCCGGAGCACTGGGGCGGATATCTGCTCAGGCCGGAAGAAATCGAGTTCTGGCAGGGCCGTCCGGCCCGCCTGCACGACCGCTTCCTCTACCGGCTCGACGGCGACAGGTGGCAGGTCGACCGGCTCGCACCCTGAACCGGTTTCGAGCCAACTCAGGCGTTCGGCGCTAAGCTTTCCAGTCCTGACCGAACCCTCCCGGTGAGCAGTAGCGATCAAGAAGACATTCTCCGACAAGCGGTTCCAACTGCCCTCAGCGGTGCTGGCGGCCACGGTGCTTGCGGCCCTCATGGTGCCGGCGACCGCGATTTCGCTGTCGCCGCCGGTTTCGACCGGGCCGGTGCTGGACCCGATCGGGCCCGAGCCGGACATCTCCCGGGTTGTGCCGCTGGCCCGCAAGCAGCTGAGGAAAAACGTCAGCGAAAACAACAGTGACAACGTGCCCCGCTACCGGTACGGGGAGGGGCGGATCGCGCCCTACAGCATCCGTGACCAATGGTGCGTCGCCTTTTCAACCTGGGTCTGGGGCCAGGCCGGTTTCGATTCCTACCTGGGTACGAGATACCTGCGGCAGTCTCAGGACCGGTCGCTGGTGGCGATCCAGGTCAGGGATATGAGCCGTTGGGCGAAGCGGAACGGTTACTGGTCATACCGAGCCAAACCGGGCTATCTGGTCGCCTACGGTCGCAGTCACATGGGCATCGTTGTAAAGGCCGACCGCAAGGGCCGCGCGGTCCGGTCGATTGAAGGAAACAAGGGGGACCGGGTCTCGCGGGTACGGATCGAAATGTCGGACGTGACCGGATACATCAGCCCGGCCCCGCTGAAACCGGACCAGGTCATAAGCCGGCACTCGGCCTCGGCCGACGTCGAGTAGGCCGGGCCGGCGCAAACGGGTTCGCCCGGGGTTCAGTCGGGGGCCGCCGCGCGACCGCGGATCAGGTCGGCCGCACGCTCGGCGATCATGATCGTCGGCGCGTTGGTATTGCCACCCGGAATGAGCGGCATGACCGAGGCGTCTGCGACCCGCAGCCCGGAGATGCCGCGCACCCGAAGCTCGGGGTCCAGGACGGAGGTGTCGGATGACCCCATCCGGCAGGTGCCGACCGGGTGGTAGAGCAACTCGGTCCGGGCCCGCGCGTCTTCCTCGATCTTGTCATCGTCGGCGCGATCTTCACCGGGCAGCAGTTCCCTGCCGGCTGTCCCCTGCATCGGTCCGGTAGCGACCATGTCCCGGGCAAGCCTGACTCCTGCCACCAGCGAAGCCATATCTTCGGGCTCGGACAGCGCATTGGTGAGAATGTGAGGCTTGTCGCCTGCCTCTCCGGAACGCAGCCGGACATGGCCGCGCGCCCTCGGTGTCAGCAGGACCGGACCGATCGTGAAAGCGTGGCCGTCGTATTCGTCCGCGCCGTGCTCGCTGAAGTACGCGGGCGCAAAGTGGAACTGGAGGTCGGCGGCAGGCAGTCCGGGCCGGCTGCGCACGAAGGCGAATGCCTCGGCGACCGGGGAAGACAGGGGCCCGGAGCGCCTGAGCATCCACTCGGCCAGTGCTCTGGGTTTCTCGGCGTCGGCCAGGGAACCGCCGCCCGGCAGGTCCCAGATACAGACGAGAAAGGGATGGTCCTGGAGGTTTTCGCCGACACCCGGAGCGTCGAGCCGGACCGGTATGCCGACCTCACGAAGGTGCTCGGCCGGCCCGATTCCGGACAGCATCAGCAGCTGGGGAGAGCCGATCGCCCCGGCGGAGAGAATCACCTCGCGCGCAGCCGAAGCCGTGGCCTCGGCCCGGCGCCTGCCTGCCCGGTAGGTGACGCCGGTCGCCCGGGTGCCGTCAAGCTCGACCTTGAGCACCTCGGCGCCGGTGACCACGGTCAGATTCGGCCGCTTGCGTGCCGGCGAGAGGTAAGCGTCATTGGTGCTCCAGCGGCGTCCGCCACGCTGGGTGACCTGTGCCACGGCGGCACCGTCCTGCTCGGGCCCGTTGTAATCCGCCGTGTAAGGGATGCCCAGGGCCTCGGCCGCCTCCAGGAAGGTGCGGGTCAGCCCGCGGGGCGAGCGCAGGTCTTCGACCCTGAGCGGGCCGCCGGCTCCGTGGTCATCGGACGATCCCCGTGAGTTGTCCTCGGATCGCAGGAAATAGGGCTTGACGTCCTCCCAGCCCCAGCCCGGGCAGCCGTCGGCCTCCCACATGTCGTAGTCGAGCGGCCGGCCGCGCACATAGAGCATCGCGTTCATCGCGCTGGAACCACCGAGCCCCTTTCCCCGCGGGACGAAAAGCGAACGACCGTTGCAACCCGGCTCGGGATCGGTGGAAAAGTCCCAGTCACGACCGGTGTGGAACTGTTCGGCGAACATCACGGGAATTGCCACGGCCGGATGCCGGTTGCCACCGCCGGCCTCCAGCAGGAGCACCTCCACGGACGAGTCCTCGCTCAACCGGTTGGCGAGCACGCAGCCGGCCGATCCGGCTCCGACTATCACATAGTCATAACTCATGGAATCAACCTATCTGTGCTCGCCGGTCGCGATCAGGGAATGGGCACGGCTGGTTTCGAACCAGCGACCTCTCGCGTGTGAAGCGAGCGCTCTCCCGCTGAGCTACGCGCCCGGGAAAGGGCATCATAAATGGGCCGTGGCCCGGGAGCCATCAGACCGTTCGTAGCGGAGGGCGGAGGAGCCGGTGGCGGCCCGAGGCCCGGCTCGCTAGGATGCGTAGCGGACCGTGCTAGGCGGGGAGTTAGCGGTGCCTTGTCACTTGCAATCCGCTTCAGCAAGGCCGAATTCCGTTCCGAGGGACTGGCCACCGGGGTCAGTACACCGAGGGAGGCGTTGACGGTCAGGTCCCGCGCGACGCAAGCCCGTGAATCAGGTCAGGTCCGGAAGGAAGCAGCCTTAAGCGGAAACTACGGGTGCCGCGGGTCAGCCTTACCCGAGCCGAACTCAGTGGATACGCCTGGTGACTTCGTTTCAAAGGGCGGGCGCACGGTCCATTTTTCTGCCCCGGGTGTGCATGGCTGACTGTTCACGGACTTTTTACACCGTGCGAATCGAGTCGCCGTAGCTTTCCCGGCGAGGCATCCGTTGGACCCGGCGCCCCTCCGAGAAGTCCCATACCGGGCGCCGGAAAATGAGACACATGCCTCGAAAAAAGAGAATCCGAGAGCTCTACCCTCGGAACAACCCGGATCCCGCGAAGACCGCGGGATCGGTTGTTTGTGGGGGCGGGAGCGTGGCATCGGCCTGTGGATAGCCTCCTTCCAGACCGTGAACGTGCCCCGCTACATCCGCCGCCCTGCTGATCTGTTCACCGGGCGCCGTTTGCTCGGGCGAGCCGGCCCGGTCCTGTCATTCCTGGTCATCCCTTTCGCGCTGGTCGCATGCGACGGCGAAATCGGAAGGACGGCATCGCCCGGCGCGCCGAAGTTCGATTCGGAGCGGATCGCCGATGCAGCCAGGGTTGCCGAGAATCGTCGCTGCCGAGCGGTGCCCGGCCGTTCGAAGATCCGGCGTGCGGTGCGTTACGCGCGCCGGGACGAGGGTCTGGTCTCGTTTGCCCTGATCGACCGTCGGGGTCACAGCCACGGTTTCGAGCAAGACCGGCCATACGTCTCCGCGAGCGTGGTCAAGGTGATGCTGCTGGTTGCCGAAATCAGGCGGTTGCGTTCGGCGGATCTGGAGGTTGATCCCGATACCGCGGCGACGCTTGAAGCGATGATCACGGTGTCCGACAACGACGCGGCCGATGTGATCTACGGCCGGGTAGGGGACGCCGGACTGTTCGAGGTTGCCGAGCGGGCCGGAATGAACGACTTCACCGTGGTCGGTCACTGGGGAAACGCCCGGATAACGGCCGCCGACTTGGCCCGGTTAATGCGCGGCCTGGAAATGAACCTGGCCGGGCGAGGTTCGGCGATGGCGATGGGGCTGCTTGCCTCGATCACCGAATTCCAGACGTGGGGAATCCCGGCAGTGGTCTGCGACAAGTACAGGCTCTACTTCAAAGGGGGATGGAGGTCGACCGATCTCGGCGAGCTGGTCCACCAGGCAGCCATGCTCAAGGGCCGGGACGGTTCGAAGGCCTCCCTGGCCGTGCTCACCGACGGCCAGGTTTCACGGTCTGATGCGATCGCCGATATCGAGACGATCGCGGGAACGCTTTTCGGTGAATCATCCCGGGGGGCAGGATCGGGTGTGGACAGGCCGGACGGAACCTGAGAGACGGGCCGGCCGGAACCGGCGGCGTGGCAGAATGGGGACATGGAATCCCGTGAATGGAACGTCTATCTGGCCGGCGAGATCCACTCCGACTGGCGTGACCGCGTCGTCGATGCCTGCGAAGGTCTTCCGGTCCGGTTCACTTCGCCGGTGACCGATCATCCGGCCTCCGACGCGGCCGGCACCGAGACCCTCGGCGAAGAGAGCGAGAAGTTCTGGGCCGATCACAAGGGTGCCGGGGTCAATTCGATCCGGACCCAGACGATGATCGGTGACGCAGATGTGGTCGTGGTCAGGTTCGGTGACAAGTACCGCCAGTGGAACGCCGCTTTTGACGCCGGCTACGCCACCGCTCTGGGCAAGCCGGTGATCACCCAGCACGATCCCGAGTTCGACCACGCGCTCAAGGAGGTCGACGGAGCTGCCCGGGCGACCGCCCGCACCCCGGAGCAGGTGGCGGAGGTTCTGCGATACGTGATCACCGGGAACTTGCCGGACTGACGCTGTGACGGGTCTGCAGGGCGGGCCTCCCCCGGATGTTCAGCCCCGGTATGGAACCGGGCAGCGGCGGTATAGCTTCCAGGAGCGGTTCTCGGCGACCGGGCGGAATCCGGGTGGTGGCCTGGTGACGGCTCGGCCCGGCTGGCCCGGGTCGAGGATGAAGTTGTGCAGGGTGAAGGGGCGGGCCGGGGCCAGGAAATAGCCGGCCTCCGGCTGCTTTTCTGCGGCCGCGATCGAGACGACTCGAGATGGCCTGATGTCGAGCCAGAAAGCGAGCCGGGGGGTGGCCCGGTGGTTGGGGACCGAGATCGGCAGGCAGTCAGGATCGGTCAGAGGCTCGAAGGCACCGTCGTCAACCAGGGCTTCCAGATCGTTCTCGACCAGGCTCTGATTGGCAAGATCACGGTCCACGGTCTCGAGGAGATCGATCTGATTCGGCAGCCAGACCAGATAGAGCAGGACCACCAGCAACGCGGCCGCCTGCCAGGGCCTCCGCCAGCGGCTGTCGGCCGGAACAAGGCGCCAGCCGAGGATCGTGGCGGCAGAAAAGACAGCGAGTATCGAGGCTCCCAGCATCGTGTAGCGGGGGATGATCGCCAGGCCGGCGGCCCCGAGCACGGCGAATGCACCCAGAGCGAGCACGGCCCCGGCCAGAGGTACGGCCGCCCTTTTTGGCATCACCTTCAAGGTCAGCAGCACCCCGAGCAGGGCTCCGATCATGCCCGGCCACTGCAGCACTTCGCCGAGGCTCCGCGGCCCGTAGAGCACGACATCGACCGGGCCGGTGTTCCGCTCGAGCGTTTCGACGTTGTCACGGGTCCCGGTGAACGACTCGAGCGGATTACCGGCCGTGATCAGATCGAAAAGGAACCAGAGAAGCGGTGCGGCGGCCGCCAGGATGGCCAATCCGACCACCCGCCGGCCGATTCCCTCCGGCCTGAACTCGAGGCCCGGCAGCCTGCGCCCCGGTATCCGTTTGACGTCCACCATCAGGTACAGGAAGTAGGCCCCGGAAAAGAGCCATGCTTCCGGTCTCAGCAGGCCGGCCGGAATCAACAGGGCGAGAACCGGCCATCCGGCCCTGGGCCGGCGGGTCTCGACCAGCAGGGCCCACAGGCAGAGCACCAGGAACGGGATGTCGATGTAGGCCCGCAACCCGGTGCTCAGGACCGGCGCGGCGGTGATCACGAACAGCGCTGCCAGCAGCCCGATTGGACGGTCGAACCAGATCGATCCCAGCCTGTAGACGAGAAAGACCAGCAGCCCGAGGCTGAAGTAGGCGATCACCACCGCCACGGTGATCGCTCCGTCGCCGAGCGGAGCGGCCACAAAACCGAGCAGGTCGTAGAGCGGATGCGGCGTCGGGGTGAGCGCCGGAGCGTAGTCGGGGCTCATGCCATCGAAGATCTCGCGACCCCAGAGCAGGTAGTAGATCGTGTCGTAGTTGGTGAAGCCGAGCGGGAATACCGCCAGCAGAACCGCCGATACGACCACTACGAAGGCAACGGGGATCCCCCAGGTCGCAAGTCGGTCGGAGTCCGGCATCGGGCCATTGTCGCGGTATCGCCCGGCGGCAGGCGGTGAGCTTCTGGGCATCATGGCTCCCGGTTAGACTGGCCCTCTTCTCCGATGAGTCAGGCTTCCTCTCTTTACCGGCGTCACCGGCCCGGATCTTTCGATCAGGTGGTCGGCCAGCGCCATGTCGTCCGCACGCTTTCCAACGCGATCGAGTCGGACAAGATCCATCACGCTTACCTGTTCGTCGGATCCCGGGGGACCGGCAAGACCTCGATGGCGAAGATCCTGGCCGCCTCGCTCAATTGTGAAAACGGCGGGCCGACGCTGACGCCCTGCGGTACCTGCGAGTCCTGTCGCTCCATTGCGGCCGGGACCTCGGTTGACGTGATCGAGATGGACGCGGCCTCGAACCGCTCGGTCGATGACATCCGCGGGCTGCGCGACCGGGTCGCTTTCGCTCCCGCGGCGGGGAGCTGGAAGGTCTACATCCTGGACGAGGCCCACATGTTGACCAAGGAGGCCTGGAACGCTTTCCTCAAGACCCTCGAGGAGCCCCCTCCGAACACGGTCTTCATCCTCGCCACCACCGAGGCCCACAAGGTGATGCCGACTATCGCCGATCGCTGCCAGCGTTTCGATTTTCATCGGCCCTCGATCGAACAGCTCTCCGAAGTCATCGACCGGGTGGCCGGTGCCGAGTCGATCGGACTCGACCCGCCGGCCGTCTCGATGATCGCCCGCTCGGCCGCGGGCAGCTTCCGTGACGCCCTCGGCACGCTCGATCAGCTGGTCGCCTACAGCGGCAGGACGATCGCCCTCGATGACGTACTCGAGCTGCTCGGCGCGGCCGACGCCGATCTGCTTTTCGGAGTGGTTGACGCGGTTGTCGCGGGAGACCCCAAGGGTGTCCTGGACGCGGTCGAGACGATGGCCGCCAGCGGGCGCGATCCTGCCCGGTTCGCCCGCGATCTGCTGGGACATCTACGGGTGCTGCTGGTGACCCAGACCACCGGCGAGATCCCCGAAGCCTTTGCGGTCACCGCGTCTGACGGAGCCCGGCTGTCGGCCCAGGCCCAGGCGATCGGCCCGGTCACCCTGATCCGGACCATCGATGAACTTGCCGGCGCCCTGGGTTCGATCAGGGAGGGCGATGAGGCCCGGCTGGCGGTCGAGGTCGCCCTGCTGAAGGCCGCCCGCCCGGATCTCGATCCGAGCTCTGAAGGACTGATGCGGAGAATCGAGCGGCTTGAACAGGGCACGCCGGCCCCGGGAACGAAACC
>JAENXK010000042.1 GCA_016649615.1 Thermoleophilia bacterium
AGATCCTCGATCGCGCCCTCGAGGAGCCGGGAAGTTGATGGCGGCGGCCCTCAGGCGGTCGTTCGATTCGCTCTCGGTCCCCAACTACCGCCGCTACTTCGGCGGTCAGATCGTTTCGCTGTCGGGGAACTGGATGCAGACGGTGGCCGAGATCTGGCTGATCCTCAGCCTGACCGGAAGCGGACTGGCGGTCGGTGCGACCACGGCCCTGCAGTTCCTGCCGATCCTCCTGATCGGCGCCTGGGGAGGGGCGCTCGCCGACCGCTTCCCGAAGCGCCGTCTCCTGATGCTGACTCAGACCGCGATGATGGTCCCTCCGCTGGTTCTCTTCGCCCTGACCCTTGCCGGAGCGGTCATGCCGTGGATGGTGTTCGCCCTGGTCTTCGTTCGCGGCACGATGATCGCGATCGACAATCCGGCACGTCAGGCCTTCGTCTTCGAGATGGTCGGGCCGGACCGGATCGTCAACGCGGTGAGCCTGAACAGCGTGGTCGTGCACTCGGCCCGGGTCGCCGGTCCGGCGCTGGCCGGAATCCTGATCGCGACTGCGGGAGTCGCGCCCTGTTTCGGGCTGAACGCACTCAGCTTCCTGGTGATGCTGAGGGCTCTCGGGGGCCTCCGGGGCGATCAGCTGAGTCCGTCGCGCCGGCCCGACCGTGGTGAGGGTGGCGCGATCGACGCCGTCCGTCACGTCCGGGCAACTCCGGCCCTGGCGTTCCCGCTGTTGCTGATGGCCCTGGTCGGAACCCTCGGCCTCAACTTTCACGTCGTCCTGCCCCTGCTGGCGAGCCTCACCTTCGAAGGTGGCCCGACTTCGTACGCGATCCTCGTCTCGGCCATGGGGGCCGGATCGGTGATCGGGGCGCTGGTCACCGGTGCCCGGGGGCAGAGCGGCATCGGGGTGATAGCGGTCTCGGCCCTGGCCTTCGGCATTCTGGCGCTCGCTGCGGCGATCATGCCCAGCCTGGCGACCGAGATTCCAGTACTGGCTCTGCTCGGCGCCGCCGCAGTCACCTTCGCCGCTGCGATCAACTCGACCCTCCAGCTGCTCGTAACGCCCGAGATGAGGGGGCGGGTGATGGCTCTCTACACGGTCGTTTTTCTCGGGTCGACGCCGATCGGCGGACCGCTGGCCGGCTGGATCTCCGAGACCTACGACCCGCGCTACTCGCTCGCCCTGGCGGCGTTCGCCGGCCTGCTCGCAGCGGCGACCGCTTTCTGGGTCAGAGCAAGGCGACCGACGGTCGCGTGAATGGCCGGCGGTGGGACCGGAGTAGTCTCGCTCCGGGAAGGAGAAACCGAACCCGAAGGAGATTATGGCCAAGATTCCAGAAGAAGCACTGCCTTTGCTCGAAGGAAGGCATTTCCTACCTTGCGACCGTGATGGCCGACGGGTCACCGCAGATGACACCCGTATGGATCGGTCACGAGGGCGACACGATCGTCTTCAACACCGCTGCAGACCGAATCAAGGAACGCAACATGAGGCGCGATCCCAGAGTCTCGCTCTCGGTGATTGACGCCGAGAATCCGTACGCGCCGCTGATCATCCGCGGACGGGTTGTCGAGATGACAGAGGAGGGAGCCGATGAAGACATCGATGAGCTCTCCCGACGCTACCTCGACCAGGTGCCTTACCCGTTCAGGAAGCCGGGCGAGGAGAGGCTGATCTTCAGGATCGAGCCCGAGAAGATCGGCTACGGGCTGGAGTAGAACGGCGGCTCGAGCCGGCCGGGCGGGCAGCGAAGTGAAACGGCCGCCCCGGGTGGGACGGCCGTTTTCGACTGCTTCGGACCGGCCGCCCGAGGGGAGGCCGGGGTCCGGTTGATTACTCGATGTAGCCGGACGCCTTGAGGTAGTCGTGCGCCACGTCGGCCGGCTTCTCCTTGTCGATGTCGACCCGGGCGTCGAGCTCCTGCATGACCTTTTCGGTCAGGCCGCTCTGAACCTCGGTGATCGTCGATTCGTAGTCAGAGCCTGCCTGCTCGGCCGTCTGCTTCTTGGTCAGGAAGACCACGTTGCCGGCGGGCAGCACACCCTTGTCGTCCTCGAGCGTCGTGTATTTGTCCGACGCACCCAGCTGGGCGTCGGTCGTGAACACGATCGAGAGGTCGGCCTGGCCCTTGTCGAGAACTTCGTAGCGCAGGCCGATGTCGACCGGCGTGAACGACTTGAACTCGAGACCGTAGTTCTGCTCGAGACCGAGCAGGCAGTCGATCCGCTGACGGCACTCGGGCGACCCGTAGAGCTTCAGATCCTGACTCTTGCCCTCCAGGTCGGAGATCGTCGTGACTCCCAAATCCTCGGCCTCCGAGGTCAGCATGCCGACCGCGTTGGCGCTTGAAAACGGAGTCGGCGGAAACGCCTCGAGGCCGTCGTCCGAAACGAGGCCCTGGACCTTGTCGTAGGCCTCCTGCGAGTCAGCCGGAACATCTTCGGCGGGGGTGTCGTAAAACGAGGTGAGCGCGGTGCTGACGTATTCGGGGTAACCCGATATCTCACCCTGGTTCAGAGCCTGGAGCGCGACCGTCTCCGAGCCGAGGTTGAGGTCGGTCTTCACCGTGTAACCGGCCGCCTTGAGTCCCTGGGCATAGATCTCGCCGAGCACGATCTGCTCGGTGAAGTTCTTGGAGCCGATGGTCAGGGTGGTGCCGGCGTTATCCGGATTCGACTGGATCAGCTCACCCGACCCGCTCGAATCGTCAGATGAAGAGCTGTCGTCGTCATCGCTGCCGCAGGCGACGAGACCCAGCGCCAGTGCGCAGACCCCGAGGATCAGCAGGTATTTGAGTTTGAGCATTGAGATCAATCTTTCTCCTTGTTTGTGCCTCGGGTTTTCGGAACACCGATTTCGGGTAGCAAACCACTTTTTCCGGTCAGCGGTTGGACGGAGACTTCTCAGGTCCTCTGGATCTTCAATCCCGGCGAAGTCAGTTTCCACTGGATCCCGGCCAGTGTCAACTCCAGGGCGAGCGCCATCAGCGCGACCAGGATCGCCCCGGCCAGCACCCCCGCGTCGCCGTAGACGTTGCGGGAGATGATGAAATCGCCCAGAGTGAGGATGCCGGCGAGCGGGGCGATCGTCGCGGTGGCGATGATGTTGATCGCCGAGGTCCGGACTCCGCCCATGATCGTCGGCACGGCCAGCGGCAGCTCAACCTTGGTGATGATCTCGCGGTCGGTCATGCCCATGCCCCTGGCTGCTTCGACCGAGACCTGGTCGACCTGGCGGATGCCGACGAAGGCATTGGTCAGGATCGGCGGGATGCCGAGGATCGCGAGTGCGACCACGAGGTTGAACAGCCCGACTCCGACCGCCGCGGCCATCAGCGCGATAAGGGCCAGTTCGGGGATCGCCCGCCCGGCGTTGCCGGCCGAGACGGCGACGAATTCGCCCTTTCCATAGTGGCCGAGCAGCACTCCCACCGGCAGCGCGAGTACGAGTGAGACGAGTAGCGCCAGAAGGGTGACCTCCAGCTGCTTGGCGGCAAGTTCCAGCACCTGGTCGAGCCCACCGACCGTGACGCCGCCGGTCGCCGCTTCCCGACCCTGGAAGACGAACTGGAAGGCCTCTCCGAAGAGGCCCAGCGCGCCGAGCGGGAGTCCCATCAGAGGGCCACCCGCTTCCACGGGGCCAGCAAGCGGCCGGTCAGGAGCAGCAGGGCGTCAAAGACGATCGCCATCAGGATCGCGATCGAGCCGGCGATGATGATCCCGGTTTTGAAGGTGATGTTCGAGCCGGTCACGATTTCGGCACCGAGGCCGCCGCCGTTGGCGAAGACGGCCAGGGTGGCGAGGGCGACCGTGCTGACCGTCGCGATCCTCAGCCCGGCGATGATTTCAGGCATCGCCAGAGGAATCTCGACCTTCCAGAGAACCTGTGTGGCCGTCAGTCCGACCCCGCGGGCAGCTTCGGTCACCTCCGGGGGCACGTTGCGCAGGCCGGTGGTCATGTTGCGGAAGATGATCTGCAACGTGAATGCGGTCAGGGCGATGATCGCCGTCACCGCGCCCCTTCCGGTGATCGGTAGCAGCAGGAAGAAGAACGAAATCGAGGGGATCGTGTAGAGCACCCCGGTCGCGGCCAGAAACGGGGAAGAGAGGAATCGATGCCGGTGCGCCAGCACGGCAAGGCTGAAAGCGATCACGAAGCCGGCCGCGACTGCGCTCACGACCAGGACCAGATGCTGCAGGGTCGGGTCGGAATAACGGTCGAGGTTGTTGATCGCCCAGTCCGGGCAGAAGAGTTTGTTCTCCTGAATGCATCCGCCACCGGAGCGGTCGCGGAAGAAGTCGGAAGAAACGGCGGCGCCCGCCAGCCAGCCATCCGCCAGCCAGCCATCCGCCACCCAGCTACTCATGGGGCCTTTCAACCGCGGCCAGGTCCGATTCGGTGGCCTCGCCGGAGGAGAGGAATTCGGAGATGATTTCGACCGAAAGGATCCCCGTCAGGTGCCCCCTGCCGTCAACCACCGGCGCATACCGGGAACCGGACTGGAGCAGGGTGGCCAGGCCGTCACGGAGTATCGAGTCGGCATCGATCAGAGGGTCGGCCGGACTGTCCGGCCGGGCGGGAACCTGCTCCGCGGCGAGGTCTCGTTCCGACAGCCAGCCGACCGGTTTGCTCTCGGCATCGACCAGGAGGGCGTGGGGGACCTCGGCCGAGGCGAGGTCGGTGCGGACCGGACCGGTCGGGTCCCCGGCCCGGCAGATCTGAGCCTTCCAGAGGCTGGCGTCGCTGACCCTCATCAGGGCGAGCCGTTTCAGCGCCCGGTCGGCACCGACGAAATCTTCGACGAAGTCGTCGGCCGGCTCCATCAGAAGTTCGGTCGGGGTCGCGAACTGGGCGACCTCACCGCCTTTTCGGAGGATGGCTATCCGGTCACCCATCTTGATCGCCTCGTCGACGTCGTGGGTGACGAAGAGCACCGTCTTGCGCAGTTCAGCCTGGAGCCGGAGAAACTCGTTCTGGAGTCGTGACCGGTTGATCGGGTCGATCGCCCCGAACGGCTCGTCCATCAGCATCACCGGAGGATCGACCGCGAGCGCCCGGGCGACGCCGACCCGCTGCTGCTGGCCACCGGAGAGCTGGCTGGGGTAGCGGTCGCCGAACTCCGGGTTGAGGTCGATCAACTTGAGCAGGGCTTCGACCCGCTGCTCGATCTCGGCCCTGCTCCATCCGAGCAGGCCGGGCACGGTGCCGATGTTCTCGGCGATCGTGCGGTGGGGGAACAGCCCGATCTGCTGGATCACGTAGCCGATCTCCCTCCTGAGTTCGGCTGCGTCGCCCTGCCTGACCGAGCGATCACCGATCAGGATGTCGCCCGAGGTCATCTCCACGGTGCGGTTGACCATGCGCATCGCGGTGGTCTTGCCACAGCCTGACGGGCCGACCAGAACACAGATCTCACCGGCCGGGACCTCCAGGCTGAGTTCATGCACGGCGTCGCTGTCGGTGCCCGGGTACCGCTTGCTCACCTCTTCGTACTTGACCGGGGTCGCGGTGGACTGGTTCCCGGAAGGACGGTCACCGGGGTCATCGTCCTGAGCAGTCTGAGCTGGAGGTCCGGCGGACACTCCGGCAATCCTATGCCGATGCCGGGGCGGATCGAGCGGGCCCTGGCGAAGGTACCGGCGGACGCCGCGGCTCCCGGACCCGGATCGACCCCGTCCGGGCGGACGGCAAGCTCGTGTGCAGGCACCGGGGTGGACGCCTCCCAATATGTGCATGTGCTTACACTCCCCTGGAGTGCACTTGATTAACCCCCTCACCGCCGGTCCCCACCGGGGCCGACTGGTCGCGCTGCTCGCCGCAGTCGTGGCCCTGGTCTGCGCCCTGTCGCCGAATCCGGCGGCAGCCTCGACCGAGGGCAGGCTCGACCAGGCCCGGCAGAAGATCGAGCAGGCCAACCAGAAGAAGGGCGTGCTCTCCGACGAGATAGCCGGCCTCAGCGGGAAGATCGACAAGTACGAGACGCAGGTATCGGCCCTGAGAGCTGAAGAGCACGCGGCCGAGGTCAGGCTGGCCGCCAAGCAGGCCGAGCTCGACCAGGCCGAGGCGGAGGTCAAGGCCGCCTGGGACGAGCTCAAAGTCCTGGCGAAGCGACTCGAGCGATCGCTCGAGATCCTGAGCGACCGGCTGGTTGCGATCTACCAGAGTGGATCCAGCGACATGTCCGAGCTGGTGCTGACCGCCAACGACTATGGCGAACTGATTCAGCGGTCGGAGTACCTCAGGCAGATACAGAACCGGGACGAGACCGTGGTCGGCCGGGTCAGGAGCCTGCGCGATCAGCAGCAGGCGATCGTGGTCCGCCTCAAGAAGACCAAGGAGACGATCGAGAGCGCCCGCGACCAGATCGCGGTCGAAGAACAGAACATCGCAACCGCCCGTCAGGCGGTCGAGTCGCAGCAGAACAAACTGGTCTCGGCCCGTCAGGACCGTCGTGCCGTGGTCGGCCAGATCGACGGCCGCGTGAACCACCTCGAAGAGATCGAGGCTGATCTCCAGGCAAAGATTCAGGCAGAGATAGCCGCAGCCTCAGGGCTCAACACGCTCCCCGCCGGCCCGCTTTCCTCACCCAGTGCCGCCGGGCTGATCTGGCCGGTGAGCGGCGTGCTCACTTCGGGCTTCGGTGCCCGCTCATCGCCCGGTGGGGTCGGCACGACCAACCACGAGGGCATCGACATCTCGGTTCCCGAGGGAACCCCGATCCGGGCGGCCGCATCAGGCACCGTGATCCTGGCGTCGGTCTACGGCGGTTACGGCAACTACACCTGTGTCGATCACGGCAGCGGCCTTTCCACCTGCTACGCCCACCAGTCGTCTTTCGGGGCGACCAGTGGGCAGAAGGTCGACCAGGGGCAGGTGATCGGTTACTCCGGCAATACCGGCGCCAGCACAGGCCCCCACCTTCATTTCGAGGTCAGGATAAGCGGGGTCGCCCAAGACCCGATGGGCTACCTGTAGTCCGTGCCGTTCGGGCCGCCGCGCCGGGTTCAGGCCGCAGCGCCGGGTTCAGGCCGCAGCGCCGGGTTCAGGCCGCAGCGCCCGGGCCGGAACCCAGTCCCAGACGTAACGACCGCTCGCGGGCCCTGGCGATGATCTCTTCGGCGTCCTCGACCCGGCCACTATCCATCAGGGTCCGGCCCCCGACCACAGTCGACCGGACCACGGAACCGGAGGCGGTGTAGACCAGGTTCGATTCGAGGTCGCCCAGAGCCAGTTCGTGGCGGTCGGGGTCCAGCAGCAGGAAATCCGCCTTTCTCCCAGGGGCCAGCGGCTCGGGCACGCCGATCAGTTCCGAGCGCCGGCCGGTGGCGATCGCCCAGGCCTCGCCGGCCGGGATCACCTCGGCATCGCGCGCGGCATGGCGCTGGGCCAGGGCAAAGGCTTTGAGGTCGGAGAAAAGGTCGAGTGAGTTGTTCGAGCCGGGACCGTCCGTTCCGAGCCCGATTCGGACCCCTGCGTCCCGGGCCTGCGGGTAAGGAAAGATCCCGCCCACCGCGAGCTTCATGTTGGCCACCGGATTGGATATGACCGTGGCGCCCCTTTCGGCGATCAGTTCCAGCTCCGCCCGGTCGAGCCAGACCCCATGGGCCAGCAGCGTCCGCTCGCCGAGCAGGCCGAGGCGGTCCAGGTACTGCGCCGGCCGCAGGCCGTGCCGATCGATGCAGTCAGCCACTTCCTTCTCGGTCTCCGACAGGTGAATCTGCAGCGGCAGCTTGCGTTCGTCGGCCAGCCTGGCGGCGAATTCCAGGCTCTCGGTGCCGACCGTGTAGATCGAGTGGGGTGCGACCGCTGCTCTGATCCGGTCGCCGAACCCGTCGAGGTGATCCAGCTCCTCTTCCAGGATCCGGTTTCGTTCCTGGATCCCGGCCTCGGTGTCCGGATCGATCATCGGCCCGCCGATCGTCGATCGGATGCCGGCGTCGGTGACCGCCCGGGCGGTGGCTTCGGGCTGCCAGTACATGTCCCAGAACGACGTCGTGCCGGTCCGGATCATCTCTAGACAGGCCAGACGGGCCCCCCAGTAGACGTCCTCGGCGTCGATTCGCGCCTCAACCGGCCAGATCGCTTCCTGCAGCCAGCGCATCAACGGCAGATCATCGCCGTGGCCACGGAAGAGGGTCATCGCCGAGTGGGTGTGAGAGTTGACCAGCGGCGGTACCAGCAGAGCTCCGTCGGCATCGAGCACGGGCTCGTTCCCGTCGGGACTTTCTGCGAACTCCGGGCCGATTTCGGCGATCAGCCCGTCTTTCACCCGGAGGCCGACCCGCGCACCGTCAAGCACGGCATTGGTCAGCAGGAGATCGCGGCCCTCGGCGCTCAAGCAGCTACCGACCCCTGGAGTGGCTCTGGCGCAGGAACTCGATCGATCCGAAGAAAGGCGCTACGCAGCCAAGCAGGGCGATCGCCACCGCCAGCCGGAGATTGATCACCCGGTAATGGACCGCGAAGATGCTGGTTATCGACATTCCGATCCAGATCAGACCGTGAGTGAGACCGAGGATGAACGTGATCGGCTGGGGCCCGTCGAGGAGAAAGGCACAGATCAGAAGGCCGGTGTAGACGACCGAATGGAAAAGGCTGACCCGTTCCATCCGCCCGAAGGTGACCACTCCGGTGAACCTCCGACCGCGAGCCGGCCGGCCGGTGTCGATCGGGCCCGGGCCGGGCCGGGCGGATTTTGTCGGCGCGGGCAACACTGGACGCCAAGCTTTTCACGCCCCGCTGAGCGCGGCGTCTACCCGGCCGAGACCGTCGTCGATCCTGGCCAGCAGTTCGGGAGGAATCGCCAGCCCGGCGAGCATCTCCCGTTCGATCCTCCAGCTTCTGAAGCGGCGTTCCGCATCCAGGTCGTCGGGATCATCTCCGGCCTCGAGCCGGACCAGCAGCCGCTCGATCCCGTCGACCCGGTCGGCTGCGTAGACGAGCCTGGCCCTGGAGCCTGCCTCCGACACCCGTCGCCGATGATCGGCCTTGCGTTCTTCGTAGTTCTCCAATGCGAGATCCTGTGCCAGGGTGGCCACCAGGTCCCGCATTTCCGGTCCGAACGCCTGCTCGATCTCGTCCGCGGTGGTCTCCGCCTTCTCGACCGTGTCATGAAGGAAGGCCGCCGCCTCGGCGGTCTCGTCACCATATTCAGCGACGATCGCCGCCACCGCGACGGGGTGCTCGACGAAGTAGCCGGAGCCGTAGTGGCCGGGCCGGCCCCGGTGGGCCCGCTCGGCGAAAGCCCATGCCTTGGCGGGCAGGTAGAGCGGGCCGGAGCCGGACTGCCGGTCGGGATGCTCGCGGTCCAGGAACCGGCGTGCCCCGGAGAGCATCTCGGGATCACCGATCAGCCGGTTGAAGCACTCGGCCTCCAGCGCCAGGCCCTCCTCCAGGGGGCGGCCGAATCCGCGGACCACCGCCTCGAGATCGGTTCGCAGTGCGGGCTGGGGCAGATCAGCGATGGTACGGGCGAGTTCGAGGGCCCGGCCGAGGCAGTGGCCGCTCCGGGTCATCTCGTTGACCAGACCGATCCGCTCGGCCTCCGGCGCCCCGATCACGCGCCCGGTGATGATCAGGTCGAGGGCCCGGCTCATGCCGATCAGGCGCGGGAGTCTCTGGGTCCCGCCGTCGCCGAGGCCGATGTTCCAGCGGCGGCAGGTGACTCCGAAGGAGGCGTGCTGGTCGGCGATCCGGAGGTGGGCGAGGCAGGCCCATTCGAGCCCTCCGGCGTAAGCGGCACCATTTATCGCGGCGATTATCGGTTTGTGGATGTCGGTCCACCGGGTCGGGCCGATGTTGCCCTCGGCCGGAAGCGGTGACCCGGAGCCAGGCTCGAACTCGAATTGCGGCACACTGGATTCGCCCTCGCCGAACATAGCCGCGACCGCGCCGATGTCGGCCCCGGCGCAAAACGCCTCGGTTCCGGCTCCGGTGATCACGAGGACCCGGGCCGAGTCGTCGTCCCGGAACCGGGCCAGGGCGGTGGACAGCCCCCGGGCCTCGACCGGTCCGATCGCGTTCATCCGCTCCGGCCGGTTGATCGTGACAAGCCGGACGCCGCTGCCCACGTCCTCGTCCCAGAGGATCGAGTCGGGCAGATCGGGCGCGGCCGGGGTCACTCCGAAGGCGCTGCCGGGACGACGGGGTCGGGATCGGTCGTGGTCCCGGAGGCGGGCGGGATTCCGACATCAGGGGTCACCCCGGGATCGGTCGTCGCCCCGGTGGCGGCCTCCATTGCGGCTATCCGGGCTTCCAGCGCGGTGATCCGGTCGGCGTCCGAGTTCTTGGTGACCGAGATGTAGATCGCGGCGGCGCCCGCGCCCACCGCCAGGCAGGTCAGGATCAGCGCGATGATCGAGCGCTTCTTCAGCGACTCGTCGATTTCGCTCAGCCAGCCCCGCAAACCGTCGAGCCGGGTATTCACATCGCCGGGAGGGCGCTGCGGTGCGCCGGTCTGGGCGCGAGGCGGCGGGGTCTGACCGCCCCGTTGTGGATCGGCCGTTGAAGGCGACGCCCCGGATCCGGACCGCGGTTGGGCGGTTTCCGGCCGCGGTGGGGGGGTCCCCGGTCGGGGTTGACTGCTCATCCAGAGCAATCTACCGGCCCGGAAGATGAAACTTCACTAACTTTCCCCTTACAAGAATCGGCCCGGCTCTCCGCGCGAGAGCTTCCCCGGCTGAAACCGACCAAGGAGATCCTCCCAATGCCTGAAGCAGTGATTGTGGACACGGTTCGCACCCCGATCGGACGTGCCTTCAAGGGCTCGCTCTCTCAGATCCGCCCCGACGACGTCGGCGCGTTCGTCCTCGACCAGCTCCTCGAGCGCAACCCCGGGGTTGACCCGGCCGCGGTCGAAGAAGTTTTCTGCGGCGTCGGCATGCCCCAGGGCAAGCAGGCTTACAACCTGGCCCGCATCCTGGTCCTGCTTTCCGAAAAGCTGACCCAGGAGACCACCGGCGTAACCGTTTCGCGCTATTGCGCGTCGAGCCTCGACGCCATCCGTCATGCCTCCAACGCGATCAAGAACGGCGAAGGTGGAATCTACATCGCGGCCGGGGTCGAGTTCGTCAGCCAGTTCAACGCGCGGGCCGAGATCGCCGGAGCCCGTGCTGCCGGCGAGGATGACCAGCACGAGGACCTTCTCGGAGAAAACGGCCAGCCCAACGCTTACATCGACATGGGCGTCACCGCGGTCAACGTCGCCAACAAGTACGGCGTCTCCCGCGAGGACATGGACCGCTACGCGCAGCGCTCCCAGGAGCTTGCGGTCAAGTCCCAGGAGGACGGCTTTTTCGAGCGCGAGATCGTTCCCGTGACCCTGCCCGACGGAACCGTGGTCGAGAAAGACGACGGCCCCCGGGCCAGTTCGACCGTCGAGAAGCTGGCCGAGTTGCCGGAGGCCTTCGGCGGCGGCGGGGTCACCGCAGGCAACTCCTGCCCCCTGAACGACGGCGCCGCCGCGGTGCTGATCACCAGTGATGAAAAGGCGAAGGAACTCGGCCTCGAGCCCCGCGCCCGGATCATCACCTCGGCCACGGCCGGCAACGAGCCGGAGCTGATGGGTGTCGCCCCGATCAAGGCGGTCAAGAAGCTGCTCGACCGTTCCGGGATGAGCGTCGACGACATCGGCACGGTCGAGTTGAACGAGGCCTTCGCCGCCCAGGTGATCCCGATTTCCGAAGAGGTCGGTATCCCGATGGAGAAGCTCAACACGCACGGCGGAGCGATAGCTCTCGGCCATCCTTTCGGTATGACCGGTGCCCGGATCATGGGCACCCTGCTGAACGTCATGGAGACCGACGACCATCAGTTCGGCATCGAGACGATGTGCGTCGCAGGCGGCCAGGGCGAAGCGATGCTGGTCGAGCGCCTGAACTAGGAGCCCGCCCCGGCAGACCCCGGGCCGTACGGCCGGTGGGGTCACCGAATACCCGTATCTGACCAAAGGCCCGCCGACCGGCGGGCCATTGGCGTTCCACCCCGGGGTCGATGCTGTGCGATCACCCATGTATATCCGGGGTGAATGCACAACATCGGCCCCGATCGGGGTGGTCGGCCCCGATCATGGCGGGCCCGTGGCCGGTCCGGGAGCGTGGGGCGGGGAACGGGGTGGGCGCGCCTGCTTCAGGCGCCGGCCTGAACACGGTCGGCGATCAGCGAAGCGATGGCCATCGAAGAGGTCGCGGCAGGGGAGGGAGCGTTTCTGACGTGGATCGACGGACCGGTTTCCTCCAAGAGGAAGTCTTCGACCAGCCGCCCGTCGCGACCGACCGCCTGCGCGCGGACCCCGGACGGGCCGGGAAGCACATCGGCGGTGGTCAGCCCGGGCACCAGCCTGGCTGCCTCCCGGACCAGTGAAGCCGGACTGAGCGAGTTCCGGAGTTCGTGGCCGGCCGCCCGCCAGTGGCGCCCGAGCAGTCGCCAGGTGCCGGGCCAGGCCACGGTGTCGGCCAGGTCGTGCCGCCGGATCCTGCCGAGCCGGTATGCATCGCGGGCTCCGGCGATCATCGCGGTCGGTCCGATCAGAACCGTTCCGTCGGTGGTGCGGGTCAGGTGGGCGCCGAGGAAAGGAAGCCCTGGATCGGGGACCGGATAGACGTTGCCCCTGACCAGGCTCTCGCGGCCCGGCTTGATCCGGAGGTAGCCGCCTCGAAACGGGACGATCCTCGGCCCGGCCGAGCCGCCGCACATCCGGGCCAGGCGATCGGACTGGAGCCCGCCACAAAACACGGCCCGCCGAGCCTTGACGGCTCCCCGGTCGGTCTCGATCACCAGAGCATGATTACCGGGGTGGCCCGGCCCGGTGGACCCGCCCCCTGGTCCGCCCGGGCCGGTTCTAACCGCGCTGACCCGGGAAGCGAGATGGATCGTTCCACCACCGGATTCGAAATCCGAAGCAAAGCCGAGGGCGACTTCCCCGAAATCGACCACGGAGGTCTCTGGCGAATGGAGCGCCGCTATCCCGGAGGCGGCCGGTTCGATCTCCTTGATGCCTTCACCTGCGATCCGGGCGAGGCCGGATACGCCGTTGGCCCTGCCCCGCTGTTCGAGTTGGTCAAGGCGGTCGAGTTCCGAGCGGTCGGTCGCGACGATCAGTTTTCCGCTCCGGGAGAGCGGGATGCCGCGGGCCCGGCAGTAGTCGCGCATCCGGGCCGCGCCATCGACGCAGAGCCGTGCCCGCAGCGAGCCCGGTTCGTAGTAGATCCCCGCATGGACGACTCCGCTGGAATGCGTCGTCTGGTGGGCGGCCAGCCGGGATTCCGATTCCAGCAGGCAGATCGAGATCCCGGCTTCACGCCCGACCAGTTCCCGCGCCGTCGCAAGCCCGAGAATGCCGCCCCCCACCACGACGATGTCCGCCTCGGGAGGTGGGGGGTCGGTCCTGTCCACTCCCGGACTACCTTTCCAGCGGCGGAATCGCCAGCTCGTCTTCGGGCTGGTCCCAGGAGACGATGATCGGCAGCTTCCACATCAGGCTGGCCGCGACCAGGCCCAGGGCTGCCGCGAGCATAGCTACGAACCACTGACCGGCGGTCAGCATCGACATCTCGAAGAATTCGCGCAACGGCGTCACGGCGAGGATCCCGGCAAACAGCGCGCCGAGTCCGGCGACCATCGCCAGCATGTAGCTCTGGATCGCGATGTGCTCGCGTCCCGGTCCGCGCTCGAGCAGCAGTACGAACGAAAGTCCGAGCACGATCAGCGTGGTGGTCGCCGCTGTACGTGCCTCCTGCAGCGAGCCGCCGAAGGCCACGTCGAGCAGGAAGAAAGAAAGGATCGAAGCAAGCGCGGTCGCCAGGCCGGCCGGCACCGCAAACGCCCCGAGCGAGCGCAGCAGGTGACCGCGATACAGCGGACCGTCAGAGGGGGCCAGGGCCAGGACAAACGAGGGGATTCCGATGGTCAGGAAGGCGGCCAAGGTCAGGTGGCGGGGCAGAAAAGGAAATGCGAATCCGGGAACCGAGACAAGCAGGATCAGGGCGGCCGCGTAGACGGTCTTGGTCAGGTACAGCCGGCCCAGCCGATGGATGTTACGGGCGATCCGGCGACCTTCCGCGACCGCTTCGGGCAGCCGGGCGAATTCGTCAGTGAGCAGGACGACGTCGGCCACGCTCTTGGTCACCTGGCTGCCGGAGCCCATGGCCACCGCCATCCGGGCGCTCTTCAGGGCCGGGACGTCGTTCACGCCGTCCCCGATCATGGCCGTGTAGTGACCGGCCTCCGCCAGGGCCGTCACCAGCGCCTTCTTCTGCTCGGGGCGGATCCGGCAGAACACCGTGTTCTCATCGGCCGCGGCCGCCAGGGCTTCCGGGTCCTCCGGAAGTTCGCTTCCCTGGATCACTCCAGCGTCCTCCGGGATGCCGACCGCCCTGGCGACCGAAGTCACCGTCTCGCGGGCATCGCCCGAGATCAGCTTGAGCGAGACCTCTTCGCTCCGCATCAGCTCGAGGGTTTCGGACACTCCCGGCCGCAGGTTCTCTTCGAGGACCACCAGGGCCACCGCCTCGAGGCCGTCCGGATGGCCGTTGGCGCCGCTGGCCGGCAGGGGCTGCGTGGTCTGGGCCAGGGCGATCACCCGCCGTCCGGCTGAGGTCTCCACAGAAAGCCGGTCCGCAAGCGTTTCGTTCAGGGTGAGTGCACCCGATTCGATCATCAGGTCGGGTGCCCCCATGACCAGGCTGACCCGGTCCGAGTCGGTGCCGAAGGTCAGACCGCTCCATTTCCAGTCGGAGGAAAACGTGACCTCGGCCGATACGGGCTCCGGTGTCGCCGGAAACTCATCCGCGATCGCCTCCAGGGTGCGGTTGCGCTCGCCGGCGCTCGCCGCGAACCGGCCCAGTTCGCGGCCGGCCAGCTTGCTGTCGGTGACGTAGGCCGGCTCGATCCCGACCAGTGCCAGGTTGCCGTCGGTCAGGGTTCCGGTCTTGTCGACGCAGATCGTGTCGACCGAAGCCAGCGATTCGGTCGCGCTCATCTGCTGGACCAGAGTGTCGCGCCTGGCCAGCTTGACCGCGGCGGCGGCGAAGGTAACGCTCATCAGGAGAACGAGGCCCTCGGGAATCAGGGTGATCAACCCGGCCGTGGCGGTCTGGGCGGCCTCGGCCAGATCGACCTGGCGAATCACCAGCGAACCGATCAGAAGGATCGCCAGGGGGATCAGAATCTGGGTACAGACGACGAGGACCCGGTTGACTTCACCCTCCAGCGGAGATGG
>JAENXK010000002.1 GCA_016649615.1 Thermoleophilia bacterium
CGGCCTCGCCGCCGATGACCGCGACGAGTGTGCGCAGGGTGAGGTCCGGGGTCTGGTTGATCGCGGTCGCCCAGCTCCGGTCATCGATCCCGTAGGCGAGGTCGTTGATCGCGCCGATCTGGCCGAGTTCGCCCTCGACCAGCTCGACCTCGTCGGGCAAGGCCCGCTCCGGTCGCCGGAGGTCGACCAGCTCCAGGCCCATTGAGCGCGGCGACGCGTCGAGGACGTGGCCGCGCCGCTCGAGCAGCCCGGCGCTCGCCCGGTCGTCGTCGGGGACCCAAACGGTCCAGGCCCGTACGCCCGCGCCCGCGTAGATCGCGGCAAGCTTCTCGATCGACTCCTCCAGGGCCGCTGCGTCCACGGCGGAGACCGAGTTGAAAAGGGACCGGTCCGGAGTCAGCGGTGATACAGATGCGATCACCCCTGGAAGCCGCAGCACCCTGCCGGCCTCGGAAGCACTGCCGAACAGCTCGATCTCGAGCCCGAGGCTCTCAATGGCGCGCTCGCAGAGTTCGCTCCTCATCGATCGTCAGGATACGCCAGGCTCGACCAGGTTCGCCAGCCAGTAAACAAGGCCGGGCGCGGAGCGAACCCGGCGTGTTGTGGGCCGGTCGGGCGCGGCATATGCTCCGAACATGCAGATGCCTAGGACCCGATACGCAACGAGCGGTGGTATCAAGATCGCCTACCAGGTGCACGGCGCCGGGGAGCACGACCTGATCTTCAGCGGCGGTTCGACCTCGAACATCGAGACCGTCTGGAACCTGCCGGAGGCTGTGCGGTTCTTTGAGCGGTTATGTCGCTTCTCGCGGGTCATTTTCTTCGACCGCCGTGACACCGGAGTGTCCGATCCCCTCAAAGACGATCTCACCCTGGAGTCCCACGTCGCGGACGCGCTCGCGGTCATGGACGCGGTCGGTGTCGAGCGCCCGGTGCTGTTCGGCGCGTCGGATTGTGCCCGTGCGTTCGCGACTCTGGCGGCAGTTCATCCCGAGCGGGTCGGCGGACTGATCGCGCTCGCCGCCAGCCCCGGCCTCGCCGGCGATGCTCCCCCCGAGATCGCCGAGAAAATCGCCCGGGCGATCAGCGACCCTGACTATCCCGAGGGCGTCGTTGACATCTTCGCCCCCGAGTGGGCGGGCGACCCAGAGCGTCGCGATCGTCTCATCCGCTACTTACGAACTTCCGCCACGCCGAGGCAGGCGGAGCGGGTATTCAGGATGTCAACCAGCAGCGATGTCTCTGATGTACTCCCCCTCGTGCAGGCACCGACCCTGGTGATCGGGCCACGGGACATACAGATGCCTCCGGCCGAGGCAGTCCGCGAGTTCGCCGAGCTGGTCCCGGGCGCCGAGTTCCGCGGGATCCCGGGCGCCGCGGGCATGCTCTACGCCCTCGACGTTGATCAGCTGGCCGACCTGATCGAGGAATTCGTCACCGGCAGGGCTCCCGCGCCGGTCACAAACCGCGTTCTCGCAAGCGTGCTGTTCACCGATCTGGTCGGCTCCACCGAGCGTGCCTCCGAGCTCGGCGACTCCGCCTGGAGTGCGCTCCTGGACCGTCACCACGGCTCGACCAGAGCCGCCGTCGAACGGCACGGCGGCGAGACCGTGAAAACGCTCGGCGACGGGGTGCTCGCGACCTTCGCCGGGCCGGCTCAGGCGGTCCGCTGCGCGGAGCAGGTCATCGCCGAGGCCGGCTCGCAGGGACTCGAAGTGCGAAGCGGGATTCACACCGGGGAAGTCGAGGTCGGCCTCGACGACATCAGCGGACTGGCGGTGCACCTGGCGGCCCGGATCATGGCCCTGGCGGGAGCGGGGGAGATCCTCGTTTCGCGGACGGTCCGCGATCTGGTCGTCGGGAGCCAGCTCACCTTCACCGACCGGGGCGAGCACGAACTCAAGGGCATCGAAGAGCCCTGGCACGTCTACGCGATGGAGTAACGGCTGGAGAAAGTGCCCCCGGCGATTCTCACGCCATCCGCTTTTCGACTCCCCGATCACCTGTGAAACCGAAGGTCACAGGTTTGAATCCTGTCGGGCGCGGTGATCAGCCGCGGACTAGCGGAAAACGGCGAAGGACATCGCAGAGAGTGCCGGGTCGGCAGATGCCGAAGCGCTCACATTGCAGGCACGGACCACGATCTGCCCGTTGATCGCCGGCTTGCGGGTGGCGACGATCACGCCGGCGGGCAGCGTCGGAGGTGGGGTCACCAGGACGACGTCCGTGCTCAGCACGTTCGCGACGTTGACCGTGATGTCGACACACGACTGGGCGGCTATCGACGGGAAGTTGATCCCGGTCTGGGCCGAGTTGGCGACCGCTACGTCTGCCAGGCGGAGCGACCTGTTCGCGACCTTGTCTCCGTTGATGCTGTTCGGCGCGACGCCCGGATTCGGGTAGGTGCCGTTCAGGTCCCCGCCGGCGGCCGAGTTGACCTGCAGGAAGCCGCCGGGGAGGATGCCACCGAGCGTGCCGGCGTTCGGCACCGTTCCGAGCGTGCTCTCGTTGATGTCGATTCCGCCAAGCGAGTTGTCTACGACATTGGCCGAATCAACCGCGTTCGATCCGATCTACGGATCAGGGTAGGTGCCGCTGAGGTCCCCGCCGGCGGCCGAGTTGACCTGCAGGAAGCCGCCGGGGAGGATGCCACCGAGCGTGCCGGCGTTCGGCACCGTTCCGAGCGTGCTCTCGTCTATGTCGATTCCGCTAAGCGAACCGTCTACGACATTGGCGGAATCTATTGCGTTCGATCCGATCTGAGGGTTCGGGAAGCTGCCGGTCAGGTCACCTCCGGCGGCGCCGGAGGGAGGACCCCCCGAGGGAAGCGTCGACTCGTCGATATCCGCCAGAGTGAGGTCGCCGTTCTTGATATCGACGGACCGGATGTTGCCGTCCCTGACGTCCTTCGACTTGACCTGGTTGTCGCCGATCTGCTTCGACTTGACCGCGCCCTTCTTGATGTCCCCGGTGCCGATCTTGTTGGCGGCGTATGCAGAACCGCTCAGGGCGACAAAAAGCGCCAGGTAGCCAATGACATTGCTGCGAAGGTGATCGCTGACCCTGGATGACATCGTTACCGCCTGGCCTTTCTGACTGTCGAAAGTCTACGTTCCGACACTACCCCCGCGGGCTTGCCGAGTCAATTGCACCTGGTGGTATGACCCTTTCGCGAGGACCGGCGGATTCACGACAAGGTCCGTCGGACCTCCGTCGGGCTCATCGGGTTTGATCAGTTCCGGGGTGCTTCGCCGGACCCGCGCGCCGCCGCCCCCTCCAGGAAGTAGGTGGTCATCAAACCCTTGCCCTTGACTTCGATCTCGCCGCGGGGTCGCAGCCGGTAGCCGTTTCCGAGTCGCTCGCGCGTACGTTCGGTGACCTGGATCCGCCCGGGCTCGCCGCTCGATTCCATGCGGCTCGCCGTGTTGACCGTGTCCCCCCAGAGGTCGTAGATGAATTTCGAGCGGCCGATCACACCGGCGACGACCGGGCCGGTGTCGATCCCGATCCGCGCCCGCAGTGGAGCCGCACCGTCGGCCGAACACTTCTCGAGTTCGGCTGACATCTCGAGCGCCATTCCGGCAATCGCCCGCGTATGGTCGGGCCGCGGGTCGGGAACTCCCCCGACAACCATGTACTCGTCGCCGATCGTCTTGATCTTCTCCAGCCCGTGGGCCGCGGCGAGCCGGTCCCAGCCGGTGAACACCCGGTCCAGCAGGGCCACGACATCGCCTGGTTCCATGCCTTCGCTGAGCGGTGTGAAGTCGACGATGTCGGCGAACAGGACGGTGGCCTCCGGATATGCGTCGGCGATCACTCCGTCCGAATGCTTCAACCGGTGCGCCACCGACTCGGGAAGGACGTTCAGGAGCAGCCGTTCCGATCGATCATGTTCCGCCTCCCGGGCGCGGACCGAGTACTGCACCAGCAGAAAGACAGTGGCCGCCACCGCGAGCAGGTTGAGCACGAAGAAGGTGACGATTACCGCTTCCGGGATCTCCGGGGCGCTCTCGGAGAGCACGGGGTCGATCAGGCCCGAGAAGACGGCGAGCACCGCGAAGGCGGCAAGCCAGGGCGTGGCCCGCCGGGCACCGATGAAAAAGACGGCCCCGAGCGGCGAGGTCAGGGCCCACAGGGCGACCATCGAGCTGTTGGCGAAACCGCCCAGGCTCCACTGCAAGGCGAAGGGGAGGACGAGCATCATCGCCAGTTCGGCGGAGCGGAACCATCTGTAGATCGGGTTCCGCGAATACACCCAGAGCAGCACCGGGGTGGCGAGCAGGAAGCCGAGGGGGATCGCCGCAGAGACCCAGAGCCCCAGGAGCAGGTAGGTCACGATCCAGACCGGCGAAAGCGCGGCCATGAACACTGCCGCCAGGTTGAGCACGCGCTTGCGCAGGCGCACCTGTTCGGAGTCCCCCTCCGCGGATCCGATGTCCGCGACACGCAGCAGCGGCGGAGGGAGACGTTCCCAGCGATCTGCGTTCATGCCGGGATCCTACGAGAGCCGGGGCCGGCTGCCACCCGGCCGCGGCCATGGCAGCCGTCGACAGGCCGGGGCGACCCCGGCCCGGCAACGCCCTCCGGCCGCTGGGTAGGCTGGGGCGATGTTGAACTCCCTCCGATCCCGGATCGCTTTGGCCACGGTCAAGAAGCAGCTCCCGAAGCTGATGTCCGCTGACCTGGTCGCCGAATTGGGTGATGGCCTGCACATCGCGATAGTCGGATCCGGGTCGCCACTCCCCGACCGGAAACGCGGTAATCCCTGTGCGGCAATAATCGCCAGCGGCAAGGTCTTCATCGTCGATGCGGGCGAGCGATCTTCCGAGACGATCAGCCGGATGCGGATCGAACCGGGTCGGATCGCGGCGGTGCTGCTCACCCACTTCCACTCCGACCACATCGGCGGACTCGGCAGCGTGAACCTCCAGCGGTGGGTGGCCGACGGGGATCCGAACCCGATGCGGGTGATCGGCCCTCCCGGCACCGAGCGGGTTGTCGCCGGATTTAACGAGGCCTATGCGCTCGACAGCAGCTACCGGACCGCCCACCATGGCGAAGACATCGCCCCGTCCTCTGGTTCCTCGATGCTCGCCGAAGTTTTCTCCTTCCCCGAAGGAGAGGAGTCGATGGTCGTTCTGGATGAGGACGGGTTGAAGGTCACGGCCTTCGTCGTCGATCACTCTCCGGTCGATCCGGCGCTCGGCTACCGCTTCGACTACCAGGGCCGCAGCATCGTGATCAGCGGTGACACCGTCTACAGCCTGGAGTTGATCCGGGTTTCCAGGGGCGCCGACCTGCTGGTCCACGACGCACTCTCGCCCCGACTCCTGAAAATGGTCGAAGGCGCTGCCCGCCGGGCCGGCCTTGCAAACCGCGCCAGGATCCTGGCCGACGTGCCGGATTACCACGCCACCTCTCCCCAGGCCGCAGACGCCGCCCGGGAGGCCGGCGTCGGTGCCCTGGCGTTGACCCACATCGTTCCGCCGCTGCCGCTGAAAGGTCTCGACGGCCCGTTTCTCGGCGACGCCCACAGGCGCTTCACCGGCCCTCTCTGGCTGGCCGCCGACGGCGACGTCTACAGCCTGCCCGCCGGTGGCAGCGGAGTCGAGCGCAAGAACCTGTTCGGCTGGGGTCCCGGAGGCTGAGAATGCCCTGCGGCCCCGGGGGCCGGCTGTCACCCGGCAAGGGGCTTTTCGAAGACGCCGGGGTGATTTGTTGACCGGAACAACGCCGACTAGTAGGCTCGGACCCGATGACACAAGTACAGCAGCCGGGTGCGGTCGCTCCGGCCAACGAGGAAGCGGTTCGCGCCTGGGACACAGTTCTCTACGAGCGGTGGAAGAAGAACCGCAAGGTATTCGTCGGTGCGCTCGACGAGGTCACGGAGAAATCCTTCGAGCTCTATCCACCGCCCGAGGGCGGCTCCTGCATCGATATCGGTTGTGGATTCGGCGATACGACCCGTCGAATGGCCGAGATCGTCGGGCCGGAGGGCTTCGCGCTCGGCACCGACTCCTCTCCGCGCTTCGTCGAGGACGCCCGGCTGGAGGCCGCCGAGGCGGGAGCCGAGAACGTGGCGTTCGAGGCCGCCGATGCGCAGACGGCAGACTGGGATCAGGACTTCGATTACGCCTTTTCGCGCATGGGGACTCAATTCTTCGCGGCACCCGTTCCGGCCATGCGGGCGATCCGCAACTCGCTCAAGCCCGGTGGCAGGCACTGCAAAGTCTGCTGGCGCCGCAAAGACGAAAGCCCGTTCTGGGCGGAGACGGAGCAGGTGGTCCAGCAGTTCCTCTCGCGCCCCGAAGAGTATGAGGCCGACACCTGCGGTCCCGGCCCGTTCTCACTCGGCAATCCCGAGACATGCCGCGGCATTCTCGAGGCGGCCGGGTTTGACGAGGTCGAGCTGCACCAGTTCGACTTCGACTACTACATGGGCGGTGACATGGACGAGGCGATCGAAGCCCTGCTCGCGATCGGTCCCGGCGCCGAATTGATCCGCCTGAACGGTGAATACGGCGAAAGCCGCCGTCCAGAGATATCCGAGGCCCTGGTCGACCACTACTCCGCCTGGCAAAGGCCGGACGGCACCGTATTCGGCCGCGGATCCGTCTGGATCGTCGGCGCCACCAATCCCGCTTAGCGCGCGGGACCCCGACCTGGGGGCCGCTATTTGAAGCGATCGGGCGCGAGCCGGCTATCCGGCGCCGCCCGCGCAGTCGGTCAGCGCTCGACCGTCACTTTCAGGTAGGTCGCGGAGATCGAGGTGCTGTCCCCGCTGGTGTTGTGTTCATTGAACAGCGCATCCAGTTCGGCCTGGAGGTCGGCTTCGCGGCCGTCCGCAGCGGCCGCCGCGAACGCGTTCATGGTCGGCCCGTAGTAGTCCCTGAACGTTGCGACCATCTCCGACGGTGTATCCGGGGAGTTGAACGTGTAAGTGTCCTTTTCGAACGAGATCGCCTCTTCGGGGATTCCGGCTGCGGTGAAGCGCTCGGTCACTTCGTCCTCCATACCCCAGGTCATCGGGCTGACGAAGCCCTCCGGAGGCGGGGGCGAATAGGAGGCGCTGATCTTCAGGATCTGGGCCACCAGGGTCGGGTCGTTCGGGATCCAGTTCCCCATCACGATCCGGCCGCCGGGCCTGGCGACCCGGACCATCTCTTTGGCCACTTCGTACGGGTTGGGAGCGAACATCGCCCCGAAGCTGCTGACCACGGGGTCGAAGCTCTCATCATCGAGATCGTGCAGGTCCGACACATCGCCCTCCTGGAAGCGGCAGTTGCTCAGGCCGAGAGCCTGGGCGCGTGCGTTGCCGGCCGCGACCAGGTAGCCGGCGATGTCGACACCCAGGACATCGGCTCCCAGTTGAGCAGCCGGTATCGCGGTGGTCCCGTCGCCGCAACCGAGGTCCAGCACCCGGAGCCCGTCGGTGATGCCCAGCCCGCCGGCGAACGCCTCCCCGCTCTCCCGCATCGTCTCCGCGATCCGGGTGAAATCACCTTTCTCCCACAAGTCTTTGTTCGCGTTCATCGGCCTCTCCCTCTCATCGATATCAACTGAATCAGTCCGGAGCTTACCCCGTGGGCACTTCCGGGCGCAAGGGATGAACCGTCACCATGCCGGTCCTGAATTTTGGACCCGAAGCTCGCAGCTAAAGGAAACGAGACATCTGGCTGGAACAATTTCCAAATGAGAACCGTCTCGACTGATGCCGGTTGGATCACCCAGGTTCCCGGGGACCGCTTCGGCGGCGTCCGTGGCCCGGGCCGGCTGCTGGCAACTGCCCTGGTGCTCGCTGTGGCCTGCCTGATGCTCACCAGCGCCGCCGCGCACGCCGCGACCGGCTCGATCTCGGGCAAGGTGACAAACAACTCGGCCACCCCCCTTGAAGACATCTGCGTCGACGCCTATCACCCGAGTGGAGGATTCATCGAGGAGGACTTCACCGGCCCGGACGGCACCTACACCATTCCGTGACTTGAAAACGCCAGCTACCGGATCGAGTTTTCCGATTGCGGCGACAACAACGTCACCGGCGAGTTCTACAACAACAAGCCCGATTTCGACTCGGCTAACCCGGTAGCGGTAACCGGAGGGTCCGAGACGGGCGGCATCAATGCGGTGCTGGGCGTCGGCGGCTCCATCTCGGGTACCGTGACCAAGAGCTCGGCCCTGCCCCTGGAGGACATCTGCGTCGACGTCTACGACTCAAGCGGGAGCGAGTCGAGCTTCGGCTATACCGAACCGGACGGCAGCTACACGATCGAGGGGCTTCCGGGCGGAAACCACCGGATCCAGTTTTACGACTGCGGCTCCAACAACGTCGTCAGTGAGTACTACAACAACAAGCCCGACCTCGCCTCGGCCAACCGGATCGCCGTCACCGCGGGGTCCGAGATCACCGGCATCGATGCCGCGCTGGCCCCGGGCGGCTCGATCTCGGGCACCATCACCGACAGCTCGAAAGAGCCCCTGGAGGACATCTGCGTCGACGCCTACGATTCGAGCGGGGACGATTCGGGTTCCAGCTACACCGAACCGGACGGCAGCTACGCCGTTGAAGGACTTGCGAGCGGAAAACACCGGATCAGGTTCTACGACTGCGGTTCCAGCAACGTCGCCGGCGAGTACTACGACGACAAGCCCGACCTCGGTTCGGCCACCCCGGTCGCTGTGGCGGCAGGGTCAGAGACCGGCGGCATCAATGCCAGGCTGGCGCCGCGCGGCAGCCAGGCCGGCAGGGGCAAGGCCAGGATCAAAAAGGCAAAAGTCAGTGGGCCCCGCAAAGTGGAAATGGGCAAGGCATCCACCTACAGGATGAAGATCAGAAATTCCGGCAACGCGAAAGCCGAGGGCGTAAGACTCAGGGTGAGCGGCAAAGGTGTGCGTTTCAAGACATCCGTCGGAAAGATCTCCCCCGGCAAGGTGAGGAAGGTCAGGGTCAGGCTCAAGCCGAAGAAGCGGGGCACGGTCAGGCTCACTTTCAGGGTCACCTCGAAAAACGCCGGCGGCAAGACCGTCAAGAAGAAGATCACCGTCAAGAGGTAGCGCTTCCGTACACGCATTTGCGCTAAGCACCGGTGGGAGGCCGTCTCGGCGCCAAGATTCCCGCAGCTGGTCACCGTCGTGGCTTCATCCGTCTGAGCGAATTCAGATTTTGTCGATCGGGCAGCGGCTAGACTGGGGAGACAGATAACGAGGAGGAGACGGATGAGCGATCGGCCCGATGAAGCAGTGAGCATCAGCGTCACCGAGAACGGCCCTTACATGGTCGAGGGTGCGGTCGAGATTCGGGATGCGCTGGGTGAAACCGTCTCGGAAGAGGGCAAGGCTTTCCTCTGCCGTTGTGGTCGCTCTTCGAACAAGCCGTTTTGCGACGGGACCCACAAGAAAGTCGGATTCGACGGCACCGAGACTGCCGACAAGGGCCCGATCGCCGACCGCCGCGACGCCTATGAGGGCGAGGAGGTGACGATCCTCGATGACCGCAGCGTCTGCGCTCACGCGGGGGAGTGCACCGATGGGCTTCCTGCGGTCTGGAAGCTCGGTGTCGAGCCCTGGATCGATCCGAACGCCGCCCCTGCCGATGAGATCAGAGCCGTGATCGGCCGGTGCCCCTCGGGAGCGCTGGGCTACGCGGAGCCGGGGTCCGGGGAAGCGGCCGAAGAGAAGCCGATGAGCCCGGCGGTCAAGGCATTGGTGGACGGCCCCTACCGGGTCCGTGGTGGCATCCCGGTCCGCTCGGCCGACGGCGAGGCCTACGAGGTACGGGGCCGCCAGACCCTCTGCCGTTGCGGCGGCTCGTCGAACAAGCCGTTTTGCGACGGGACCCACTGGAAGGGCTTCAAAGACCCCGATGAGGCCTCCCGGGGTCCGGCCGGGAATGAGTGAGGGCCCTCGGAACCGGTGCGCCAGGCGCGCTCGCGCAAGCGACCTGAGCAGCCTCTGACGCCAATTTCGTCGCTTCAGCGCCGGCCGGCACCGATTCAAGCTGAAGCGCCAGGGCGTCCCCGGGGAGTCAGTAGGGAGCGTCCACGGCGGCCGCCCATCGGCTGTCCACGTGGAAGGCGCCCGTCTTGTCAACCGAGGTCACGACCACGGTGGCCGGATCGCGGTTTCCGGTTTGGGGGTCGATGTTCACCCCGCCGGTCCAGCCCGTCCAGGCGTTGAATCCGGAGAAGATCTGGTTCAGTTCGTCGGCGTCGAAGCCGTTGGTCCCCTTCACGCCTTCGGCCAGGAAGTTGACCGAGTCGTATGTGTAGGGGCTCCAGGTGCCCGGTTCGGATTCGAATTCGTGGCGGAATTCATCGACGAACTTCGCCGAGTCCCCGAAATCGTTGGGGGCGGGCACGCCGACCACCGGGCAGGATCTGGCGACCTTCACCCCGGCGTCTTCGACGAACCCGGTGTCGTAGGAGCCGTAGTCAGCCAGGCACCGGGCTTCGACTTTCTGGGCCAGCATCTCTTCGGCGATCTTCGCACCTTCGGGGAAGTAGACCGCGGCATAGATGACATCGGCTCCGGTGCCGGCAAGCTTCCTGACCTCGGCGGCGTAGTCGTCCGCACCGGGATCGAGCGACTCGTAGGCGACGACCTCCACGCCGGCCTTGTCGAGTTCACCCTTTACGGCCTTCGATACGTTGCGGGTGTAGGCCTCGGTCCGGTCATAGACGATTGCCGCTTTTTTCGCCCCGAGCCACTGGCTGATCGCCTTGCCGGCAACCGGGGCTATCTGGTCGGTCATCGGCTGAAGTGTGAAGCCGAGCCCGTCGGTCTCGTTGTCTGAGGTGAGCCGTATCGGAACCAGACCGGCCTTGATGTAGATCGGCAGCGTCTTGATTCCGACGCCCGAGTTGTAAGGCCCGACAACCCCGTCGAGACCGGATTTGATAGCGGAATTCGCAGCCGCGACGCCGGTGTCCGGGTCGGCCCTGTCGTCGATCTCGACTATCTCGACCTGCTGCCGAGCAGGCCACCATTGGCATTGATCCGGGATGAAGCCAGCTGAGCGCCCTCGAGCATTCCTTTTCCAAGCACCGACTGGTCGCCGGAGAGCGGGGCTTCGAGGCCGATCCTCCACGCACCCGAATCGCTCGAATCATCCGAGCCGCCGCAGGCGATCGCGGCCTGGGAAGCGATGACGGCCAGCAGCAAAGTCAATACACGCACGGGACGAGACAGCATCGTTTACTCCTCCTTCGGGGCCTCTGCAGACCGCTGTCTGCCAAGACTGCAGGGAACCTACTCCGGTTTCGGGAATGGCGATCGCTCATCCGTCCCCGCGCGGGCGAGCCTGGTCGCGCAACTGGTGGGCGGGGGTGAAGAAGTTGCGGTAGGCGAGCGTGGTCGAGACGAGCGCCGAGATCGCGACGGCACCGAGCAGCAGGTAGAGGAGGATCAGCTGCAGGCGGACGGCATCGGTCGGATCGGCGCCGGCGAGCAGCATGCCGACCATCGTTCCGGGGAAGAAGATCAGCCCGGTCGTCTTGGTCGAGTCCACCAGGGCGATAGTTCCGGAGCGCAGCGCCCGCCTGACGGCGGGCTCCGCGGCCTGGCGCGAGGTTGCCCCGAGCGCCAGGGTGGCCTCGATTCGCGGCGACTCGGCTCGCATCTCATCGCCCAGCCGGTTCAGCGCGACGGCCGAGGCAGTCATGGCGTTGCCGATCACCATCCCGCCGACCGGAACCAGGTAACGCGGCGTCGCCGGGAAGATTCCCAGTGCGAGCACCAGGCCAAGGGTAGCGATCGCCGAGATCGACAGGGCGATCAACAGTGGACCCAGGGCTCGAGGCACACCGACCGCCCGTGCCCGCGCCGTGAACGCGCCGAAGACGACCATGACCGCGAGCAGCAGGACGACCAGCAGCAGGCTGTCGGTGTCGAAGATCGCGGTGATCACGAAACCGATCGCGGTCAGCTGCACGAAGCTGCGCAGGACGGCGATGCCGATGTCGGCTTCAAGGCCGGCGCGCCGCCAGCGCGAGATCGCCACGGCGATCGCGACAAGGACGAGCGAGGCACCGACCTCGCCGATACTCACGTCGATCCCACCGCCGGTCACGCGGGCACCTCCCCGAGCGGGCCTTCCCGCACGAGCCGCCCCTGATCCACCTCCACTATCCAGTCCGCGAGCCTGCGCGCCTGCGCGGGGTCGTGGGTGACGATCACGATCGAGGCACCGAGACGGCGCCTGAGGTCTGCGACGGTTTGCTCGATCGAGTCGCGAGCCCGTTCGTCGAGCGCCGAGGTCGGCTCGTCAAGGAGCAGCACTTCCGGATGCGTGGCGAGAGCCCGGGCGACCATCGCCCGTTGCTGCTCGCCCACCGACAGGTGTCCGACGTCCCGGTCGGCGAAGGAGCCGTCGAGTCCGGCCAGGCCCAGAAGCTCGTTGAGATCAGGTTCACGGCCGGTGAAGGCGGCAGCGAAGCGGAGGTTGTCCGACACGGTGCCCTGAAGAAGTGCCGGCAGCTGTGGCACCAGTGCGACTTCGCGCCGAAGCTGAAGCGGGTCCAGTTCGAGTGTGTCGGTCCCGCGGAAACGTACGACGCCGCTTGCGGGGTCGGAGAGCCGGTTGAGCAGCCGGAGCATCGTGGACTTGCCGGACCCGGACGCGCCCACCACGGCGCAGACCCCCTCAGGGAACCGGGCCGAGAGCCCCCCGAGAACCGGCTTGCCTCCACGGTGAAGTACCACCGACTCGAGCTCGAAGAGCATCGGGTCATCATATTGCGGGATCCCGGGACAGGGACCGCGAAGCCGATCGCGGGCAAGCCGTCACGCGGCGTCGGTGAACCCGGGGCGTTTCGTGCCGAGGCGCCCGCTACGCGGCGCGGTCGGTGAGGACGGTCTCGGCCCCGTGGCCGGGAGTGACGGTGATCGCCCGCCGGATCGTGAACTCGGGCCCCGCGTGGCCGGCCCTGATCCGGGTCTCGCGGAGCAGTTCGCGCAGTACGATCGCCATCTCCAGCATCGCGAAGTTGGCCCCGATACAGCGGCGGCGGCCGCCGCCGAACGGAATCCAGGTGTAGGTGCCGGGCTCGGAGTCCAGGAAGCGCTCGGGGCGGAACGCGTAAGGGTCCGGGTAGATATCGGGATCGTGGTGGACCAGCCAGGCGCTCGCCACCAGGTGGACCCTCTGCCGGTAGGTGATGCCGCCGACTTCGATCGGCTTTTTCACCGTTCGCGGCTGGGCCTGGGTCAGGACCGGCCGGCGCCGGAGTGTCTCGCGGATGACCGCGGTCAGGTAAGGCTCGCCGTCGCCCTCGTCGATTTCGGCGACCAGCCTGGCCAGCACTTCCGGCTCCCGGGTCAGGCGCTCGAGCGCCCAGGCCAGCTCGGTCGCGGTGGTTTCGTGGCCGGCGACCAGCAGGGTCAGGAGTTCGTCATGGATCTCCTCGTCCGACATCGGCGAGCCGTCCTCGTGCTCGGCCGCAAGCAGCGACGTGATGATCTCGCTGCCGCCGTCGTCCTGGCGATCGCGGCGCTCGCGTATCTCGGCGTAGATCAGCTCGTCGGCCCGGGCCCGGGCGCGCACGAAGCCGGCCCACGGGCCGAGGCCCCACGGGGCGCGCTGGGCCGGTGGCAGCAGGCTGAGCGGGCTGAGCCCGAATTCCAGCATCTCGGTCAGGGCCAGTCGCAGCGCGTCGAGTCGCGGGCCCGAGCGCAGGCCGAAGACCGCGGCCAGGATCACCTCCATGGTCAGCGCCTGCATACGGGGGTGCATCGGTTCGACCTGATCACGCGGCCAGGAGGCGATCTGCTCGCGGGTGACCTCGGTGATCACGCTCTCCAGGCGCTGCATCCGCTCGCCGTGAAAGGCAGGGAGTACCAGCCGCTTCTGGCCCATGTGGGCCTTCTCGTCAAGCAGCAGGATCGAGTTCGGGCCGACGATCGGCTCGAGAATCCGGGCGCCTTCGCCGGGATAGAGAACGTCGGCCGGGGCGGTGAAGACCTGCTTGATCTCGTCGGGGTCGGAAATCAGGACGAACGGGTCCTGGGCGAGCATCCGGATCGTGAACCGCTTGCCGTAGCGCTCGCGGCAGCGCTCCAGATAGGCGGTCGGGCGCGCCCACCAGCCGATCGTCTGCATCGTCTTCGGGACCCGTGGACCCGGCGGCAGATTCGATTCGGATCGGCGGGCGATCATCTCACTTTCCTTCTATTTCCACTTGACTCCGCACCCCACCGGCTCGGTCTCGGCCGGGTCCGGATCTCGTCCTTCAAGAACGGCGTCCAGCGCTGCCCGCAGCCAGGCCGCGTTTTCGCCGGAGTCGCCGTAGTCGGCGTCAGGGGCGCCCCTGTAGCGGAGGTGGAGGTCCCGGTCGAAGACAAAGACATCCGGGGTCGCTTTCGCCCCGAAAGCGCGGGCGCCGGCCTGGCTTTCGTCGTGGAGATACGGATGCGGCCAGCCGCCCTCGCGCTCGACCCGCCCGCTCATCGCTTCGAACGAGTCGGCAGGGTGGCTCTCGGCGTCGTTGGAGTTGATCGCGATCACCCGAACCCCGCGGTTCGCATAATCACGGGAGACGTCGTGCAGCCGATCCTCCCAGGCGAGCGCGTACGGGCAGTGGTTGCAGGTCCAGTAGACGACCGTGGCCTCGCTGGCGTCGGCTGCGCCGATTTCATGATCGGCCCCGTCGGTACCGGGGAGTGTCAGGGCCGGAGCTGTGTCTCCGATCGTCAATCCGTTTACGTTCATCTCTCCATTCTCGCAAACGCGTCCCTCAGGTCCTCGGGGTCGGGAAGCGGCGAGACCCGGCCGTCCCGGCGCCGGTACACGCGGCAGGTCAGGCCGACAGCCTGCTGGGGGTCGGGTGGCTGGATGTCGACACCGTTGACCAGGATCGTCGGCGATCCGGGAAACCCCAGGCGATCGGCGGCGGCTTCGTCTTCGATCTCGATCACTTCGAGACGCTCCTTGTCGAGGCCGTGCGCGGTCATCTCCTCGCCGAGCATCGCCAGCGCCCGCTCCCACGAGGGGCATCCGCGCCACCACAACAGTTGGATATCGGCCGCCACCCAAGGCATTATCCCGCTCTCGACAAAGGGGGCGGGTAGGGCCGTCCGGGGCGGGGCGGCCGTCCGAAATCAACGACCGGATCGCCGCACGTCTGAGGAGCGATCAGCAAACGGGCGAATGGGCACCCTCCGGTCAGAAGCGAGCCCGTTAGCCGGGTTTCGCAGTGCGCTAACGTGCGAATCCGATCAACGGAAAGGTGCCAGTGCCAGAATTCACGATCACGAGCAGGATTGATGCCCCGGTTGAAACGGTCTGGGGAGTACTCGACGATTTCGGAGATATCCAGCGCTGGAACCCCGGGGTCAAGGCATCCGAGTTGACTTCCTCCGGGCCGGTGAGCGAAGGGTCGACCCGGCACTGCGACTTCGCGCCGTTCGGCGGGGTCAACGAGCGGATCGACTGCCACCAGCCGAATCAGCGATTGACCGTCAACATCAACGAGACGTTCAAGCTGCCGATTTCAGGTGCGGTGGCCGACTTCAACATCGCGCCCGCCGATCAGGGCACGGAGCTGACCCTGAACTACAGATACGAGTTGAACCGGCTGGGTCGTCTGATGAAGGGCTACACCGACAAGCGGATGCGCGAGGGAATCGGCGGCCTGGCCGAAAGTCTCCAGCAGGAGAGCGAGCGCCTCGCCGTCGGCCAGGGGTCTGCCTCCCCTTAATAATCAGGTGTCGGTTAGGTTTAGCCGATGCGTATCGCATCCGACCGGCCGCTCGGTGTCTCTCCCGCCTCGGTGCTCGACTACCGTGAGCTCGCCCGGCGGAGGCTGCCCCGTCAGCTGTTCGACTACATCGACGGCGGCGCTTATGAAGAGTCGACGATGCGCGCCAACGTTTCCGACCTGGAGCGGGTGCTGCTGCGGCAGATCGTGATGCGGGACGTGTCGGTCCGCGATCAGAATTGCGAGGTGCTGGGTCAGAAGCTGGAGATGCCGGTGATCCTCGGGCCGGTCGGCCTGGCCGGCATGTTTGCCCGGAGGGGCGAGGTGCAGGCCGCCAGAGCCGCGGAGGATGCAGGCGTACCGTTCGTCGAGTCCACCGTCTCGATCTGCGCGATCGAAGAGGTGGCTGAGGCGACATCGGTGCCGCCCTGGTTCCAGCTCTATGTCATGCGCGACCGCGGTTTCGCCGAGAAGCTGATGTCGCGGGCGCAGGCGGTCGGTGCGCCGGTTCTGGTCCTGACCATCGACCTGCCGGTGGTCGGAGCCCGCCACCGGGATACGCGTAACGCGATGGTCGGAGAAGCATCGACCTGGGCGAAGTTCCGCCGGGGGCTCGATCTCGCGACTCACCCGGGCTGGATCGCCGACGTTCCGGTCAAGGGCAAGCCGCTCACCTTCGGCAACCTCGCCGATGTCGTCCCGGACGCAAGCAGCCCGCAGGATTTCAAGAGCTGGGTCGACTCACAGTTCGACCCGAGCGTCACCTGGGAGGACATCGCCTGGGTGCGCGAGCACTGGAAAGGCCGGCTCGTGGTCAAGGGAGTGCTCGACCCCGAAGACGCCAGGCGTGCTGTTGACGCCGGCGTCGACGGCGTGATCGTCTCCAACCACGGCGGTCGGCAGCTCGACTCGGTCCCTTCCACGGCGATGGCCCTGCCCGGGGTGGTCGAGGCGATCGGCGATCAGGTAGAGGTCCTGGCCGACGGCGGGGTCCGCACCGGCCTTGACGTGGTCAAGCTGGTCTCCCTGGGGGCCAAGGCGGTACTGATCGGGCGGGCCTGGGCCTGGGCCGTGGCGGCCGGGGGCGAGGGGGCCGTTCGCCAGATGATCAACGTCCTGGAGTCGGACATCGACACCGCACTCGGGCTGACCGGCCGGACATTGGTCACCGAGCTCGATACCTCGGCGCTCTATCGCGGGCCGAACGACGGCGAAGCGTAGCCAGGGGTGCCCTACTCGCGGAAGCCGATCTTCGCGTGGGTTCCGTCGCAGAGCGGCCTGTTTTTCGACTGACCACAGCGGCAGAGCGTGACCCGGTTGCGGGTCTCGAACGCCTCTCCATCGGAGCGCTCGATCGGGATTTCACCGGTGACCCAGAGACATGAGGCGGACCCGTCCACCTCCTCGATCACCGCGATGCTCTCCGCGAGGTCCGGCTCGACGTCGTCGTCTGAACCCTCCAGGCCGTAGACGTAGGACCCCGACGGGCAGCGTTCAACCATTCCGACCACCCGGCCCCGGACGTCGCTGTCACCGATGTCTTCCATCATCTCGACGATCCCGCGGGTCCGGCCCTTGCAGAAACCGGCATGCATGCAGAGCGAGCCGTCCCGCCTGACGACGACACCGGTTCCGTCGTGGATCCGCTGGCGGTCGGCGGTAGGTGCACTGTCGGCGGTCTCGGTTCCGTCGAAGCCGACCTCGGCGTGTGAGCCGTCGCAGAACGGCTTCGACCCCGAGCGTCCACATCGGCAGAGCGCGTAGCTCTCTTCCGTCTCGAGGATCTCGGTCTTCTCCCAGGTGAGCGGCCTGCCGTTCTCGGAGAGGACTCTGCGTTTGCGCACCAGGGCACGTCCCCGTAGACCAGGTATGGCCCGTCCCGCACGACGACGATCCGCCGCTCGGCGTCCTTCCCACGATGACGCTGCCGGGCCGGCACGTACTCGAAGCTCGGGCCCACGGTCGTCGTGCCATCGCCTGAAGGCAGCTTCATCAGGTCGATCGCCTGCTGTTTGAGCCCGTACATCTGGCCGGTCGCGACCTCGAGCAGTCCCGGATTCCCGTTGAAGCTCTCTTCCAGCAGGTGCAGAATGCCCGAGTAAGAGTGGTTGAACTCCTCCATCCGCCGCCTCGCTTCGCTGCCTTCGGGGCAGTCGCCGCTGCGCGGGTTCGGGCGCACGTTGTGGACCGCGTCCCAGTCGGTCGGCAGCGGCTCGCCCGACGGGCCGGACCGGGGAGTGTCCCAGGGCTCGTACCTGCGACCGAGCCGGATCTCCTCGAACCGGAAGTAGTGGGCGACCTCGGCTCGGTCGGGATGGAACATCTGCTGGTCACCATCCCAGACCTGCTGGTGCTGCAGGCCCTCGCCCTGTTCGATGATCTCTTCCAGGGCCTCCAGGGCGGAATGGAGGTCGCTGACCTCGACCAGCCTGCCTGCGCCCCTGTAGTGCAGTCGGTCGTTGACCTGCCGGCCCGGATCGCCCGTGAACACCCGGCCCTCGCCGAGCTGCTCGCAGAGACCCCTGATGCCGAGTTCCACCGCTTCGTAGAACTGGCCGATCGTCTCGTAGGAGTCGTCCTCGGGCTGGCCCTGGTGATCCGACGGCCGCTCGATCTTGAGGAAGGTCTCGAGCGAGTCCGGCGAAAGCCTCTCAAGTGGGATCTCGAACGCCCTGGCGCTGTGTGGAAGGTGGGTCGGATAGGTCGGCAGGACGCCGGGCGCATCAAGGCGGGGTGAGCCGCCGACCGCGTTGAGGACGTTCGCCGCCATGGTCAGATGCAGCATCTCCTCCATGAAGACGCTGGCGATCACCTCCGCGGCTTCACGGTTCTGACCCTCCTTGATCGAGTAGAGGGCGAAGAGATACGGCGGGATGGTGCCGTGCTCGATCTCGATCGCCCACTGCAGGTGCTGGTGAAGGTCGGAGATCGTTCTGATTGCCATCGAGCCAGCCTCTCGGTTGTTCCGCGTCTGATCGGATCAGTTATATGCGATCCCGGCTGCCGTGATCGAATAGCTTGCGGGGTATGGGGAAGATCCGACCGATAGATCCGACCGAGAGGGCGGGAGCCGTGAAGCGGGCCTTGATGAAAGCCTCCAACACCAGGGCCTCCCGCAGCGTCGGGATCCACATGGCCGCCCACGTCGATCCCTTCCTGCTGCGCGTCTCCGGCGGTCGCGTTGCGACGACAGCCTTTTTCCCCCTGGTCACGCTGATCGCCCGCGGCAGGCGCAGCGGCGCCGAGCGGCAGACACCGCTGGTCTACTTCACCCAGGGTGACGAGGTGATCCTCGTGGCCTCGAGCTTCGGGCGCGAGAAACATCCCGCCTGGTACTACAACGCGACCGCCAACCCGGATGTCGAGCTGATGGCGAAGGGCGAGCGGATTCCCTACCGGGTGCGGGAGACCGAGGGGGAGGAGCGGGAACACCTGCTCGACCTGGCCGAGCAGCTCTACGCCGGCTACGGCACCTACCGTGAGCGCACCGCCGGAATCCGCGAGATTCCGGTTCTCGCACTCAGCCCCCGCTAGGCAGATGACAACCGGCCAGGGCCGGAGGGCGGCCGCTCCACCGCTCGGGATGTTCCTGGTCGTGATGCTCGTCTTCGGGATCATCACCAGCCTGCACGGGATGTCGCCGCTGGCGACCTACGGCCTCGGGTTGATCTTCTACCTGGTCGCCGCGATCGTGCTCTTCCTGATCCCGGCCGGCCTGGTGGCCGCCGAACTCGGCACGAGCTGGCAACGCGACGGCGGAGTCTACGTCTGGGTGAACGAGGCGTTCGGCCCCCGGGCGGGATTCGTCGCGACCTGGCTCCAGTGGTTCCAGAACGTGATCTTCTGGACCGTGATCCTGACCAGTTCGGCGGCGATGATCGCGCTCGCCCTGGGATGGGACGGCGGGACCGACAACAAGCTCTACACCGCGGCCGTGGTCGTCGGCACGATCTGGATGATCACCCTTCTGACCATGTTCGGCCTGCGGACCTCCGGGGCACTCGGCACTTTCGGTTCGCTCGGTGGCACTATCGTGCCCGGGCTGGCACTGATCGTCTTCGCCGCGATCTATCTGCTCGACGGCGGTCCGTCGAACCTCACCGGCGCCTCGGCCGACCTGATTCCCGACCTCTCCCAGCCCGGCAACATCTCGTTCGGAATCTCGACGATCGTGATTTTCGCGGGCATTGAGGTCATGGCGACGAGGGTTCAGGAGATCCGCAGCCCCGGACGTACCTAACCGCGCGCAACCATGATCTCCATAGTGATGATCGCGGCCCTGCTGATCCCGGCGACGCTGGCGATCGCGGTACTCGTTCCCAGCGACCAGATCAACATCACCGCCGGGATCATCCAGGCGATGCAGACCGCGGTCGACGATGTCTGGGATGTCGGCTGGCTCGTCCCCCTGCTGGCGCTCGCGATCTACATCGACTCGATCGGGGAGATCGCGGCTGGATGGCAGGCACCCCGGTGGCGATGGCGACCGCGGGGCGCGACGGCCACCTCCCGCGGCGCTTCGCCGAAAGAGGCTCCCGGGGAGTGGCAAAGCCCGTGCTGGTCGCGCAGGCCCTGATCGGCTCGCTGATCAGCCTGCTGTTCATAGTCGAGCCGAGCGTCTCGAGCATGTTCTGGCTGCTCAGCGCGATGCTGGTTCAGCTCTACCTGATGATGTACATGATGCTGTTCGCCGCCGCCCTGGAGCTGCGCCGCAGCCGGCCCGAAGTGGAACGCCCGTTCAGGGTCCCCGGTGGCCGATGGGGGATCCGGCTGGCCTGCGGGACGGGCATCGCCTTCTCAATCGCGGCCTTTGTGGTCGGCTTCATCCCTCCGGCCGGACTGCCCGAATCGAGCGTGGCCACCCATACGCTGGTTCTCGGCTGCGCGATCGCGTTCGGCGCCCTGGCGCCGCTGGCGATTTCGCGCTGGAGCCTGTCGCACCAGGACGCGTAGTCCGGGCCGCCGCCCTGATCGCCTGTTGCTCCGTGGGACCGGGGTAGGGTGGAGCGGTGGACGGAGATCTCCGGTGAGGCCGTGATGAAAGCAACGCCGAGCGGGCGCACGGTCCGGCTCTGCGCGCTGGCTGCTGCAGCTGTCTTCGTCGCGTACCGGCTGTTACTGCGTCCCCGGCATCTGCGCTGGGGGGCCAGCAATGATGAGACGGAGCGATCGATGCCGGGCGACGAACTGATTGAGGAGCCGGACATGATCTCAACCAGGGCGATCTCGATCGAAGCTCCCCCCGATCGCGTCTGGCCGTGGGTGGCCCAGATCGGCCGGGATCGTGGCGGTTTCTACAGCTACGACTGGATCGAGAATCCTTTCGGGCTGGACATTCACAGCGCCGACAGAGTCGTGGCGGAGTACCAGAGCCCGGAGGCCGGCGAACGGATCGCCCTGGCGCCGGATGGCTCGGGGCCCGACGTCGAGCTTGTCGAGAAGGACAGGCTGCTCGTCCTACGCGAGCCGGGTGGAGGCTGGACCTGGACCTTCATGCTGGAGCCTTCCGGTGACTGCACCAGGCTGCTCGTCCGGAACCGCTGGAGCAACGCAGGACGACCCTTCTTCTTCCGACTCTTCACAACGCTGATCGACCCGGCAGTGTTTGTGATGGAGCGGAAGACCCTGCGTGGCATCAGGGAGCGGGCCGAGGGAGTCGGTTGATGCTTACGGTGAGCCAGGGCACCCCGACGCCGGTGGCGCGACAGTCTCGCCGGTTGACCCGCGCGAGTGCCCGGCGTAAGGTGGATTCAACATACGAGAGGAGAACCGATGCTTTGTGCACTGACGGCCAGGACCCTGAAGCCGGGAACGTTTGACCAGTTCCGGGAGGCGTTCATGGCAGGCGAGAATTTCGAGGACGACCCGCCCGAGGGATTCGTACGTTTCGTCATGGCCAGGAGTTCCGAGAATCCCGACGAAGTGATCTCGTTCGGACTGTTCGACGGGACACCGGAGGATATGCGGAAGGTCGCAGCCGAATCGGGCTATGAGGAACAACTCGAACAGATTGCGCCGTTCGTTGAGTCGGTGGGGGCTGACGGGCTGTTCGAGGTGGTCGAGGACCACGCGGTCTGAGCAAAGCGCGGGCCGGATCCACGCACCGCGGGATCCGGCCCGCGGTCAAGATGTTGAATCTATTTTAGCGCCAGCATCTCACTGGTAGACTGGGACCGTCTATGCATGAATTAACTGATCAGGGAGGCTCTCGTGAATGATTCGCATACCGGCAGGCGTCTTCGCCCGCTGTTCGTACTTCTGACACTGTTTTCGCTGCTGGGGATGACCATGCTGGCGGTCGGGGCCGCCGATGCCGGGGCCAAGTCGAAGAAGGGCGCCAGGCCGACCCCGATGATCTTCGTGCACGGACAGTCCGGCTCGGCCCAGCAGTTCGAGTCGGACGCGATGCGGTTCACCAGCAACGGTTTCCCGCAGAAGCGGATATTTGTCTACGAGTACGACACCAACGAGAGCACGAACGACCTCGCGATCGCCGGCCTCGACCCGTTCATCGAGAAGGTGAAGTCAAAGACCGGCGCAGGCAAGGTCGACGTGCTCGCCCATTCCCGTGGGACCACGGTTATGCACTCCTACCTTTCAACCCCCGAGCGGGCCGCCATGGTCAGCCACTACGTCAACTTCGACGGCCGCTCGAGCGACAGCCGGCCGGGAGGCGTGCCGACGCTCGCTGTCTGGGGCGAGAGCTTTGATGGAGGCCCCGATACGCGCGAGATCGTCGGGGCGAAGAACGTTCGTTATCCCCAGAAGTCGCACACCGAGGTCACCACCTCGAAGCAGGCCTTTGGCGACGTATACAAGTTCCTGACCGGCAAGAAGCCGAAGACGATCAACGTCCTGCCTGAGCCCCCGGGACAGGTCACCGTGGCCGGTCGGGCCTCGCTGTTTCCGGACAACACCGGCATCGAAGGCGGCAAGCTGAAGGTCTTCCAGGTCAAGGCCAAAACCGGCCAGCGCATCGGCAAGCCGGTCTACAAGCGCAGCCTCGGCGCCAGCGGTTCGTTCGGCCCGTTCAAGGTGAACGGCAAGAAGTACTACGAGTTGGTCGTCTCCAGGCCGGGAGAGTCGACGATCCACAACTACCCGGAGCCGTTCGAGCACGACGACCACTTTTACCGGGTGCTCTCCGCACCGGACCTGGCGCCGTTTCTCGATACGAGTCCGAACCACACGAACGTCGCGGTCACCCGCATGCGCGAGTTCCGGGGAGATCAGACCGGCCCCGGCGCAAACGACAGGCTCACCTTCAACGGCCTCAACGTGATCAACCCGTCGATCGCTCCCCGGGAACGCAGGGTGCTGGCCGTCTTCAACCTCGACCGGGACTCCGATGGCGTGACCGACACCAGCGCCTCTCTGTTCCCGTTCAGAGTTCTGTCGTTCCTCACCGGCGTCGATAACTTCATGCCGGCAAGCCCCGACGCGAGCGGAAAGATCGCGGTGAAGGAGAAGATGCGAGACCCGGGTGGCCAGACCAAGACGACCAATGTCCCGAACTGGCCGTCATCGGAGCACACGGTCTCGGTCTACTTCAAAGACTACGCGGCGAAGAGCTTCACCAAGAAGAAGAACAAGAAGGGCAAGAAGGGAAAGTAGGCCTGTTCAGCCGTTCACGGGCTTTCGCGTCGGCCCGGTGGGTCCGGGTCGTCAGCCCGGCGGGTCCGGGTCGTTGAACTCTCCGGGGTCTCCGGTAATCCCTGCCGTGACCGCGGCCATCTGGTTCGGCGAGCCGATCAGCTCGAACTGAAGCTCCGACTCCAGTTCCAGTCCGGACGGGCCTGCGCCGGGCCATGATTTGTCGAAGAGCTGCTTCGCCGCCCGCACGGCGTCCGGCGAGCGTCTGGCGATCTCGGCGGCCAGCGATCGTGCCGCGGCCAGAGGATCCGTTTCGGCCCGGGTCGCGAGGCCGAGTCTTACTGCCTCCTCGCCGCTGATGACCTGACCAGTGAAGGTCAGCTCCTTGGCGACGTCCAGCGCCAGCAGGCGGGGCAGGGTGGCGGTTATTCCCATGTCCGGCACCAGACCCCAGTGGACTTCACGAACGCTCAGCTTCGCATCGGGCGAGGTGATCCGGAGGTCGGAGCCGAGCGCTATCTGGAGGCCTCCCCCGAGGCAGTTGCCGTGGATCGAGGCGATCACCGGAACCGGCACCTCTATCCACGCGGTCGCTACCCGCTGGAACAGGTTTGCGCCGAAAGAGTCCCGCTTCCGGGCGTGTTCGCCGAACCCTTCGGCCTCTCCGCCGGCCAGCCAGCCGACGTCTATCCCAGAGCAGAAACTCGGCCCTTCGCCGTGAAGTATCACGGCGCGCAGGCCGGGCTCGGACGACAGCCGCCCGGCGGCGCCCGCTATCGCTTCGAACATCTCTCCGTCAAGGGCATTGTGCATTTCTCCCCGGACCAGCGCCACCTCGGCGACATGGTCCTCGACGGTTATCTTCACGCGGTTTTCGGGCATGGCCGGGAGCCTATCGTGACCTTCGCAGGAAGCCGGGGTCCTCAGATTGACGCCCCGGCGGTCACGACCGCCGGTCCCGTCATGCGCCGGCTCAATCCCGGGTCAGCAGCGCCTCGAACATCTCGTCGGGGTGGTTGAGCGCCACCGAGACGTGCCCGTCCCCAGGGTGGAAGTGGGCGCTCGTTCCCGGTATCGCCCTGGCGATCGCCCGGCCGGTTTCGGGCGTAACGCTGCGGTCGAGCCCGCCGTGCCAGAGGTGGATGTTCCCGGCCCGAATATCGCCGAGATCGAATCCCCAGGGGCGGTAGAGCAGCCGGGCTTCCCAGGCCGGTCCCCGGCTTCCATGGGCAAATGCCTCGAGCAGATCGTCGCCGAAGCGCTCGGGCCCCGGCGGTTCGGCCAGCGCCCGGCGGTCAACCTCCGGAAAGTTGCCGAGAGCGGCGGCTCCGAGTTCAGCCGCGCCGGCCTTCTTGCCCTTGGATCGAACCCGGTTGCCCAACCCGGCGAAGACGAGTTCGAGCAGAGGTGGGGTGAATCGGGCGAGCCGGCGCTCGACGTGGTTGATCCAGGTCTCCCCGCGCTGGTCGGTCAGTTCGGGCGGACCGGCGGAGGAGACAAGTCCGCAGGCGCTGAGCCGCCCGGGAATGCAGCAGGCGCAGGCGGCGGCGTAGGGACCACCGCCTGACCCGCCGGCGACAGCGAAGCGTTCCAGGCCCAGGGCGTCTGCGACCTGCACGACATCGGCGGGCCAGTCGAGAATGCGGCGTCCCGGCTGAAATCCGGACAGGCCCATCCCGGGCCGGTCGGTGCCGATCAGCCTGGCGCCGGAGCGGATCGCAGCTTCGTGGAGCAACGCCGCTTCGAGCCGTGAGCCGGGGTGGCCGTGAAAGTAGAAGATCGGATCGCCGGCCGGATCGCCGAATTCGGAATAACCGAGAGTCCGGTCGTCGGCGAGCCGCAACTGGCACCCACGTTGCGCGGCGGTAGTCCGGCCCGAGGCGGTGTCTTGTCCCGATTCAGTCCGGCGCTCCATCGTCCTGCCCGACGCTACACGTCCGACGGCAAGCGACCGCCGCTACCCCGGGGGATGCCGCCCGGTCAGTCGCTGCGCCGGCTGATCACGTATCGCCCGATCGGAATCAGGACGAGCATTGCCAGCGCGGCCCAGCCGTTGATGAAGGCGACCGGGATCGCGATCAGATAGACGATCGGTGCAACCGCGACCTTTTTTGTGACCAGCCTGACGTGGGAGGGATTCACGTCCACGTGGAAGTGGCCTGTCTTGCCGGGGTAGGCCACCATCGCCAGTTGGGAGAAGCCGGCCAGGGACATGATCCCGGCGTAACAGGCGACCGCGAGGCCGTCAGGCACGTATTCGGCGAGCAGGGATGCGGCGAACGGCATGAAGGCGATCATCAGCAGGAAGAAGAGATTGATCACCATCAGAGGTACGTCGATCGTGCGAAGGTGAGAAAAGACGAGTCGATGGGCAAGCCAGTAGTAGGCGATCACGGTAAAGCTCAGGACGAAGGCGAAGACCTCCGGCCGCAGTTCCCAGAGAGCGCTGCCGAGCTCTTCGCTGACCAGGGCATCCGGTATCTCCGGCACCGCGATGTCGAGCACCAGCAGCGTTATCGCGATCGCGATAACGCCATCGGTAAGAGCGGCCATCCGGCTCAGATCTTCGGACCTCTCGGCCGGCGTCTCGGTGGCAGCTGTGGTCGATTCCATCTGTTGAACGGGTTCCACGACGGGGCGTCGATCCCTTCCGGCGACAGCCGGATGGGCCGAGGCAGTCCCCGGGCAGGCCGAGGCAGGCAACCGGACCGGTTCATGCCGGAAGCCCGCACCTGTGGGAAGCTCCGTGTTCGATGCCGAACGGAGACGAACTGGGCGCATTCTGCAGTCACGACACGGTTCGAGCCGAGCCATCGGGAGAGGGCCCGCTTTCGAACACGGATTTTGCCGCCAAGGACGTCATTGGTGTCGCGGGGCATGTCTGCTGCGCCGGCAACCCGGACTGGCTGGCCTCTCACGATCCTGCTCCGGCGACTGCCCCGTCGGTCCGGCTGCTGCTCGAGGCGGGTGGGACGCTGGTCGGCAAGACGCGCTGCGACGAGCTCACTTACAGCATCGCCGGCCGCAACGCGCACTACGGGACGCCGGTCAACACGAGGGCGCCGGGCAGGCTGCCCGGCGGTTCTTCAAGCGGTTCGGCCGCGGCGGTGGCCGGCGGCCTCGTGGAGATCGCGCTCGGAACCGATACGACCGGGTCGATTCGCACGCCGGCGGCGCTCTGTGGCCTCTGGGGGCTGAGGCCGACCCTCGGAGCCATCGATACGACCGGGGTGGTGCCCCTGGCTCCGTCGTTCGACACCGTGGGAGCGCTGACGGCCGGCCCGGAACTGCTGCGTGCGACCAACGATCTGCTGCTACGGCCGCCTGCGTTCGCGCCGGCATGGAAGGGGGCCGTCCTGCCGGACGACGCCTGGTCGCTGGCGGATCGGGAAGTTCGCGATGCGCTCGAACCGGGCGTCACCGCGCTGCGGCGAGCGCTTTCCGTTGAGCGGACCAGGTTCGCCGATGAAAGTCTGGAGCACTGGTCGGAAGCGGTCCGGGTCGTGCAGGCTCACGATGTCTGGGCGGTGCACGGCGAATGGGTCGAGCGGGTCAGGCCGGAGTTCGGCCCGGGCGTCGGTCAGCGGATGCGGGCCGCGCGAGAGGTCACCGACGAGCAGTCGGACCGCTCGCGGCGTCTGTGTGAGGGGTTCGGGCGCAGGGTCCGCGAGCTGGTGCGCGACGACACGGTCGTGGTGATCCCGACCTGTCCCACCGTGCCGCCCCGAAGCGAGACTCCGGAGGAACAGCTGGGCGACTGGAGGTCCCGCGTCATGCAGCTGACCGCCGCGGCGAACGTATCCGGCCTTCCCCAGCTTGCGGTGCCTGCCGGCGAGGTCGGAGGGTTGCCGGCGAGCATCTCGCTGATCGGACCCGAAAACTCCGAGCCGGCGCTGATCGATCTCGCGGTCTCATGTGGCCTCTAGCCGCGGCCTGAGTCCGTCCGCTTCTCAGCCGAGCGGCTCGATCGCGAAGCTCGCCGCCACGCTGCCTCCGGTGTGCACGTTGGTTATCTCGTCCAGGCTGAGCCGGGTCAGCAGGCCACCTGACCGGCCTCCGAACATGAACGGATCCGTGTCCTCGAAGTAACTCTGCTCAGCCGGCGTTCCGGTTATGGTCGGATAGTCGGCGCCGTGCAGCGGCACCCGCCGCTGGACGATGTAATCGGACCCGAGCGCTTCACGGACCGAGCGTTCCCACTCCGCCTGGTCCTGGCGCCAGCCGAGCATCACGCCGGATCCGCCGAATTGGTGAGCCGGCTTCAGCACGAGGTGTTCGCGTTCGGCGAGAACGTGGTCGACCAGGCCGACCTTGCGACCGGCCGGATCACTCGTGGCTTCGTCGGTCAGCCGGCGCCCCCAGGGCACGTGTTCCCTTACCGCCCTGCGCTCGGCGGCCGTGAAGCCGAAATCGTGAGCCGGATCGGTCATCAGGGCGAATATTCCCTTGTGGCCGAGCAGTTCGGAGCGAAACGGATTGACCATGCAGACGGAACCTGTCCGCACGGCGGAAAACAGAGGCTTCATATCGTCCCGCAGGTCAAGGCACTCGACGGTCGGCATCGCCCGAAGCAGGAGTTCAACCTCCCTTTCGCCGGCCTTCAATCGCCCGTTCTCGAAGCTGAGTTCGCGGTAGTCACAGACACTCGCATCGATTCCGTGTCGGCGGAAGCGCTCCGCGTTGATCTCCAGGCTGGAGGTCCGCACCGGATCACCGGTCCTGGTCATCAGAGTGATCGATGGCCGGCCCCGGCCACCGAACTGCCGCCAGGCGGTGAGCTGAGCCTCGAGCAGCGGCGGGATCAGCGGGAGCGGGCGGACCCGGTATTCACGCTCGAAGGCCCGGAAAGTCTCGAGCTCGGCGAAGTATTCGAGGATCGAATCGTGGTGACCGGCGCCCCCGGGAGCGTCCGCGTTGAGCTCCAGGAAGTGAAGCCGGGTGCGGGCCAGCGATGCGTCGAGCCGGGCCAGCGCCCCGTCGGCGACCGGGGAGGCGGCGTCGAGTTCGACCAGTTCCCCGACCCACTCCATGAAAGGGCCGAAGTGGAGCCGGTGCAGGCGCTCATCAGAGAGCACGCCGTCCCGGACCTTGACCGCCGCGGAGAAGACGAGTTCCGCGGCCCGGGTCTGGCGGGCGAGCAGCTCTTCGGTGATCAGGTGCGGTCGCAGGACCGTGAGCAGCGGCCGGTCCCCGGCAACGATCCCTTCTTCGAACAGGCGGTCTCCGAGCTCGGCCCGGCGTTCGGCTGAGTCGACTTCCCCCGCGAGCAGCTCGCCCCAGCGCTCGCGAGCGCGATCAAGGACCTCGAAGCTCACGACTGCGGTCCTGACAGACCCGGGACACCATCAAGGCAGAACCCGCCCGGTCCGGGGATCGATCGCCATGGCTGGCGCCGCTTGTAAGTAGTCCGGGGTCCGATTAGGGTCGAGGGTAGTGAACTACCGGCTTCTTTATGCGATGGGGTTCCATCCCTGGGAGGACCTGGCGGAGCACCGACCATACGCCGACGGGCTCCTGAGGTTGGTGGCCCGGGAGGAAGAGGGGCGCCGGCCACCGTTCGGTGCCGCGCTGGATGTCGGCACCGGCAGCGCAGTCTGGGGCGTCGAACTGGCGAGGCGGGGGTGGGACGTCACCGGGATAGACATCGTCGAGAAGGCCTTGAACAGAGCCCGGGAGCGCGTCGGCAAAGCCGGCGTCGAGATGCGGCTGATGTATGGCGACGTGACGAAACTGGGCGATGCGGGGTTCGGCTCGGACTTTCGCTTGATCCTGGACACCGGCACCTTCCATGGCCTGACCGATGATCAGCGCGCCGCGATGGGCTCGGGGGTTGATGCGGTGGCAACAACTGATGCGACGGTGATCATCGACTGCTTCGCGCCCCGGCGCCGCGGTCCCCTGCCCCGCGGCGCAAGCCGGGCCGATGTGGAGCGGGCCTTCCCGGGGTGGGATGTGACCGACGTCGAAGTGGCGGATACCGAGCCCGACATGATCTCGAAACTTTTCAGGTTCGACGAGCGTTTCTACCGGCTCCGCCGGAACCGGGCTGAACGAAGCGACGACTCAGCCGGGCCGGACCCGGCTGCCGTTACGAGCGGACCGGTGAGTCTTCGGGCGTCTCCGAGCTGAGACGCCCGGAGTCGATCGCTTCGCGGAATGCCTCGTAGTCGGCCTCGGCCTGGTCCGCGTAGACCTCGGCGAAGCGGGTCATCGACTTGGTGAAGGTGCCGCTCTTGCCGAGATAGGTGGCGATCGCCACCTCATCACCGGAGCGGGCGTGGGCGCGGGCCAGAGCTGCGCCGCAGATTCTGGCGTACCCCTCCAGTGCCGTGAAATCCATCGAGTCAACGTCTGCCGAGGCCTTCATGTCCTTGAGCTGGCGCCAGTAGTACTCCTGCCCGTCCACCTTGCCGCTCGACCAGCCGAGGAAGATATCGCTGAAACTCTGCATCAGCCGCTGTCCCTCGACCACGCGACGCCCGTGTTTGCTGAATCGGCTTGACGGCAGCTCCGCCTCGAGTGCCGCTTTGTCGGCCTCCTTTACCTGCAGGAAGAGCGGATCCTTCTCGTCGCGCCCGATCAGCAGTACCGCGAAACAGCGGGTCCCGACGCTGCCGACGCCGACCACCTTGAGTGCTGCATCGACGAACTCATATCTGGCGAGCAGCGTCTGCAGCTCCGGCGAGATCGTCTCGCGGTATCTCTCGAGCGAGGCCCGCACGGTCTCTTCGATCGATCGACCCGGGAAATGTGTTGCCAGGTCGCGCATGGGAACCAGCAGGGGCGGATCGCTGCGGATGCGCGCACGACCGTCAACCGTTTCGGTGAGCTTGCTGAAGGCACGCAGGCTGTTTCGGCGGTGTGCCTTCTTGACGCCCTTGTCGAACTTCTTGCGCTGCTTTTTGTTGCCGGTGACGTGGCTGCGGATTTCATCCGCCGTGATCGTCCGGTACCAGACATCGAGATTGCTCATTGCGGCCAGTCTCTGCATTATGGAGCGGTAGTAGTCGACGCCTGCGGCGACTACCGCCCGCACATCTTTGCGACTGAGCCCGACATTCCTCCCGGCAAGCACAAGGCTGGCTGCGAGGCGTTTGAGATCCCACTCCCATGGGCCCGGGAGCGTTTCGTCGAAGTCGTTTACGTCAAAGATAAGGGTGCGCTCCGGCGAGGCGAATCCTCCGAAGTTGGACAGGTGCGCGTCCCCGCACAGCTGCGCGCGGATCGAACTGTCCGGTGTTCCGGCGAGGTCGTTGGCCATGATCGCGGCGGTCCCGCGGTAGAAGGTGAACGCCGATACGCCCATGCGCTGGTGGCGGATCGGAACCAGGAACTGGAGCCGGCCCGCATCCTGGGCCATCAGGGTCTCGATCGGGTCGGGCCGGTCGGCGGCCGGGCTCCAATCACCGTGCGAGGACCGCGGTGCCTGCTTGCGTGCTTCCCGCCCCCGTTCTTGCCGCTCTTCCACCGTGGGCAGTGTGCGTTCCGGCGGGCTATCGGCTGCGGTCGAGGAGCTGGACATCCGCGCCGCACACTAACAAGAAAGAAAGAACAAGAAAGAAGGTGAGGGGAAAGAGGAAAGAAGGTGAGGGGAAAGGAGCTTTCGCGGAAGGAGGGTGAGCGCAGTGAGGAGCGGCCGACACGTATGCGAACGGCAGGTCTGCGTGCTGCACAACTGCGTGCTGCGCGTCGGGCAGCAGCCCGGCATAGTTCTGCGACGTGAACCAGGTACAGAGTTCGACCGGCAGCTCCCGCGCACTCGGGATCCATCCCGGTCGATGCCTGCGCGGCAAAGTGGTGGAAGCTGAGCGGTCCGACCAGAACCGGTCATCGTCGCGCCGAACAGGGTGCCGATGAAAGGGTCACAGCTACCGTGAACCTGCCGATCCGCAAATGGGTTGCGACCTACCGGCGCGAATGGCTTTCGGGTGATCTGGTCGCGGGGCTGACCGTGGCCGCCGCGACGATCCCTGCGGCGCTCGCCTACGCGCAGCTGGCCGGACTGCCGGCCGTTTACGGTCTCTACGCGTCGGTCGTGCCGGCTTTTCTCTACGCGATCTTCGGCACCTCGCGGCAGCTTCAGATCGGCCCGGGCTCGACCCTCTCGATCCTGGTCGCCGCCAGCCTCGCCGGAACGCTCGTTTCTTCGAATCCCGACGAGGCGGTTGTCACGGCCGCCCTGCTGGCACTGGGCGCCGGCAGCATGCTGCTGGTGGCGGGACTGCTGCGCCTCGGCTTCATCGCCGACTTTCTTTCGGCGCCGGTCCTGACCGGATTCACTTCCGGGGCTGCCTTGATCATCATCGCCAGCCAGCTACCCAAGGTCTTCGGGCTCGAAGTAGACGGCGACGGTTTCTTCGAGACGGTCTGGGGCGTTGTGTCCTCGCTGGGTGAGACAAACGTGCCCACGCTGGCGTTGGCGTCAGCGGCTGCGCTGCTGTTGCTGGTGATGCGGCAGTGGCTGCCGATGCTGCCGGCGAGCCTGATCGTGGTGGCGCTCGGGATCGTCGCGGTCACGGCCTTTGATCTGACTCAGGAGGGCGTTTCCGTGGTCGGCGAGATCCCGGCCGGATTGCCCGGGGTCGTCGTCCCCGATCTGGGAGGGATCACGGGCATTTTCGGGGCGTCGGCCGCGGTAGCCCTGCTCGTCTACGTCGAGACGATCGCGGTCTCGCGTGAGTTTGCCGGCCGGTACGGGTACAAGATCGACCCGAACCAGGAGCTGATCGCCTCCGGCGCGGCCAACCTCGGCGCCGGCCTGTTCCAGGGCTTCCCGGTCGATGGCAGCTTCTCGCAGAGTGCGCTCAATGACTCCGCGGGGGCCCGGACCCAGCTGGCCGGGGTCGTCACGGCCCTCGCGGTGGCGGTCGTGCTTTTGGCGTTCACCGGGTTGCTGGCCGACCTTCCCAATTCCGTGCTCGGTGCGATCATCATCGTCGCCGTTCTCCCCCTGGTCAAGATCGGCGAAATCAGGCGCCTCTGGCGCCTGCAGCGTGGAAGTGGTCGGGACCCGGTCTGGTTGCCGGCGCGACTGGACCTGGCCTCGGCCGCGGTCACCTTTACCGGGACGCTTCTGCTCGGCATTCTGCCGGGGATCCTGATCGGCGTGGCGATTACGATTCTCGCTCTGCTGCAGCGCGCAACACGCCCGAACGTCGCCGAGCTGGGACTTGTCCCCGGGGAGCGGGCCTACCGCGACGTCGCCCGGCAGCCGGAAGCCGAGACCGTGCCCGGCCTGGTCATCCTGCGATGGGACGGGGAGTTGTTCTTCGCGAACATCTCACACTTCTGCGAGCAGGTGATGTCGCTGGTCGAGGGGGCAGACCCCGAGCCGAACGCGGTCCTGCTCGACGCCTCGGCAATCACCAGCGTCGACGTGACCGCGGCCGACATGCTCGCCGAGTTGATCGACGACCTCCAGGACCGCGGGCTCGTTGTGCTTCTCGCCCGCGCCCGGGGTCCGCTGCGGGACATCTTCGTCAGCACCGAACTCGAACAGGAAATCCTGTCCGAGCACCGGTTCCGCTCGGTCCGGCGGGCGGTTGAGTACTACCGCACCGACTTGGCGAAGTAGTAAAAGCTGCCGGCCATGGTGGCGATCGCTTGTCGGGCCGGGTTCCCCTATGCCCCGTCAGGTACCCATATCCGGTCTATAGAGCCGCCGATGGGTTTGGGACACTCCGACCGGCCCATGTCCGCACCAGTCGACGCCAGACTTCCTTCCCGATGACGGCCCCCGACGCAGCGTCGGAGCCGCCGGTGCCGAAGGCCTCAAATCCGGTCCAGGAGGCAGTGCCCGGGGGTCTCAACTCGATTTCGATCTCGGTCTCGACGAAGACGATTCTCATATTCGTCGGGCTGATCGCGCTGACCTGGAGCTTCGTGGTGGTCGGCAGCACGCTGCTCGTCATATTCTCGCGATATTCCTGGTGATCGTGCTGGCGCCGGTGGTCGACTCGGCCCAGCAGCGTTTTTATATGGGGCGAGGGGCCGCCTCTTCGCTGGTTGTCCTGGGACTGACCGCGGTCATCGCGCTGTTGATGCTGATCGTGCTCTCGCCGCTGATCGACTCGGTCGGTGAATTCGCCGACGAGGTCCCGATGATCGTCAGCGAGTTCAATGAAAGCGGTCTCGGGAAGCAGCTCAACGACGAAAGCCACGCCAGCGAGTTTCTTCAGCAGAATGCGCCGAAGATCGTGTCCGGGGTCGGCAACGCGGCGGGCGGTCTGCTCGGCGTGACAGCTTCGGCGTTCGGAGTGTTCGTAATGGCATTCTCGGTGATCTTCATGACCCTTTTCCTGGTCAAGGACCTGCCGAGTTACCGGCGCTCGCTGCTCGGCCTACTCGGCAACGACGACGCGACCCGCTGGCACACGATCAGCGATCGGGTGATCACCACGACATCGCGTTACATGATCGGCAACATCGTGATCTCGCTGATCTGCGCCACGATTTACGGGGTGACCGCCGTCCTGCTCGGCCTTCCGTACCCACTCGCGCTCGCGGTGATCGCCGGGGTACTCGACATGATCCCGAATATCGGCTCGCTGCTCGCCGGCATTATCATCGGCATCCTCGCGCTAACGGTCAGCCCGCTGGCGCTGGTCATATTCGTGATCGTGATCCTCGTCTACCAGCAGTTCGAGAACTACGTGCTGCAGCCGACTATCATCGGTAGGGCCGCCAATATCTCCGGATTCCTCGTGATCCTGAGCGTGCTGTTCTGGGGCGCCCTTTTCGGCGTCGTCGGCGCGATCGTCGGCGTGCCGATCACCGCGGCGATCCTGATCGTGATCAACGAACTCACCGTCGACCGCCGGGCCGGTAGGGCCGGGTTCAAGTCGACGGTGGCTGCGATGACGCTTCGGCGGCCACCTGCCGCCGCGAGGCCCGACTGGCCCACGGGTAGAGGGCGGCGGTCAGGACGACGCTGATTATTGCCAATCCCAGCAGCATCTCCTCGATCGAATCTCCGAGGGCGACGGGATCGGTGCCGACCTCGTTGATGATCGCCCCGGCTGCCGCGACCGAGAGGCCGGCGGTGCCGATCACGATCGCCAGGGTGATCCCCGAGGCCTCGCCGGCACGGGCCGGCGAAACCACGGCCTGGGTGCCGATCGTCGCCATCGACCAGCCGATTCCGTATCCGCCGCCGAACGCGACCAGGCCGATCATGAAGACGAGCAGCGGCGGCCTCCGTCTCTGACGGGTCCTCTTCGGCGCCCGGGTGGCTCGGGTGGCGATGCCACCAGCGAAAGTCCATACTGCGGCTACCCTAGCCCCGTCTTCGCGTTCCTGCCCTGTCCGGGGTTCGCGATACGGTCCTGCGGACCCCGGGGCTTGGGCCGCTCCGTCGCGCGACCGTCCACACCCGCCGCCGGCCGTAACCGCGGCAGAAGAGAAAGAAACCGACAAAGGGATGAGCAAGGTAGTCCGGGAAGAGCTGGTGGTCGGCCGGATCCGTCTGGGGCTGCGCAGCACTTCCGGCCGGGGCAAGCCGCTGGTGATGCTTCACGGACTGATGGACAGCGCCGAAAGCTGGGACCCTTTCGCCCGGTCGCTCTCCCGCCCGACTCTCGCCTTCGACCTGCCGGGATTCGGCGAGAGCGCCCTGGCCGGCGATGAGCTCGAAAAATGGCAGAAGCTGTTCAGCCGCGCCCTGGAGAAACTTGATGTGGAGGGCTGCTTTCTGCTGGGTCATTCGCTCGGCGGATTGCTCGCATCGTCCCTGGCGGCGGCACGGTCGGAGGAGACCCGGGCGCTGCTGCTGATCGCCCCGGCCGGCTACGGCCGGATCCCCCTGGCACAGCTGCTCGGCCGCCGGGAAATGGAGTTTCTGCTCGGCCGGACCGCCCCCGGGGCGATGCGCTTTCGACCGCTGGTCCGCCTGGCCTACGGCAACCTGTTCTCCCACCATCACGAACTCTCCGAAAGCCTGATGGAACGCCTCACCACCTCCCGGCGCACCATGGTCCCCGGCATTCGCAAGGCGATGCACATCCTTCGCAGCCTGTCGCAGGAGCCTTTCAGCGAAAGCCCTTACCAAGGGACCGTGGCGGCCCTTTTCGGCGAGCACGATCGCCTGATCCCGCCCAAGCGCACGATCGAGGGCCTTCGGAAGGTCTTTCCCCAAGCGCGCAAATCTATTTTCAAGGGCATCGGTCATCACCCGCAGGAGGAGTCTCCCGCGCAGACCCTCCGCTGGATCGCCAAGTGGAGCGAATGCCGCGTGCGCGAGCCGCTGATGCTCTCCGAGGGAGAACAGCTCTTCGACTGAGCCCGACCGGTTCGCGGTTAGCCCAGCTCGAGGCTGCTGATGCCGAAGATCCGGGAGAGCGGCAGGTCCGGATCCGGTCCCCGGTATATCCGGGCAGTCTCGAAGCTGCGTTCCATTTCCAGCGACTCGAGCAGGTCGACCGCCGCCTGGTTCGGCAGCGGCACGTCGACGGCGACCCCGCCGTCCTCCCCCTCGGCCAGCGCCAGGATCAGCGACTTCGCGGTGTGGGCGTCCCCGGCGAAGACCGGACCGATCCGGCGGCCGAGGCCGGTCTTCCGGGAGGCCGCGAAGCCGGTGATCGCGCCAGTGTGGTCAGTCGTGACCAGCGAATCGCGCCCCGGCCCCTCGATCCACAGTTTGAGAAACCCCGGTCGCCGGCCGAAGCAGTGACGGCCGTCGAAGGCGACCAGCCTTTCGAAATCAACTTCGGTCGCCGGGCGTGTCGGGGCCGGGAGACCGTCACTTCCCGGAAGGCTCCCGGACGAGTACCGGGCGTTCCCGTAGGCCACCCGGAAGCCTTCCGACTCATAGTTGGCGACCTGTTCGGGAACGGCATCACCGCCCAGGGTCAGTCCGGAAAAGCGTGGCAGAACTTCGTCCCAGAGCCGCTTTCCCAGCCCGGATCCCCGCAGCCCCGGATCGACGATGTAAAAGCCGAGGAAGACGACCTCCGGCGAGCAGCGGACGGCCGAGATCGTCGCCACCCGATGGCCGTCGAGCTCGGCCGCGAAGAACCCCTCCGGGTCGGCGGCGAAAAAGGGATCGGCGTCGGAGAGACCGGGCTCCCAGCCCTCGCGGTCGGCCCGCGCGACCGCTTCACGAACCTGATCGAGGTTCATCGCCCTGATCACGAATTCACCGCTCAAGATCAGACTCTGGCGTCTATGGAGATGAAGGCCGCAGCGCCGCCACCGAATCGGCGAACCCCGTCGCCCTGAGCGAGCCGAGACCGGTTGCGAGATCGTAGCCCGGCTGGGCGGCTCCGCCGGCCGGAGTCTTGCCTGCCGCCGAGTCCGGCTTGCGCGAGCTCGTTCCGGTCGTGATGTCGTAGAAGACGGAGTCGTACCCGGGTCCGCGAGCCAGCTCGTACAGCAGGGGCGGCAGCGATCCGAGAGCCGGCCGGCCGGCGGCCATCTCCTGCTGCAGGACGAGTGACACCATCGCCGCAGTCAGTGGGGTCGCGGCGCTGGTACCGCCGCCGATCCCCCAGCCGCCACCGTCCCCCTGGTAGGTGGCGAGTCCCGGTGTGAACGAGGCCATTGCGGCGAGGTCCGGGCTGAGGCGGGTTGCTTTCCCGGACTGGATCGAAGGGCCGATACCCGGCGCCTGTTGAAAGCCCGGCCGATTCCAAGTGTCACTCGGGCCGCCACCCGACCCGACGCCCTGCCCGGGCTGGGTTGCGTAGGTCGACCAGACGACCTGATCGGCGATCTCGTTGCCCGGCGTCAGGCTCAGGTCGGTGCCACCGATGCCTGTGGTGAATCGCGAGCTAGTAGGGAACGACGCTCCGCGGGCGCTGGTGAAGCAGCCACGGAAGCCGAGGTCACCGGACGCTGCCAGGGTGGTGATCCCCAGGGCTGCCGCCTGGGCCAGCAGCCGCTGTCCGAGCCGGAGTTGGGCTTTGGTGAAGCGGTTCTCGCAGACGCCGTCGCTGATCGAGAGGACCTGGGGCAGCCGGCCACCCTGGCGGGACGCGTCGAGTGCGCCGAACATGAACAGGGCGAAGGAGTGGCTGAAGCTCTGGTCGAGCGGCACGTAGATCGGCGTGATCTGATCGAGGCCCGGGGCCAGAGCGGCGAGTGCTTCGACGTCGAGCACCGTCTCCTCGGGAGAGGTCCCGGCTGCGGCGCTCGGCATGGCGATCTGCTCGACCTTCGGGGCCTGGAGCCCGAAGCACTTTGCCCAGGTGCTGAAGCTGGCGGTATCGACCTCCTGCGAGCTCAGCGTCGCGACGCGCACGCCGGAGCCGTCGAGGCCCCGGGCGTACAGCGGGTCGACTCCGTAGGCGGTTGCGAGCTGGTTCGGAGTGAAGGCGCCGGTCTTGACCGCCCCCTGGCAGCCGCTCGGCGTGCCGGTATTGGTGCCGGCTTTCCGGGCGGTCGCGCCGGGGTTCTGACCGCCGCCGGGTTCGTAGACTTCGCCGACTGACACTTGGTGAACGGCCCCTCGCAGACGTTTCGGCCGGCAGAGTCCGCCGGTCGGTGGCCCGGCTCCCCGGGCGCAGAAGATGCGTCTTCCCGCATTCGGGGTCATCACGGCGAGGACCACCGTCCTGCCCGAACTCAGCTCCACCTTGCCCACTCCCCGCTGCTTCGCGAGGTACCGCCTGACCCGTTGCCGGTCGGCCTTGCTCGCCGAAAAGCGGTCTCTGAACTGGGCGGGGGAAAGGAACTGGCGGTAGCGCGCAGAGGTAGGTTTCGATACCTGTCCGGCGAATCGCCCCGGCTCGCCCCGCCCGCGCAGTCCGAGCAGGACCACCCGGCGCATGGCCGGTTCACTCGCACTGATGGCCGCCTCCGCCGAGTCCGGACCGGCTTCGCCCGCCGGATTGTGGCCGGTGGCCGCCGACGAGACCGTCGGGGCGCCGAGAAAGAGGAGCACCGGCACAGCCACCTTGAGCCATGCCGGCCGGCTGCGTGATGGAAGGAGAGCCCTCACCCGGTCACTATCGCATGCCCGGAGCAGCGCTGCCGCTTTTTCGTCACCGCCCGGAACGCATCTCGCAGATCCCTACGTCGTGACGATGATCTTTCCCCGGGTGTGTCCCTCTCCCTGGTACTGCATCGCCTCGGGGACCTCGCTCAGCCCGTAACTCCGGTCGATCACCGGCGTCACCTTTCCGGCTTCGACCATCTCCTTCAGGGTGGTCAGGTCTTTCCGGTTGGCGGTCGCCACGAAGGCGCGCATCGTCTGGCCCACGAATGGTGAGGTCGCGAGCGTCCTGAGCAGACGACCGAGTCCGAACCATCGACCGGGGTCCGATTTGCCGATCAGCACGTACGTACCCCGGGGGGTCAGGGCGCGCCGGCAGTCCGCGAGCGAATGGCTTGACACGAGATCCAGCATCACGTCGTAGCGCTCCCCGCTTTCGGTGAAGTCCTCCAGGGCGTAGTCGATGATCCGTTCAGCGCCGATTGACCTGACCATGTCGGCGTTTCTGGCGCTGCAGACACCGGTGACTTCGGCTCCGAAAGCGTTTGCGATCTGCACCGCGAAAGTCCCGACGCCACCGGATGCACCGTTGACCAGCACCGTCTGTCCCGGCCGGACTTTTGCCTGGTCGCGGACGGCTTTCAGCGCGGTGATGGCCGAGTCTCCGACTGCCGCGGATTGTTCGAACGTGAGGTCGGCCGGTTTCATCAGAAAGTTGTCCTCGCCGGCGCACGCATATTCGGCGAAAGCGCCGTCGCACCAGCCGAATACCTCCGCACCCGGCTGAAGTGTCCTGACGTCCCTGCCGACCGATTTGACCTCGCCCGCGACGTTGATTCCCGGGACGGGGTGCTTCGGCTTGCGCAGGCCCCCGGCAAGGCGGACGATGTATGGCAGGCCCCTCATCATGTGCCAGTCGCCGATGTTGACCGAAGCCGCGCGGGTGCGCACCAGCACCTCGTCGTTCCCGATTTCCGGCCTGTCGATATCCCGTATCTCGAGGACTTCTCCGGGCGACCCATATCTGTCCTGGACGATTGCTTTCATCAGAGCCCGCTACTCCTGGCGCAGTTCGATCCGCCGGATCTTTCCGGTCAGCGTCTTGGGCAGCTCGTCGGTGAACTCGATCTGGCGGGGGTAGGCGTAGGCACTGAGTGATCCCCGCACCGAACCCATGATCTCCGAGGCGAGCTCGTCGGAGGGCTCATGACCTTCGTCCAGGACCACGAACGCCTTGACGATGTCGCCCTTGACTCCTTTCGGGTCCGGGGCGGCGACCGCGGCGGCCTCGTGGACGGCGGGGTGCTCGATACAGGCCGATTCGACCTCGAATGGACCGATCCGGTAGCCGGCCGAGATGATCACGTCGTCGGAGCGGCCGGCGAACCAGTAGTAGCCGTCCTCGTCCCTCTCAGCCGCATCCTGGGTGTGGAACCACTCGCCCTCGAAGTCCCGGGCGGACGCCTCCGGGTTGTCCCAGTAACGCAGGGGGTAGTGCGGGTTAGTGCGGGCCCTGAGGCAGATCTCGCCGCGCTCACCGTCCGGCACCGGGTTCTCGTCCGGGTCGAGAATCTCGACCTGCCAGCCCGGCATCGGCTTGCCCATCGAGCCTTCGCGGACCTCCATGAAGGGGAAGTTGCCGACCAGGGGGTAGGACTCGCTCAGCCCGTAGTAGTCGAGCGCGGTCACGCCGTACTGGTCCCGGAACCAGCGGATCGCCTCCGGATTGAGCGCCTCGCCCGCAGAGCAGACCTGCCGGAAGACCTGGGGGTACTTTTCGCCGGCGTCTTCGACCGCCATCATCGCCCGCATCGCGGTCGGGGTGGTGAACACGTTGCTGACCCTGTTGCGGGAAAGCGCCTCCAGCTGGACCGCCGGGTCGAAGCCGCCCTTGCGTGCGTATACGTACTGGACCGCGCCGAGCCGCCAGGGACCGAGCAGCGGACAGATGCCGGCCGCCCAGGCCCACTCGCCCATGCCGTGGAAGATCTCTCCGTCCTCGACCTCGTGGCAGTAGCTGAATTCTTCGTGACCGAGGATGTATCGGTGGGCGTGGAGGATGCCCTTGGCCAGGCCGGTCGTGCCGGAGGTGAAGAAGATCTCGGCCGGGTCGTCGGCCAGCGTGTCGAGCGTCTCGAAGTCGTCGTCGTATTCGGCCAGCAGGCCCGCGTCGAGCGAAATTACGTGGTCGACCAGTTCTGCCGGCATGCGGCCGGCGTTTTCGGCGTCGGTCACGATCACCTTGGCGCCGGAGGTCCTGATGCGGTGCTCGATCCCGTCGTCGCCGTAGAGGACCGACATGGCGATCAGGATGCCGCCGACCTTCCAGGTGCCGAAAAAGACCGCGGCGGTCTCGGGTGAGGCCGGGACGCAGACGGCTACCCGATCGCCTTTGCCGACCCCGTGCGCTGTCAGCATGTTGGCGGCCCGGTTGGCCAGGGACTGCTGCTCTCCCCAGGTGACTTCCCGCCGGGTGCCGGCGTGGTCCTCGAAGATCATCGCCAGCTTGTCCGGAGGGTGCCTGTCGCAGACATCGGCGGCGATGTTGTAGTGCTCCGGCACCCGCCATTCGTGCTCGGCGCAGACCTCGTCGTAGCGGCTCATCGAATGCTGATCCTCCTGTCGGACATTGGCTTCGGTCGCATCGTAGCCCGGTGGTGATCAGGATCATGTCTCGACCGAGAGCGCTTATGCTAGAGGACATGAGCGCAACGCAGTCGATGACACACCCGGACGCGGCGTGGCTGCATATGGACCAGCCGACGAACCTGATGGTCATTACCGGGGTTCTGTGGTTTGATCGGCCGCCGGACTGGGGGCAGGTGCGCGAGATCATTGAGACTCGATTCGTCGAGCCATACCCCCGCTTCCGCCAGCGGGTGGTCCAGGGCGGGCGGCCGTTCGCGGGCGAGCAATGGGAGGAAGACCCGCGGTTCGACCTCGACCTTCACGTCCATCGCGTCGCCCTGCCGCCGCCGGGCGACCAGGCGGCGCTCCGGGCCCTGGTCGCAGACCTGGCCGCCACCCCACTCGACCGCGCCAAGCCCCTGTGGGAGTTTTACCTGGTAGACGGCTTCGGCGACGGGGCCGCGATGGTTTCGCGGATCCACCACTGCATCGCTGACGGGATAGCGCTGGCGCGGGTCCTGCTCTCGCTGATGGATGACTCGCCGGACGCAGGATTCGCGCCGCCGGAGGCTCCGCGGGAAGAGTCCGGCCGCAACCCGCTCGGCGCCCTTGCCAACTCGGCGAAAGGTGCCTTCTCCACCACTCTCGGTGCGGCCGGGACGGTCGCCCATGAGTCGCTGGAGGTGGCCAGACACCCTTCGCACATGCTCGATCTCGCCACCGTTACACGCGAAGACGCCGATGCGCTGGCCAGGGTGCTGCTCAAGGAACCGGACCCGCAGACCTCTTTCAAAGGTGAAATGGGAGTTGCGAAAGAGGTCGCCTGGTCGCGGCCGATCGCGCTCGAGGAGATCAGGACGATGGGCCACGACACCGGGACCACGGTCAATGACATCGTGCTCACCGCGGTGGCCGGCGCCTTCCGGCGGTACCTGAGGCGGAACGACAGTCTCGTGGACGAGCTGACCGGCGTGATCCCATTCAACCTGAGGCCGCCCGATCAGCCGCTGCCGTCGACTCTCGGCAACCGCTTCGGCCTGGTGTCGGTCGGACTCCCGGTGGGGATCGGGGACCGGCGCCGGCGCCTTCACGAGATACATGACCGGATGGAGAAGATCAAGCATTCGCCCGAGGGAGTCGTGTCCTATGGAGTGCTGGACGCGATGGGCAGGGTGCCTGAACAGGTCGAGCGTCGTGTGGTCGACTTCTCCTCTGCCGGAAGCACCGCGGTGATCACGAATGTGCCCGGGCCGCGCGAGCCGGTCTACCTGGCCGGCACCCCGGTCGAAGGGGTGCTCGTCTGGGCTCCGGCTTCAGGTGGAATCTCGATGACGGTTTCGATCTTCAGCTATTCAGGACAGATAACGGTCGGGCTGCTGGTGGACGCGGGCCTGATTCCCGATCCCGAGGTGATCACCCGCGCGCTCGAAAGTGAGATCGAGGCGCTGCTGCGCCTCAAGCGTCCCCCGACCCGACGCCAGTCGCGTCGAAAGCCCTCCGGCTGAAAGCCCCGGGATCCGTCCGCGAGGAGTGCCCGGGAGCGCCCGGCAGGCACAGCGCTTCCTGAAATGGCGATACGGTAGCGCTGAGGTAGCTGATTCCCACGACCGCGGAGGTAGCTGATGCCCACGACGACCCAGACCCAGCCCGAGCAGCAGGCGGCCCTGGACCCGGTCCAGGCCGAGCGCATCGACGGTTTCGTCGACCGTGCCCAGGTCGCCGCCGAACAGTTCCGGACCTTCGATCAGGAGACGGTCGACAAGATCGTCTGGGCGATGGTCGTCGCCGGACTGGAGAACGCGTTTGACCTGGCCGAGCTGGCAATGCGGGAGACCGGGTTCGGCGTTCTCGAGGACAAGGTCGTCAAGAACTTCATCGCCACGGAATTCCTCTACGACTACCTCAAGGACAAGCGCTCGGTCGGGGTCATCGACGAAGACGCCAAGCGTGGCATCAAGTACGTCGCAGAGCCGATCGGGGTGGTGCTGGCGCTGGTCCCGATCACGAACCCGACTTCGACCGCTCTGTTCAAGTCGATCGTCGCCGCGAAGACGCGCAACGCGATCATCTTCCGGCCTTCGGCGAGGGCGGCCGACTGCGCCGTTCGCGCGGTGGAGATCCTTCAGGAGGCCGGTGAGGCGGCCGGGCTGCCGCCGAACGCGCTGCAGGTAATCCCCGACCCGACGCTGGACGTCTCGCAGCATCTGTTCCACCACGACGGGGTCGACCTGATCTGGACCACCGGAGGGCCGAAGGCGGTCGCCGCGGCGAACGCGGCCGGCAAGCCGACCCTGAGTGTCGGCGCCGGCAATGCACCGGTCTACCTGCACAGGAGCGCCGAGATCGGGATGGCCGTGGTCGACATGCTGATCTCCAAGACCTTCGATGCCTCGGTGATCTGCCCGGCCGAGCAGACCTGCGTGATCGACGAGCCGATCTACGACGATGTGGTCGCAGAGCTCGAGCGCATGGGCGCGCGCATGCTCGACCCCGGGGAGGTGGAGACCCTCTCCCGCCTCGCTTTCGCCCCCGACGGCAGCGTTGACGTGAGCGCGCTCGGCCAGTCGTGCGTGAACCTCGGGGCGATGGGTGACTTCCCGGTGGAGGAGGGCGTCAAAGTCCTGCTGGCGCCGCTGCCCTCCGACCTGGAGGATCTGGCCGCCCACCCGCTGATCCAGGAGAAGCTGATGCCCGTACTCGGCCTGGTCCGCTCGCCATCGGTAGACCATGCCGTGGCCACATGCGAACTGGTCACCGAGCATGGCGGACTCGGACACACCTCCGCGGTCTACGCGAATGACGAGGCGGTGGTCGAGCAGTTCGCGGCACGGGTCCGCACCGGCCGCATCCTGGTCAATGCCCCGACCGCGGTCGGGGCCCTGGGTGGCATCTACAACTCGCTCACCCCGACCTTCTCGCTCGGATGCGGCACCTGGGGAGGGTCGAATACGACCGAGAACGTCAACTACCGCGACCTGCTCAACATTAAGACCGTTTCCTACCGCCAGGCCCCGCCGCAGTGGTTCCGGGTTCCATCCGATACCTACTTCAACGCCGGGTCCCTGGAGAGCCTGCGGGAGGTATCGGGTTCGCAGTTCCTGATCGTCACCGATGCCGAGGGCGAAGCGCGGGGGGTGGCGGACGAGGTACGCCGCTACCTGGACGGCACCGGCATCCACGTCTTCTCCGATATCGAGCCGGAGCCGACCGACGAGCAGATCCGCGCCGGCACCGAAGTCCTCGGCCAGTTCGGCTCAGACTGCATCGTCGCGGTGGGAGGGGGTTCGGTCCTCGACGCGGCCAAGGCGATGCGGCTCTACCACGAGAGCCCCGAGGTTTCACTGCAGGAGCTCTCTCTTCCTTTTCTCGACGCCCGTAAACGGGTCGCTCACTACCCGGAGGTCGACCACACGGTTCAGCTGATCGCGGTGCCGACGACTTCGGGAACCGGGTCCGAGGTATCGCCGGCCGCAGTGATCAGCTCCGAAGGACAAAAGGTCACCCTGGTCGACTACTCACTGGTCCCCGACATGGCGATCATCGACCCGACGCTCACCGTTTCGATGCCGCCCGGGGTGACCGCCGACACAGGTGTAGACGCACTCACTCACGCCCTCGAAGCCGGAGTGTCGATCTTTGCCTCCGCCTATACCGATGCGTTCTGCATGCAGGCGATCAACCTGATCATGGACGCGCTTCCCCGGGCCTACGCCGACGGGGCCGACCTCGAGGCGCGTACGGCGATGTCCAATGCCGCGACGATCGCCGGCCTCGCTTTTTCGAACGCGTTCGTCGGGGTCAACCACTCGCTGGCCCATTCGGTCGGGGCCCGCTTCGGGATCCCCCACGGCCGGGCCAACGGCATCTTCCTGCCGCACGTGCTGCGCTACAACGCCTCGGTCCCGACCAAGTTCATGCCGGCGCCCGGGTACTCGACCTACATGGCCCCCGACAAGTACGCACAGATGGGCTGGGTGCTGGGTCTGGGGGGCAAGGACATGGATGAACGGCGCGAACGCTTCTTCGACCGCGTCGACGGGTTGCTCGACGCGGTTGACATGCCGCGCTCACTGGCCGACGCGGGGGTCGGTCGCGAGGAATTCGAGGCCGCGCTGCCCGATCTGGTCAAGGGGGCGTTCGCCGACCCCAGCATGAGGACGAACCCCAGGATGCCGATGCTGGCAGAGCTGGCCGGGCTGCTCACCGCCGCCTACGAGGGGCGCCCGTCCTAGCTGTCTGCCGGACGCTCCCGGGTCGGCTGTTATCGCTTGACGCGGATGACCACGGACTTCTTGCCGGCGCCGGTCTTCACGGTGACGCGCACCCGCTTGAGCTTGCCGGATCGAGACGCCCGGACGCCGATCCGGTTCAGTCTGACCTTGATCCGGGACCTGCCTGACAGAACTCCGAAGCCGGCGCGGCCGAGAAGGCGGTTTCTCTTGATCCTCTTACCGCCGAGCCGGAATTTCTTGGCTGACTTGACCGCGACCCTGCCGGCCACCCCTCCGGTATTCAGGTTGAGCAGGAGGCTGCGCCCGGAGATCGACGCGCCGAGGATCGTCGGGCCGCCCGCGGCCGCCGGAGCAGTAACGGTGGGTCCTCCGCCTCCGGGAGCGGGCGGTGTGCCTCCGGGAGCGGGCGGGGCAGTGCCGAGCACCGTCACGGTTGCCTGATCGGAGAGCTTTGCGCCCGGTTCCTGAGGAGTGCTCGAGGTTACGTAGGCCGTGTTCACGAATTCGGTCGGAGTTGTCGCCGATCCGGTTCGGAGCCTCAGGCAGAGCAGGTGGAGGGTCGCGTTCAACGGGGTCCCGGTCGGGTTCCAGATCTTGAAGACCCGGGTAATCGGCTGGGGGTCGTTGCCCAGCGGGATCAGTCCGTCTTCGTATTCCCATCCGGCGACGACTCCCTTGTAACCGTCGGGGCAGGTCAGCTGCTCGCTGACTACCGCTCCCGGCGCGACCTCGATCTCCTTGGTGATCGGGGTAAACTCGAGTTGTCCCCCGTTGCTGGTCAGATTGGAGATGCACCGCATGCTCACCGTTGCGATCGCGCCGTCCTGGTTGATCTTCAGGGTGAACTTGCGGCCGTTCGCGCCGTCGGGCGCGCTCGCGAGCAACCATGTCCGGCTGCCTGAGACCTCGAATTGGCCCCCCAGAATCCTCGCCTCAGCCGGAGATGATCTTCTGAAACAGCCGAGCCAATACCGCGAAAGATCGGCCGTGCGCATTCTGCTCGCCGGCCTGGCCGCGGTCGCTCTGTTTTTTCTCCTGGGGGCTGCCGATCCCGGTTACGGCGAGGCCCGGAAGGCGGATCGGGCGCGGCCCAACATCGTGCTGATCCAGGCCGATGACGCGGTCCTCGGCGACGTGAAACACATGCCGAACGTACGCCGTCTGATGGTTCGCGGCGGCACCGGGTTCTCCAATTACTTTGTGTCCTACCCGCTCTGCTGCCCGGCCCGCACGACGCTTCTGACCGGTCAGTTCTCGCACAACCACCGGGTACTCAGCAACTTCCGAGGCAACAGTGGCGGCTACTACACCTTCCGGGACCTGCCCGGGAAGCTGAACCAGGAAAACTCCCTGGGACCGTGGCTCAAGCGGGCCGGCTACCGGACAGCCATGGTCGGCAAGTACCTGAATGAATACGGGGCGCTCGACCGGCGTGAGATCCCCCCGGGCTGGGACCGGTGGGCCGCCCTGCTCGACAATTCGACCTACGACTACTTCAACTATGCGATGAACATCGACGGCCGGGTCCGGTACTGGGGCGACCGCGGCTACGCCGAGAAGCAGCTCGCCCTGGCGCGACTGTTCATCACCGATCCGCCGGAGAGTTTCGGCGAGCTGTTCGCCGGCTTCCGATCGGTCTTCGTGCCGTTCGACTACTTCGGAAGCCAGAAGAACCGCGACTACACGATGGACGTCGGCGGCGGTTACGCGGCCCGGTTCGTGCGCCGCTCGGCCCCGGCGAAAAAGCCGTTCTTCCTCTACTACTCGCCACCCGGCCCGCATGCCGAAGACACCAACCACATGCAGGGTCTTCGCCCCGGGGCACCGGAGCCGGATCCCCGGCCGCCGCAGCGCTACAGGCATACCTTCGACGAAGTGCCGCTGCCGAAACCGCCCTCGTTCAACGAGGCGGACGTTTCCGACAAGGCCGAAAACCTCAAGTCTCTGCCGTCGCTGAGCGAGGCGCAGATCGGGGAGATGACCGACGACTACCGCGGACGCCTGGGGGCCGTCCGGGCGGTCGACGATCAGCTGGGCCGGATCGTGCGCGAGCTGCGGCGGGCCGGAGAACTCCGCAACACCTTCATCATCTTCAACTCGGACAACGGCTACCTCCAGGGTGAGCACCGGCTGTGGGGGTCGAAGTTCCTCCCCTACGAGAATTCGATCAGGGTGCCGACGATCATCCGCGGGCCGGGGGTGAAAGAGGGCGGGAGCCGAACTGGCAACTCGATCGACGTCGACCTCGCCCCGACGATCCTCGACATGGCCGGGGCGAAGCCGGGCCGGGTCATGGACGGCGTTTCACTGATGCCGGCCGCCCGCGGGAAACGCAAGCTGCCACGCCGCAAGGTGCTGCTCCAGGCGATGCGGCCGCTGTTCAGGTTCCACACGCCACTGACCGCGTTCGATCTGCCGTTCTACGGGGTGCGGACGAACCGGTACAAGTACCTCAACTGGTCATTCGGCGAGACCGAGCTCTATGACATGCGCCAGGATCCGGACGAGCTGGAAAATCTTGCCGCAGACCCCGCCTACGCCGGTACGGTCGCCCGCCTTCAGGCAGAGGCGGAACGCCTGAGAAAATGCCGCGGCTCGGCCTGCCGCTGACGGAGTAGGGTCAGCGGCCAGATGGCAGATCCGGCGATTGATCCCACCGCAGACCAGATAGCCGTGCTCACCGCATCGACCGACACCGGGCCGATCCGGATGATCAACCTGCTCCGCTTCAAGGATGCCGCCGATGGAATCGATGCCGGAGTGAGCGGGGCCGAGGCCTACGGCAGGTACGGCACCGCGGCTGCGCCGTTCCTGGAAAAGGCGGGCGGCCGGGTGCTGGTCGCCGCTGCCTGCGAAGACAGCATCATCGGGCCCGAGGCCCTCGAATGGGACATGCTGATCGTGGTCGAGTACCCCTCCCGCGAGGCCTTTGTGGGGATGGTGTCCGACCCCGGCTACCTGGAGATCACCGCCCACCGCACCGCGGCTCTGGTGGACAGCAGACTGGTCCTTTCGAAGGCCGTCTGACCGCGCCGGACCCTGCGGGGCCGGCAGCGCAGGAACCGCGGTCCGGGAGTAGCCTGTAAGGCACCGGGACCGACTCGACCAGTAGCCCGGCGGAGGTGCGATTCGTGAGAACGCATGAGACCCACCAGCCAGGAGGCGGCCATGAGCGAGACTGATGAAACCCCGGGCCAGCGGCCGGTACCGCTGCCGGTTGATTCGCCGATATGGAAGTCGTTTTTCACAGTCGCGCCGCTGGTGCTGGTCGGGACAATGGAGGCCGAAGGGCACGATCTCGCCCCCAAGCACATGGCGATGCCGCTCGGCTGGAGCAACTACTTCTGCTTCGCCTGCAGTCCCCGGCACGCGACCCAGCGAAACGCGCAGGATACGGGAGTGTTCACGGTCAGCTTTCCCCGTCCCGAGCAGATCGTCGAGACCAGTATGGCCGCGGCGCCCCGCCAGGCCGAAGGCGACAAGCCGAGTCTGGCAGCCGTACCGACCTTTCCCGCCTCCGAGGTTGAGGGGGTGCTGGTCAGGGACGCCTATCTCTGGCTGGAGTGCCGACTGAACCAAGTGGTTGATGGCTTCGGGGCCAACACACTGATCATCGGCGAGGTCGTGGCCGCCGCCGTCGACGAGCGCTCGATGCGTGCCTCGGAGGGAGATGACGCCGACCTGCTCGCGGAGAGTCCCACGCTCGCCTATCTCGCCCCTGGCCGTTTCGCCAAGATATCCCAGACGTACTCGTTCCCGTACCACACGAACTTCAAGCTTTGACCCCCGACCCGATTGAACTCCTCGGGTGGTTGCGAGATCGCCAAGGGGAGATGAAGGAACTCCTGATCGACCTCGCCGAGGTCGAATCTCCATCGCTGGACGGCGAAGCCCTGGCCCGGTTACGGACGATGCTGAGCGGCCAGCTGACCGGTCTGGGGTTCGAAGTCGAGGTGCTTCCCGGTGTCGAAGGCTGCGATCACCTCCTGGCGACCCCGCCCCCCGGTGGCGGGGACGAGCCGACCCAACTTCTGCTCGGGCACTTCGACACGGTCTGGCCGGTCGGCTCGCTGGAAAAGATGCCGGTGACTGAGCGCGACGGCCGCCTGCACGGCCCGGGCGTCTTCGACATGAAAGGTGGCCTCGTCCAGATGCTCTACGCCCTGCGCGCCAACGCCGAGTTCGGGGCAGAGATGCCCTGCCGGCCGGTCGTGCTGCTGAACGCCGACGAAGAGATCGGCAGCCCGGACTCGAGGCGGCACACAGTCAGGCTGGCCGGGGAAGCGGCCCGCGCCCTGGTCATGGAACCTTCCTACGGACCCCGGGGCCGCCTGAAGACCGGCCGCAAGGGTGTCGGCCGGTTCACCCTGACGGTGACGGGGGTCGCCAGCCACGCCGGGCTCGACCCCGAGGGCGGAGCCAGCGCGATCCTCGAAGCCTCTCACCAGATCGGGCGCCTGTTCGAGCTCAACGACGCAGATCGCGGAGTGACCGTGAACGTGGGGACGATCGACGGAGGCATGCGCCCCAACGTCGTCGCCCCCGAGGCGGTGGCAGAGATCGAGACCAGGGTCGTGACAGCCGAGGACGCGGTCGAAGTGGAGCGGGCCATCCGGAGCCTCGAGCCGACCAGGGACCGGATATCGCTCTCGGTCGAGGGCGAGTTCAGCCGACCGCCGCTGGAGATGTCCCCGCGCAACCGTCTCCTCTGGGAGCAGGCCCGCCTGGCCGCCTCTGCGCTCGGCCTCGAGATCGAAGACGCTCAGGTCGGCGGGGCCTCCGACGGCAATCTGGCCACGCCCTTCACCGCGACTCTGGACGGACTCGGCGCGGTCGGTGACGGCGCCCACGCCGATCACGAGCATCTTGTGCTCGACCGCATGCCCGAGCGGGCCGCTCTGCTCGCCGGCCTGCTCTCGAGCCCGCCGGCAGAATCGGATTCACCAGGTCAGTGACGCGATGAATACTCCCAGGACAGTGCTCGGAAGCGTCACCCGGATCACCGACTTTGACCGGTGGCACCCCGAGATGGAACCGCGGCCGCTGGAGACCTGGGCACGGGGCGACTACGTTGTGGTCGAGATGCTCGGGGACGGGCCCGATTCCTACTCGGTGGAGACCGCTGACGGCTCGGCTGAGGAACTGTGTCCGGGCGACCGCCTGATCGGCGCGCTCGGCACCCGGGCGGCGACCCTGGAGCTGGTCGGCGACTGGCGGGAGGTCGGCGAAGACCTTCGAATGCAGACGTTGACCTCGGCCGGCGTGCTCGGCGTCTGCACCTCGGCGGCCTGGCACAGCGCTCAGATGGCGAACGTCAGGTACCTCGGCCATGCGGTCAGGGGCGGCCGGGTGTGCTCCATGAAGGGGTTCGTGACGCCGACCGACCCCTGCGAACTCGAGGCCCCGGTGATCCTGATCATCGGCAGCTCGATGGACGCCGGCAAGACCATCGCGGCAGTCGCGATGATCAGGGAACTGGTCGAGATGGGAAAGCGGGTCGCCGGCGCCAAAGTCACCGGGGTCGGCCGGCTCCGAGACACTCTGGCCATGCAGGAAGCGGGGGCCTACGTGATCGCCGACTTCGTCGACGTCGGGCTGCCGTCCACGGTGGTGCCGCCGGAAGAATACGAGCAGGCCCTTCGGCTGCTGATCTCCAAGCTGGCGGCGACCGGGCCCGACATCCTGGTGGTCGAGGCCGGCGCCTCTCCGCTGGAGCCCTACCGAGGCGACGTGGCGATGCGGGTCCTCGCCGAAAACGTGGCGATAACGGTTCTGTGCGCCTCGGACCCGTACGCGGTAATGGGCGTGATCGACGCCTTCGAGATGAAGCCCGATCTGGTCTCGGGCCGATCGACGGCCACCGAGGCGGGCGTCAGGCTGATCGACCGGCTGGTCGGAATCCCGGCGCTGAACATGATCGAGCGGGACAGCGGCCCGGAGGTCGCCGAGTTTCTCCGCGAGAACCTGCCGGCCAGTTTCTTTTCCTGACCGGCGCCGGAGAGCACCGCGATCCGTTCCGTATTGAGGGGGTCGTAAGGCCGTCGGCGTAGATTGTGTGCATGTTCGAGTTTGACCCCGAGAGCGAAAGGTTCGCCGATCGCCGGGATGCCGGCCGGCGGTTGGCCGAGCGGCTGGGGCCGCTCGCCGAAGAAGATCCGGTCGTGGTTGCGCTCCCCCGTGGCGGGGTTCCGGTGGCGAAGGAGATCGCAGCGGCGCTGGGTGCTCCGCTTGAGATTCTCGCCGTGCGCAAACTCGGCGCCCCGCACAATCCCGAGTACGGGGTCGGCGCGGTCGCCGAAGACGGCTCCCGCGTGATCGACCCGGATGCGGTGCGCCAGATCGGGATCGGGCAGGAAGACCTCGACGCGATCATCGCCGAAGAGACGGCGGAGTTGGGCCGGCGGGTGTCGGCCTACCGCGGCAGCCGCCCGCCCGTCGAGTTGAACGGCCGAACTGTGATCGTGGTCGACGACGGCGTCGCGACCGGACTGACCGACACGGCCGCTCTCCGCGCGGTGCGCCGGCAGCGACCGCGGCGACTGGTCCTGGCGATACCGGTCTGCCCGCCGGATTCGCTGGACCGGCTGGGCGCCGAGTCGGACGAGGTGGTCTGCCTTTCGACCCCGTCTCTGTTCTTCGGTGTCGGCCAGCAGTACCGGGATTTCTCCCAGGTGAGCGATCAGGAGGTCCTGTCAACTCTGAAGGAGTGCGGCGGGTAGCGGCAGTTCGGCATACTTGAACCATGAGTAAGAAAATTGTCATCATCGGAGCCGGAACCGGCGGCACGCTCACCGCGAATCGCCTGCGCCGCATGTACGATCGCGATGCCGCGGAGATCGTGGTCATCGACAGCGACGACGACCATCTCTACCAGCCCGGCCTGCTGTTCGTGCCGTTCGACCTGGCTCAGCCCAAGGACATCGTGCGCTCCCGGTCAGAGCAGCTGAACGACGGGATCGAGTTCCGTCTCGCCGAGGTCGACCGGGTGGAATTTGAAGACAACACCGTTTACCTGGCCGACGGTTCCTCAATCGGCTACGACGTCCTCGTGGTCGCCAGCGGGGTGTCGCTGCTGACGGATGAGACCGAGGGACTGACCGGACCCGGCTGGGGCGAAAAGGCGTTCGACTTCTACACCCTTGATGGCGCGGTGGCACTGCGGGACGCCCTGAGCAAATTCGACAGTGGCCGGCTGGTGGTCAATACGATCGACATGCCGATCAAGTGCCCGGTGGCGCCGCTCGAATTCTGCTTTCTCGCCGACTGGTACTTCCAAGAGCGGGGGATTCGCTCCGAGGTGGAGATCACCTATGTCACTCCGCTGGACGCGGCCTTCACCAAGCCGGTAGCCGCCGAGCACCTTGCCGGCATGTTCGAAGAGAAGGAGATCTCGCTGGAGGCGGAGTTCGCGACCGGTCGGGTGGACGCCGAAGCCGGCCGGCTGATCAGCTGGGACGAGCGCGAGATCCCGTTCGATCTGCTGGCCGCGATTCCGCTGCACGGCGGTTCAGAGTTTGTCGCCCGCTCGCCGGGGCTCGGCGACGATCTCGGGTTTGTGCCGACCGACCCGAACACACTGCAGAGCGAGGCGGCACCGAACGTGTTTGCGATCGGCGATGCGACAAACCTTCCGACATCCAAGGCCGGCTCGGCCACCCATTTCGAAGGCGATACGCTGACCGACAACATCGGCCGCTTCCTGGACGGCGAAAAACTCGAGGGCAGCTACGACGGTCACGTCAACTGCTTCATCGAGACCGGATTTCACAAGGCGCTGCTGATCGATTTCAACTACGAGGTCGAGCCGCTTCCCGGGCGCTATCCGAGCAAAGCCGGCCCGCTTCCCCTGCTGCGGGAATCGCGACTGAACCACCTCGCTAAGCTTGCCTTTCAGCCTTTCTACTGGCACGCCCTCCTCCCCGGCCGCGACATGCCGGGGGTAGGCGCCCAGATGTCCATGGCCGGCAAGCAGCCGGTCACAAGCGAAAAAGGAGACAACGGATGAGTACCGCCACCTATGCCGGCACACCGGTCGAGGTTGACGACGAGGGTTTCATGACCGACCCCGATCAGTGGAACGAGCAGATCGCCGAGCAGATCGCCGCCGAAAACGAAATCGATCAGCTCACCGAACGTCACTGGATGGTGATCAACTACATGCGCGAGTCCTATCTCGAGGACGGCTCGGCGCCTTCGATCCGGACCCTCGGAAAGGCTTCCGGGGTCCCGATCAAAGAGCTGTACCAACTGTTTCCCAAAGGGCCCGCGAAGCGGGCTGCAAAGATCGCCGGAATCCCCAAGCCGCGCGGCTGCATCTAGAAAGCGAGGACAGGATGAGCGAAGTAGCTGAAATGAACGAGACGGTCGATCAGGCCGACGACGAAGGCGCCGAACCGATCAAGAAGGTCTCGGTGATCATTTCCAAGGGCTCTCTCGAGGGCATCTACCCCGGCCTGATCATGGCCAACGGTGCCCGGATGGAGGGAATCGAAGCCAACGTCTTCTTCACCTTCTTCGGGCTGGACGCGATCAACAAGTCCAAAAACGACAACGTCAAGGTCTCGACGGTCGGGAACCCCGGCCTGCATCTGGCCACCATGGTGGGCGGCCTGCCCGGCATGTCGTCGATGGTGACCAAGAAGCTGGCGGGGGAGATGGAGAAGCTCGACATCCCGCCGATCCCCGAGTTTCTCGAGATGATCTCCGATTCAGGCGCTCCCCTTTACGGGTGCAAGGCATCGGTTGACCTTTTCGGGCTGGACAAGGACGACTTCATGCCCCAGGTCGAGGACATCATCACGGTCGGCGAGTTCTACGACTACGCAGCCGGCGGCCAGATCATCTTCACCTGATCGAAATGCCTGCGCGTTACCGCAGCTCGCTGCCGCAGCTTCAGGGTGATCTCTTCCTGAGCGACGGCGGAATGGAGACGACCCTGATCTTCCACCGCGGGAATGATCTTCCCGAGTTTGCCGCGTTTCCTCTGCTTGACGACCCCGAGGGCAGCGAAGAGATCAGGCGCTACTACCGTCCTTACCTGCGAGCGGCTTCCGGGTTCGGGGCGGGGTTCATACTCGAGAGTCCGACCTGGCGGGCGAGCCGGGCCTGGGGTGACCGGCTCGGCCGTGACGCCGTCGAACTCGAGCGCCTCAACCGAAAAGCGATCGGGCTGATGGAAGAGATCCGGGCCGAGGCCGGGCAGAATCCGGAAACGCAGGTCTCGCCGATCGTAATCAGCGGCTGCATCGGTCCCCACGACGACGGCTACAGCCCGGCCGAAGTCCTCAGTGCCGAGGCGGCTGCCGACTACCACTCACAGCAGATCGATACTTTCGCCGATACCGCGGCCGACATGGTCACGGCACTGACGATGACCTATCTCGACGAGGCAGTCGGCATCGCCCGGGCCGCGACTGCGGTGGGGATGCCGGTCGCGATCTCGTTCACGGTCGAGACCGACGGCCGGCTTCCGAGCGGGCAGGACCTTGGGGAGGCGATCGAGGCGGCCGACGCCGATTCGGAAATCGCCTACTTCATGCTCAATTGTGCGCACCCGTCCCATTTCGACTCGGTACTCGCGGATGCCGGACCCTGGCGCGAGCGGATTCGTGGCCTGCGCGCCAACGCCTCGAAGATGAGCCACGCCGAACTGGATGAGGCGACCGAACTCGATGCCGGCGACCCCGGAGACCTGGGCGCGAGGTACGCCGGCCTGCGCGGACAGCTGCCCCGGTTGAACGTGCTCGGCGGCTGCTGTGGCACCGACGACAGACACGTTGAGGAGATCGGCCGGGCCTGGACGGCGGGAGCGGCAGGGTAGTTCCGGATCCGCCAGGCGGGCTCAACCGCGGCCGCCGGCGATCATCGCCGCCTCGGGAGAAGCCCGGAGCCTCAGCATCGCCGCGATACCGAGCAGCGGTCCCGGGGCGAGGAATGCGAAAGCCCAGCGCCAGCCGAATTCATCCTGGAGGATCGGGATCAGCCAGATCGTCGCCACCGTGAAGATGAAGCCGAGCGCCAGCTGGAGGGTGAGGGCCGTACCGACGTAAGCCTGGTCGGCCAGCTCGGTGACGATCGTCGAAAACTGAGCCGAGTCGGCGACCACGGTAAATCCCCAGACCAGCCCGATCGCCAGCACGACCCAGGTCGGATCGGTGAAAAAAAGTCCTATTGTCAGGGCGCAGAGCCCGGAGACCAGCATCATCAGCACGGTCGTCTTGGTCCGGCTCCAGCGGTCACCGAGGATGCCGCCGACCCAGCAGCCCAGTCCGCCGATCCCGATCACGGCGAACGTGGCGTAGGCGGCTTCCGGGCCAGAGACGGTCCCGTGAGTTTCGAGTGCCGCCGCGAAAAAGATCACGAACCAGGCCCACATCGCGTAGAGCTCCCACATGTGGCCGAAATAGCCGAGGGTGGCCAGGAGCACCCCGCGATTGGCCAGGGCGCGGCGAGCCTGACGGGGGTCGAAGACGGCCCGGGGGAAGGGGAACGGGCCATCGGAAACGGCGAGCCCGGCGATCATCCCCCCGACCAGGGTCAGCGCCGAGGTCACCAGGATCACGAACTGCCAGTCGAGGCCGCCCAGCCCGTTGACCAGATGCGGCAGGGCCGAACCCACGGTCAGGGCTCCGACCAGCACCCCCAGCGCGGTTCCCCTTCGCTCCCGGAACCAGGTTGACATCACCTTCAGCGCCGGCGGGTAGACCTGGGCCAGGAAGACCCCGGTGGCGAAGCGGAGAGGAAGTGCCAGTTCGGGCCCCTGGGCGAAGATGATCAACCCGTTTGCGAGCGCGGCGAAAACCGCGCCGAACAGGATCACCCGCTGCGCCCTGACAACGTCGGAGATGTTGAGCAGAGCCGAGGTGACCGCTCCGAAAACGAAGCCGAGCTGGACGGCGATCGTCATCCAGGCGGCGGCGGAATCCGAGAGCGCCCACTCGGCACGCAGCTGCGGCAGGACCGCCGAGGCCGAAAACCAGGTGGACATCGACAGCACCAGAGCGATGGCCAGCAGCGCCAGCGCCCTGCGTCGCGATGCGTCGGCGGCCCGGCCGTTCATGGGCGGGGAACTATCGTTGCCCCGCCGGGCCATATTCCGCCGCGGACCCGGTCAGGCCTGCCCCTTCTGCCGTTTCCAGCCGGTGGAAGAAAGCAGCCACCGCATCAGCGGCGGAGGGGTAAGCCGGTAGATCAGCCGGCCCCTCCAGGGCAGCATCCGTTCGCGGCGCTCGTGCTCTATCGAATCGGCGGCCTCTTGGGCCACGTCGGCCGGAGTCATCTCCCCGATCAGGCGGGCGATCTTCGGAATTCGCTCCCGGGAGCCAGGGTTGTTGTCGAAGTAGGGGGAGTCGACCTCGAACGGGACCAGCAGGGTGACGCCGATGCCGCTCCCGCGAAGCTCGGCCTCGAGTTCGTAGCTGAAGGCCCTCATCGCCCAGCGCGCGACGGCGTAGGCGGTCGCGCCGGGAATCGCGAGGAAGCCGGCGGCCGAGGTCATGTTGAGGATCCAGCCCGAGCCGCGCTCGAGCATCGCCGGCAGCAGCTGCCGGGTCAGTTCATAGGCGGCGAGATAGGGAAGTCTCATCGCCTCCTCCGCGTAGCCGGCCTCGGTCTCCCAGGTCGCCAGCCACCTGCCGGCGCCGGCATTGTTAATCAGCACGTCGGGCGCACCATCGCCGTCCAGCACACGTCCGGCCAGCCTGGCGATCTCGGCGTCACTGCTCAGGTCGCATACCTCGATCTCGACGGTGGCGCCGTTTTCGCGGAGCTCGCCGGCCAGCGCTTCAAGCTTTTCGGCGCCCCGGGCAACCAGGATCAGGTGCGATCCGCGCCGCGCCATCTCGCGGCTGATCTCGGCCCCGATCCCCGAGGAGGCTCCGGTCACCAGCACGCGCTGTCCGCTCAGTTTCATGCCGAGAGCCTATTGCCGCCGGCCCGGTCGCCGCAAAACTTCCCGTTTCCGATCGGACCACTCCCCGGATATGGTCGTGGGATGGAGCCGTTCACGGAAGCACCCGGACACACGCCGCTCGCCCGGGTCCGGCGGGGTGCTCTAAGGCTTGACCACGCGAATCGCACCACGCATCAGCGGGTGGATCCGGCAGAAGAAGGTATGGGTGCCGACCGGCAGGTCTTTCGGGGTCGACCAGGTGTTCCGCTCCACGGTCGGTGGCCCTCCCGTCCCCAACTGCCCGGAGTCGAACTGGAACTCGCCGTCGGGGATCGGGTAGCCGATCCCGGTCGACCTGTTACAGGGTGACTCGCACGAGGTGAGTGAGTGCCAGATCTCCTTGCTCGCGTCTCCAGAGGCAAGCTCGAAGGTGAATGACTTGCCCTGCTTGACCACCGGCGGGCGGCCGATGCTGCCCGGGATCCGGTAGTCGCCGGCTTCGTAGCTGAAGCCGCCGATCTTGAACGGCCCGCCGGAGGCCAAGCCGTCCGGGAGGGTGGCCGGGTCCGGCCCGACCGTCGGGCCGGTGCCGCCGTGATCGTCGTTTTCTGCGTAGTGCCCGTGGTTGAGCACACCGTCGTGGTCGACCCGGGTCCGGTAAGGGTCATCTCCGCCGGACTCCTTGGCCATGTAGACGACGTTGATCCCCATCGACTCGTACCAGGAAGCCCGCTCGGTCTCATATGTCGCCTGCAGTTCGAGCGTATCGCCGGCCTTGACCTCGACTCGCCAGTCCGGCGCAGTGCCGTACATCGCCATGTCCCAGGAGACCGGCCCCCTCGGTTCGAAGTAATTGACCCTCGACTTGAACAGGTGAACCCGGTTGCCCTCCACCTTCGGCTGCGTGTCGACGCAGGCCTGGTGGGCCTTCATCGCGGCCGAGGCTTTCGCTTTCAACCGCCTCAGCTTCTTCGAGTTGGAACGCTTGCGCCGCTTGATCTTCTTCTGCGACTTCCGGTTCGCCTTCGCCCGCCTGTTCGCCGTCCTGCTCATCTTCCTGCGCAATTTCTTCTGGCGCCTGCTCAGCTTCTTCTGTTTGCGCTTGGCTTTCTTGATCGCAGTCGCGTAGCTCTTCGGTGGATCGCACGTGGGCCCGGCGTAACTCGCGCCCTCACGCTTCAGGTAGAGGTCGGTCGAGAGCCCCCCGCTATGCACGTGGCCGGCCGTTGTGACCAGCACACCGTCTTCGGTGATCTTCTTCTCGTTCTTCTTAACCCCCGGCGGGTAGGGATCCTCTGCGTCCTGCGGGTAGGTGAACTCGCCGTCTGGTCCGCCTGAGCCCCGGTGAACGTCGAAGACCGGGTAGATCCCGCTTTCCACATCCATCCAGATCGGTTTGACCGGGGTGATGCCTGCAGCCGCCGGTGAGCTGTCCGGGATGAAGTCGATCGTGTAGGTGACGAACAGGGTCATCGGTTCGGGCTCGAGGTTGTGCAGCATGTGGTTCAGGATCCAGTTGTCGCTCGCCCTGTAGCGGTAGCCATAGCCCGCCGGAATCTCTACGTTGGTCTTTTCTTCGCCGGTGGCGAAGAAGAGCCGTTCGCGCGCCGGGGCGGACGTGTTGATCCAGACGCCGTGGTGGAACATCACCTTGCTGGAAAGCGGCACCGAGCCATCGGCCCGGACCATGTTCGGGACGATCCGGGTGATCCAGCCGTCCACCGCCGGTTTCTCACTGCCGGTGATCGGTTTGTAGGCGATCCGGTTCTGCCCGGAAGTCACCTCGATCGGGCCGACCGCATAAGTGGTCCTTTCGGCTCCGCTGGGGAGCTCGATGGTCTCGCTCGTGCCGGCCTGGGCGGTCCCGGCGAATCCGAGGGCCAGGAAGGCGGCGCATGTCGCGAGAAGGCAGGCAAGGCGGGTCCGGCGGCCGGGGCCGCGGCGCTCGATCAGCTTGTCGATCCCGAAATCCAATTTCCCTCCGGTCATTTACGGCCGAAATCCCCCCAGCACACCAAGACCAAGGTATCGCATCAGCCGAGCGGGTCAGAAAACGCCGGGGATAAACTCCGCCGGCGTGGAGAGGACGTCGGAAGATCTGATCGTGATCGGTGCGGGGATTCAGGGAGTCACCCTGGCCCTGGCGCTCGCTGAGCGCGGGGTCGGGTCGACCATCCTCGAGCGGGGTCCTGGCCCGCTGAGCCAGGCAAGCCTCCGCAACGAAGGCAAGATCCACCTCGGATTCGTCTACGCCCTCGATCGGACCGGCCGTACGACCGCGGCGATGGTCGAAGGAGCGCTTACCTTCACGCCGCTGCTGGAGCGCTGGTGTGGCGAGATGGACTGGCGGGCGAACCGGTCCGGGCGGTTCGCGTACGTGATGATCGACGGTGGCCTGGCCGGTCCGGGCGAGCTGGAACATCACTACGAGCTGGTCATGGAA